>CAYRIJ010000347.1:0-3905 GCA_964424285.1 uncultured bacterium
AGCACCCCCGCGGTGACCAGGCCGGACGCGGACTTGGGGCCGGCGGCCAGGAACAGCACCCCTCCCGTGTACCAGGGGTGGCGGATCGCGCCCAGGATCCCCTTCCGGGAGATGCCTCCGGTGGCCTCGAGACCCGGGCCCCGCCGCCCGGCGCGAAGCTGGCGGACTCCCAGGAAGGTGGCGACGTCGTAGACCTTGGCCCCCGCCCAGAAGAGGTAGAGCGATGCGGGAAGAAGGATCGCGGTGACCGGGACCCAGGCCCCCCACCAATCGAAGACCACGGGGCCGTCCCGGGAACGCGCGAACAGGAAGACGGCGAGAAAGGTCGCGGCGGCGAGCAGGTTGTAGCCCAGGCGGTAGAACCGCGCGCGGGGTCCGAGGCCGGCGGTGATCCGGTCGCGCACCCCGAGGGCGATGAGCCCGCTGTGGAGAGCGCACCAGGCGACCCAGGCCAGGGCGAGAATCCAGAGCCGTCCGGTCATGAGCGTGGAGCGCTCCGGCTCCCCGGTTCACGACCGGCGCCCGAAGGCGTCAACGCGGGTAGAATCCGGCGGCGCGCTTCCGGAGGGCCTCGGAGGGAGCGAGCCGGGGCCCGACCGATCCGGCCAGGGCCTCCAGGCGGTCGACGATCGCCCCCACCCCGCGACGATCCGCATAGCGGAGGAGCCCGCCCCGGAACGGCGGGAACCCGGTTCCCATGACCATGCCGAGGTCCACGTCCAGGGGGCGCGAGGCGATCCCCTCCTCCAGGCACCGGGCGGCCTCGTTCACCATGGGGAGCACCAGCCGGTCCACCACGTCCTCGGGGGTGAACTCGCGGAGCGCCGGGTTTCCCGCCGCCTGCCGGGCTTCGGGGGAAGGCTCCCCTTTCCTGCCCGCGGCGTAGACGTAGAACCCGCGCCCGGACTTCTTCCCGAAGTGCTTCCCGGCGGTGAGCCGCCCCAGGGTGGCCTCGGGGGGGAGACGGTCCCCGAAGGCCGATTCCAATACGTGAGTGACTTTTTCCGCCACGTCGAGGCCGATCTGGTCGAGCAACGCGTAGGGTCCCACCGGCATCCCGAAGTCCGCCAGCAGGCGGTCCACCCGGACCGGGTCGGCCCCGCTTTCCAGCAGATGGAGCGACTCGCCCAGGTAGAACGCGAGGAGACGGTTGACCAGGAAGCCGGGGCCGTCCTGGACCAGGATGGGGGTCTTCCCGAGATCCAGGGCCAGCCGGTAGGCCGCGGCCACCGCCCGCTCCGAACTTCGCGGACCGGCCACCACCTCCACCAGGGGCATCCGGTCCACCGGGTTGAAGAAGTGGAGCCCCACGATCCGCTCGGGACGGCGGGCGCCCTCCGCGATGTCGGCGATCCGGAGGGAGGAGGTGTTGGAGGCGATGACCGCGTCGTCGCGCATCGCGGCCTCCATCTCCGCCACCACCTTGCGCTTCACCTCCAGGTTCTCCACCACCGCCTCGACCGCCGCGTCCACCAGGTTGAAGCCGGTGTAGTCGAGGGTGAAGGAGAGCTTCTCCACCCGGCGGTCGCGCTCGCTCCGGGTGATCCGCCGACGGCGCGCGCTCTTCGCCCAGAGGGTCCCCGCGGTGTGCACGGCGCTTTCCAGGGCCTCGGGGGCGATGTCCTTGATCCGGATGGGGAGCCCGCGCTCCCCGGCCAACCAGGCGATCCCGCCCCCCATCACCCCCGCGCCGACCACCGCCAGCCGCGAGGCCTTCGCGGCCCCGGCCAGGTCCAACCCCACCGGGGTCTTGGCCTCGGAGGAAACCTCGAACAGCCAGCACAGGTTCTTCGAGGTCTCGGTGACGATGGCCTCGCCGAGGAGCCGGGCCTCGTTCCCGTAGGCCGTGGTCTCCCCCATGGAGAACCCGCCCACGATCGCCTCCAGGGCGGAGAACGGCGCCGGATAGTGATCGGGCCGGACATTCCGGGCCACCGCGCCCCGGGCCTTGCCCGCGATGAAGTTCCGGACGAAGGGAACCCCGGCCAGGAGACGGTCGGTGCGGTCGGGCCGGTGGGGAGTCACCCGGCGGGACCCGGTGAGGATCTCCCGGGCCACCCGGCGTCCCATCCCCGGGGGAACCAGGGCGTCCACCAGCCCGCGCCGGAACGCGGGTTTGGCGGGGAGGGTCTTTCCGGCCAGGATCAGGTCGAAGGCGGTCCGGATCCCGGCCCGGCGCGGGAGACGCTGGGTCCCCCCGAAGCCCGGGATGATGCCGAGCTTCACCTCGGGGAGTCCGATCCTGACCGCGTCCCGGTTTTCGGCCACCCGGTAGCGGCAGGCCAGGGCCAGCTCGAACCCGCCCCCCAGACAGGCCCCGGCGATCACCGCCGCGGTGGGTTTGGGAAACCGGGCGATCGCCTCCATCACCGCCTGTCCGTAGGCCGACTTGTTCTGGCCGATCCGGGGGTCGGTCACCCCGGCGATCTCCTTCACGTCGGCTCCGGCGATGAAGTCGTCCGGCTTCTCGCTGGCGAAGGCCAGCGCCGCCACTCCCCGGCGCTGCGCGTCGTCGAGCAGATCCCGGAGCGCCTCCATGAGCGGGGTGGTGAGCTTGTTCACCTTTTCCCCGGGGAGGTCGAACAGGATCCAGCCGATGCCGGCCCGGTCCACCTCCAGGCGCACCCCCCGCGCGGCGGTGTCCGGGGCGGGCCGCGAGGGACCCTCGAAGTCCAGGCTGGTCTGGGGTTTCTCGTTCATGCGCGCTCCAGGACCACGGCGCCCCCCTGGCCGCCGCCGATGCAAAGGGTGACCAGTCCCAGCGCCGCGTCCCGCCGCCGCATCTCGTAGAGCAGCGTCAAGACCAGCCGCGCCCCCGTGGCTCCCACCGGGTGTCCGAGCGCGATGGCCCCGCCGTTCACGTTCAGGATCCCGCGGTCGATCTCCCCCACCGCGCGCATGAGCCCCAGCTCATCCCGGGCGAAGGCGTCCGAAGCGAAGGCGGTCTCGTTGGCGATGACCTGGGCCGCGAACGCCTCGTTCATCTCGATGAGATCGACGTCCTTCCACGACACCCCGGCCGCGGCGAGGGCCCTGGGGGTGGAGAAGACCGGCCCGAGCCCCATGCGCGACGGGGCGAGCCCCGCGAACTCGACGGAGCGGACCCAGCCCAGCACCGGCAACCGGCGCCCGATGACCGCCTTTTCCGAGGCCATGACCAGGGCCGCCGCCCCGTCAGTGATCTGGCTGGAGTTCCCCGCGGTCACGCTTCCGTAGCGCCGGTCGAAGACGGTGGGGAGCTTGGCCAGGGCTTCCATGGATTGCTCGTGTCGGATGCCCACGTCCCGGACGGCGAAGCGGTCGTAGTCGGGGGGGAGCGGGACCGGGACGATCTCCTCGGCCAGCCGGCCCGCCGCCTGGGCCGCCGCGGCCCGCTGGTGGCTCTGGAGCGCCAGCTCGTCCTGGGCCTTCCGCGACACCTGGAACTCCCGGGCCAGAACCTCGGCGGTCTCTCCCATGTTGAGACCGCAGTAGTTGTCGGTCAGCCCCACCGCCAGGCCGATCAGGGGGGAGAAGTCGGCGGGGCGAAACGACGCGAAGGCGGAGACGCGGGCGGGGAGCGTCCGCGCCCGCATGACCCGTTCGAACTTGGCCTTGGCCCCCGGCCGGAAGAAGAGCGGGATCTGGGACATGGACTCGGTCCCGCCCACCGCGATCAGGTCGCTCCGGCCGTGCCGGATCCGGAGCATGGCGTCGGCCACCGCCTGGAGACCGGAGCCGCAGTTCCGGTTCACGGTGTAGGCGGAGGTCGAAAGCGGACAGCCGGCCCGGAGCGCGATGATCCGGGAGATGTTGGCGGCCTCGGCCGGCTGGGCGATGTTCCCGAAGATGACTTCCTGGACGTCTCCCGGAGCGGTGCCCGCCCGCTCCAACGCCTCGCGCAGAGCCACCCGCCCCAGCTCGTA
>CAYRIJ010000348.1:0-3900 GCA_964424285.1 uncultured bacterium
GGGCGGGGGTGGGGGCGGTGGCGACCCAGGCCATCGCCGACACCCGCCTGGGTCCGGACGGACTCGATCTCATGGCCCGCGGGGCCAGCGCCTCCGAGGCCCTGGATCGGCTGCTGACCCCGGCGGAGCAGCCGGACATCCGCCAGCTGGCTCTGGTGGACGCGGCCGGGAACACCGCCACCTTCACCGGCGACCGCTGCGAGTCCTGGGCGGGCAGGGTGCAGGGGCCCGGTTTCGCGGTCCAGGGAAACATCCTGGCCGGGCCGGAGGTGGTGCAGGCCATGGCCGATGCCTTCCAGGGGTCCGGGGGAAGCCTGGCCGAACGGCTCCTGGCCGCCCTCAAGGCGGGAAACGACGCCGGGGGGGATCGCCGCGGAAAGCAGTCCGCCGCGCTTCTGGTGGTGAAGGACAAGGGGGGATATCGCGGCGGGAACGATCGCTACATCGACCTCCGGGTGGACGACGCCGACGCCCCGGTCGCCGAGCTCCTCCGCCTCTACCGTCTCCAGGCCAAGACCTTTCTGCCCGCGGTCCACACCCGTCTCGGCGACGAGGCCCTGGCGGCGGGGGACCACGATCGCGCCGAGCGGGAGTACGCGCGGGTGATCCATCTCTACCGCACCGCCATCGAGGAATTTCCCCGGGACGCGGACCCCAAGAACGGGTTGGCCTGGTTCTACGTCCAGCACCGGGTGAACCTGGACGAGGCGTTCCGGTTGGCCACCGAAGCGCAGTCCGAGGCCCCGAATTCCTGGGAAGTGCTGGACACCCTCACCGAAATCGCCCTCGTCCGGGGACAGCTCCGCCAGGCCCTCGACTTCGCGGAGAAGGCGCTGGGGGTCGATCCCCAGAACGACTACCTGAAGGGACAGGCGGCGCGGGTGCGGGACGAGATCGAGAAGGCGGAGAAGCGCTGATGCCCCTCACCATTCTCCTGGTCGAGCCGGAGCAGGAACTCCGGGAGCGGGTCCGGGGGGTCCTCGGCAAGAACGGCCATCACGTCCTGGCCTTCGCCCGGGCCGAGGGCGCGGTGGATATCCTGGGTGAATCCACGGCGGATCCCTCCCTGGCCCTGCTGTCCGCGGGGCCGGATCCCGGCATGGACCGCCTGGTGGAGAGCCTCCGCCGGCTGAGCCCGAGATGCCAGACGGTGTGGATCGCCCCCGAAGGGGAAAGCGAGGTGGACCGCCTCGCCGCCTCCCACCGGCCGCGCGGGCTCCTGGCCCGAACCACCCTGGAAGAGGAGGCCGGTCACCTCGCCGATCGCGTGTGGCAGAGCCGCGAACGCGGTCGGGCCCTGGCCGGGGCGCCTGCCATGCTGGGAAACTCTCCGGCCATGCTCCAGGTGCGCAACCTCCTGGACCGCATCGCCGCCGGCGGCCCCTCCACGGTGCTGATCACCGGGGAGAGCGGCACCGGCAAGGAGGTGGCGTCGCGCCGCCTGCACGCGCTCGGCCCGCGCTCTCACGGCCCCTTCGTGGAGGTCGACTGCGCATCCATCCCGGTGAACCTCCTGGAGAGCGAGCTGTTCGGTCACGAGCCGGGAGCGTTCACCGACGCCCGCCAGGGGAAGGTGGGTCTCTTGGAGCTGGCCCAGGGAGGGACGGCCTTCCTGGATGAGATCGGGGAACTCGATCTGGGTCTCCAGGCCAAGCTCCTGCGCGTCCTCGATTCGCGGAGCCTCCGCCGCCTCGGCGGTCGTCAGGAGATCCCCCTCGACGTGCACCTGGTCGCCGCCACCAACCGCGACCTTACGGCCGAGGTGCGCGACGGGCGGTTCCGAGCCGACCTGTTCTACCGTCTCGACGTCCTCCGGCTCGAGCTTCCGCCGGTGCGCGAACGGGCCGGGGACGCCTGGTACCTGGCCGGGACGTTCCTGGAAGAGGCCTTGCGCCGGCTCGGCCGGAGCCCGCTGAGCCTCGACCCGAAGCTCCGCCCCGAACTCGAGTCCTATCCCTGGCCCGGGAACGTGCGGGAGATCCGCAATCACATGGAGCGCCTGGCGCTCCTCGCTCCGCATGACGCGACGATGATCGAGGACCTCGACCTCCCCGCCCCGGCGGGGAAGAGCGGGGGATTCCGGGTCGACTTCTCCGGGGGACCGATCGCCTGGGAGGAGATCGAGCGCGTCGCCATCGAGGAAGCCCTGCGCACGGCGGATGGAAACGTGAGCGAGGCGGCGAGGCTCCTGGGTCTCGGTCGGGGCGCCCTCAGGTACCGCATGAGCCGCCATCGCCTGGCCACCGACGAGGTGGAGGAGTACCGCGAGGCGGCCTGATCCTGGTTTCCGGACCGCCGGGGCTCAATCCGGTTCGTCCGTCGGTTCCCCGCACCCCCGCCCTTCCAATGTCCCTGAAAATGGGTCATTTGGCCCACTCGTCAACGTTTGTTTACAACCCCCGCCTGCTGATGTAGAATGCGAGTCGATCCGCCCGGATATAGAATCGCGCCTCCGGCCTTTCGTCGAACCTGGTTCTGGAGATGCAATGAGCCCACCCGATCCCGACCGAACTCCGGACGAAGGCGGCCATGAGGATCCCGAAGATCTCCTGGCCCAGGCCGCGCAATCCGTGGAAGCCGATGAGCGTCGAGAACTGCTCCAGGCGTCGGACCGTTCGCAGGAACGCGTCCACGCCCTGGAAGAGGGACGGCGCCAGCTCCTGCTGCTTCTCGATATCGCCCGTTCGCTGAATCGCGCGGGACGGGTCGAGGAGCTGCTGGATCGCATCCTGGTCTACGCTCTCGAGATCACCGGCGCGGAGCGCGCCTACCTCCTCCAGCAGGGGGGCGGTGGAAAGCTCCGGACCGTCGCGTCGCGCACCCGGGACGGCTCTCCGGGCGATCCTTCGGTCCTCGCCGAGATCAGCCACACCATTCTCGATCGGGTGCTCGATCAGGGGAGCACGCTCTACGTTTCCGACGCTCTCAACAACCCCGACTTCATGTCCCGCCGCTCGGTGCGCGAGCTGTCGCTGCGCACCGTGGTGTGCGTCCCCATCCCGGGGCCCTCGGGAGCGGCGGGAGCGCTGTACGTGGACAGCCGGGACGTGGCCGGCCTGATCGACCGGGAAGGGGTGGAGATCCTCGAGGCCTTCGGCGCCCAGGCGGGGGTCGCCCTGGAGACCGCGGCCCACCGGGAGCGGTTGGAGGAGACCGCGGAGTCCCTGGAGGCGGAGAATCGGACCCTGAAGCAGGCGCTGGGCCAGCGGTCGAACTGGGACCGGATCATGGGACAGAGCCAGGCCATGGAGAAGGTGTTCATGGTGCTGGACCGGGTGGTGGGCAACTCGGTCACCGTGCTCATGCAGGGGGAGACCGGGACGGGAAAGGAGCTGGTGGCCCAGGCCCTGCACTTCAACGGCCCCCGGCGCGAGTCGAACTTCATCCCGGTCAACTGCGGGGCCCTTCCCGAAAACCTCCTGGAGAGCGAGCTCTTCGGGTATCGCCGGGGAGCCTTCACCGGTGCGGAGCGCGACCACGCCGGGCTGGTGGAGACGGCCAGCGGGGGAACGCTTTTCCTGGACGAGATCGGGGAGATCACCCCGCCCCTCCAGGTGAAGCTCCTGCGGGTCCTGCAGGAGGGGGAGGTGCGGCGGATCGGCGAGAACATTCCCCGCAAGGTGGACGTGCGCGTCATCGCCGCGACCCACCGCGATCTGGTGGAGGAGGTGAAGGCGGGCCGCTTCCGCGAGGATCTCTACTACCGGGTGAACGTGGTCACCGTCCATCTCCCGCCGCTCCGCGAACGTGGAGAGGACGTCATCCTGCTCGCCGAGCATTTCCTGGGCCGGACCCGGGAGCGCCTCGGCCGGCCCGACCTGCATTTCGGGGGCGAGGCCCAGCGCGTTCTCATGAGCTACAACTGGCCGGGAAACGTGCGCGAGCTCATGAACGCGGTGG
>CAYRIJ010000349.1:0-3895 GCA_964424285.1 uncultured bacterium
TCTGTGGGATCGCGGCGGGGGCGTTTCCATGGGGCACGCGCGGCCTCGGGGCGCCGCTTCCCCCCGATGTCCCCCGGGTCGTTCCCGGCGAGGTGGTGGTGATCGGGCGGGAGACCGCGGGGAAGGCCGGGGTTCTCGGGCGGGACGCCGCGGGGACGTGGAAGGAGCGGGCGCGGGGGCTCGGGGTCACGGTGGCCGCGGTGAAGGCGGTGGCTCCTCCCGGTTCGGCGGGGGGGCGCGCGGCGTTTCCGGGCGGGGCCTGGGTCCTCCGCTACGAGGGCGCGGACTCTCCCGAGGCGGTGGCGCGGCGGCTGGCCGCCGATCCCTCGGTGGCCTACGCCGGGCCGAACCACGTGCTGTTCACCACCGGAGGGATCCCGCCCCTCGAGGCCGCCCCCGACGACTCGCTCTACTCCCAGCAATGGGCCCTTCCCGCGGTCCACGTCCCCGAGGCCTGGAACCGGACCCGGGGAGCCGGGGTCCTGATCGCGGTGATCGACACCGGAGTCGAGCTCACCCACCCCGACCTGGCGGCGCGGATCGCGGTGAACGCCGCCGAGCGGGACGGGGAGCCCGGGGTGGACGACGACGGGAACGGCTACGTGGACGACGTCTTCGGCTACGACTTCACCGACGCGCCCGGTCTGCCGGGAACCGGGGACTACCTGGTCCGCGACCCCGACCCCACCGACGACTTCGGCCACGGAACCGCGGTGGCCGGAACGGCCGCGGCCACCCGCAACAACCGCATCGGGATCGCCGGGGTGGCTCCCGAAGCGCGGATTCTCGCGGTGCGCGCGGGCTTTCGAACCGCCCTGCCCTTTCTCCCCGCGATTCTCCAGGAGGACGATGCCGCCGCCGCGGTGATCTACGCCGCCGATCGCGGAGCGCAGGTGCTGAACCTCTCCTGGGGCGACGTGGTGGACGCGCCGCTCATCCGGGCCGCGGTGGCCTACGCCGTCGACCGGGGGGCCCTGGTGGTGGCCAGCGCGGGGAACACCCCCGGAGACACCGCGTTCTATCCCGCCGCCTATCCGGGGGCGCTTTCGGTGGGGGCGATCGGCTCCGATTTCCGGCGGGCGGGCTTCTCCACCTGGGGCGAGGACCTGGACCTCCTGGCCCCCGGCGTGCCGATCCTCACCACCGCCCTGGGCGGCGGGTACGCCAACACCGGGGGCACCTCCTTCAGCGCCCCCATGGTGGCGGGGGCCGCGGCCCTGGTGTGGAGCGCGTTCCCTTCCTGGACCGCGGAGGAGGTCGCCGGCCGCCTGCGTCTCAGCGCGGGCGGGGCGACGGAGGGATGGACCCGCGACGCGGGGTGGGGCCTCCTCGACGCCGCGGCGGCGGTCGCCCCCGGCCCGGCTCCGCCGCTGGTGGATCTGACCGGGGTCGAGCGCCGCCCGGACGGGTTTCAGGTTGCGGGCACGGTGAGCGCGGCATCGCTTTCCCGGTGGACCTTGACCGTTCTCCCCGAGGCCTCGGCGAAGGCCCCTCCGGCCGGCGGGCCGGCCGGCGATCTCCCGGGCGAGCGGGTGCTGGTCGCCGCATCCCCCCGCCAGGTCGTGGCGGAGAGCCTGGGGGTGTTCGTTCCCGCCGGCCTGGACACCGGGGCCTGGGTGGCCCGCCTCCGGGCGTGGGTCGGGGGGCCGGTCCCCCTGGAGAAGCGGGTGCGGTTCCGCGTTCCCCCCGCCGAGCTTCCGATCGACGATCTGGTCCTGGAGCTTCAGGCTTCGGCGGAGCGGGGCTGGGACGCGGTCGCCACCTGGCGGTCGTCCTCCCCCTATCAGGGGGCGGCGCGCCTGGCGGTGGGCCAGGTCGTATCGGCCTTCGCCCGCGAGGTCTCGGTGGCCACCCACCACGCGGTGAGGCTCCGGGGGCCCATCCCGGTGGGGACGTCCGAAGCGCGGATCTACGGGAGAGCGGGGGGGAGCGGAGAGGAGGCGCTCCTGGCGACCCGGACCATCGAGGTTCCACCGGCTCTGAAGACCGTGGACGCGGCCGGACTGGTTCGGACCCCGCCCGGCACCCCGATGCGGCGCGCGGTGGATTGGGATGGGGACGGCCTGCCGGAGTTCCTGGTCGAGGGGCCGCCGGCGGGAGGGGACCCCTACGGCGTGGTGCGCCGGTTCGAATGGGCGGGGACGGTGCTCCCTCCGGCGGCGGTCGACTCCTCGTCCGGGCGGTTCACCGGCATCCCCATGGACGCCGCCGACGCGGACGGAGACGGGCTGGCCGAGCTGGTGGTGTACCGGCTGGACGGCTGGAGCGTGTGGGAAGCGGAACATCCCGGGGGCTTTCCGGACCGGCCGATCTTCCAGCCGGGGATGGACGACGGCGTGCCGGTCGGCTTCGTCGACACGCCGGAGGGGGTGCGGCTCCTGGAAGTGGAGGAGAACCGCCTGCGCATCCTGCGGTCGGATCCCGAGCGGGGCTACGTGGTGACCGCCGACGTGGCCGGGAGCGGAGGGAGGCTCTCCACCCGGGGGACGGCGGCGGACCTGGACGGAGACGGCCGCCCGGAGGCGGTGTTCCCCGACGAGAACGGAGCCCTGGTGCTCTTCCGGCTCACCCCGGACGGGGCGGTGAGCCTCGGCGGCGCGAGCCCGCCCGGCCCCCGGATCCTCGCCGCGGTTTCGGTGCCGCGCGCCGGTCGCCGGCCCGCCCTGGTCACCGCCGAGATCGATCCCTCGACCCCGGGCGCGGAGGGTGACCTGGAACGCGGGGCGGTCCGGGTGCGGCGATGGGACTGGACGAGCCTGGGGCCTCTCCCCGGACCCTCGCTGGCCTTCGGGGGGCTCATCCCCGCATCGGACCTGGAGCTTCTGGCCTGGCCTCCCGCCCTGGACGCGGATTCCTCGCGGGTGGTCCTCCGCCGCGGAAACCGGTACGACGCGGTCCGGATCGAGGGGAACGGGCTTTCGTGGGAGCCGCTCTTCACCAGCGACCTGGCTCGTGTGGAAGGGAGCGGGATCTTCCCGCACGGGGTTTCGGCGGGCGGCCGCACCGCGATCCCTCTCTGGACGGGGGCCACCACCGGGATCTCTTCCCCCGGCGAAGCCGTGGTGCTGGTGTCCGGAGGGACGGCGGGAGTGGACGGCTCGCCGCTTCGCGTGGTGCGGGCCGGGCCGACCGCCGATGCCCGGCTGCGCCTCGTGGTGGAGTGGGAGGAGGACGGGTGCGCTCCCCTGGGCACGATCTACCGGAGCAGCAACGGGGACGGGTTCCGGGCGATCCCGGTCCCGGCGGGGGCGCGATCGGTACGCGACACGGTGTCGCTGGGGGCGCGGGTGCGCTACGAGACCCTGCTCGCCGACTGCGACCGGGCGCCGGCGATCCTCCTGGCGCGCGAGCCCCAGCGTCCGGTCCCGACCTGGCTCACCCCCGGCCGGCTGGCCCTCTCCTTCGACCCGCCGCTCGCGGCGGGTCCGGAGGAGGTGCGGGGTTGGGTGGGAGGCGTCGGGGAACCCCCCGACGCGGCGCAGGTGGACCGGGACGGCGCCCGGATGCTGGTGTCCTTCGGCGGTCCCCCGCCGGACTCATTGGAGGTGATCGGGGCCTGGGACACCGACGGGCTCCCCCTGGGGGGCGCGGTCCGGGCGGTGTTCCCGGTGCCCGCGATTCCGGCCGACACCCGCCCGCCGGTGCTGGCGACGGTGGCCTACCGGAACCGCGCGGCGGGGGGCGTGCTCGAGGTGATCCTGGGGGGAGGCCCCTTCGCGACGTCCTGTCCGGAGCCTTTCCGGCTCGACCCGCCGGGGGCGCACCTGGCCTACGAGGAGACCCCGGAACCGGGAACGCTTCGGATTCCGCTGGCCGCCCCCCTGGCTCCGGGGACCTACACCCTGGCTTTCGCGCCGGATTGCCTGGCCGGGACGGCGGTGGGTCCGGGGCAGGA
>CAYRIJ010000350.1:0-3894 GCA_964424285.1 uncultured bacterium
TTCGCATACATTTGTAGCGGCCTTGTCAGCTTGTCCAACCGCTGCGCCGGATCGCCGATCGCGCTTGCGACCTCCGTCATGGCGCCCTTCAGGATCGGAGCGAACTCCAGCAACTCGGCGAGCGCCGAGCCGATCACCGCCGTCTTCGGGTCGGCTTCTGCCAACACCGTCTCCAGCAACTCGCGCTGCCGCTCGTCGCGGCGCGTCGCCAGGCTCTTCCGCCCGGCGGCGCCGCTCTATCCAAGAAGGACTTCCAGACCGACCAGGAGGTCCGTTGGTGTCCCGGCTGCGGGGACTACGCGATCCTGAACGCGGTGCAGTCCATCTTCCCGCAGCTCGGGATTCCGAGGGAGAACTTCGTGGTGATCTCGGGGATCGGTTGCTCCAGCCGCTTCCCCTACTACATGAACACCTACGGCTTCCACACCATCCACGGGAGAGCGCCGGCGGTGGCCACCGGGGTGAAGCTGTCCAACCCCAACCTGGACGTCTGGGTGGTGACCGGCGACGGGGACGCGCTTTCCATCGGCGGGAACCACCTGATCCACGCCATGCGGCGAAACGTGGGGCTCAAGATCCTCATGTTCAACAACCGGATCTACGGGCTCACCAAGGGCCAGTACTCACCCACCTCGGAGATCGGCAAGCGGACCAAGTCCACCCCGTACGGTTCGGTGGACCGGCCGCTCAACCCGCTGAGCCTGGCGCTGGGGGCCGAGTGCACCTTCGTGGCGCGCTCGGTGGACGTGTACCAGAAACACCTGATGGAGGTTCTGAAGGCCGCCGCGGCGCACTCGGGGACCGCGTTCGTGGAGATCTACCAGAACTGCAACATCTTCAACGACAAGGCGTTCGAGAGCTTCACCGAGCGGGGGACCCGGGACGAGATGAACCTGGAGCTGGAGCACGGGAAGCCGATCGTCTTCGGCGCGGGCAGGAACAAGGGTCTCAGATGGACCGGCACCCGCTACGAGACGGTGACCCTCGGCGAAGGGTTCGAGCAGTCGGACCTGGTGGTCCACGATACCCACGATCCCAACCCCACCCTGGCCTTCGCTCTCAGCCGGCTGGAGCCTCCGGAGTTCCCGGTGCCGATCGGGGTGTTCCGGGACGTGAAGGTCCCGGCCCTGGAGAAGAACCTGTGGGATCAGGTCAAGCGGGTGCGCGAGGAGCGGGGCGAAGGGGACCTGGGGGCGTTGTTGAACGCGGGAGACGTGTGGGAGGTGAGCGCATGAGCACGAAACGGCCGCTTCGGTTCGACGATCTTCTGGCCCAGACCCGGGCCTCCCGGCCTCGGGTGTCTCCCGACGGCGCCTGGGTGTTCTTCGTGGGAACCCGCCCCGACCCCGGCGAGAACCGGAACGTGAGCCATCTCTACCGGGTGCCGCTGGACGGCGGGGAGACGGTTCAGATCACCCGGCACGGAACCTCGAACGGCGATCACACGTTCTCGCCGGACGGAAAGCGGATCGCGTTCACCTCGAACCGGAGCGGGACCCCCCAGATCTGGGTCCTCCCGGTGGGCGGCGGCGAGGCCCGCCAGGTCACCACCCTGGAGCTGGGGGCGCGCCGGCCGGTATGGTTCCCCGACGGAAAGCGGCTCCTGGCCGTCTCTCCGGTCTATCGCGACACCGCCGATCAGGCCGAGATCGCCCGGCGGACGAAGGAGCGGGAGAAGGAGAAACCCGCGCACCGGGTCATCGACCGGCTCATGTTCCGGCACTGGGACACCTGGACCGACGACAAGGTCGACCACCTGTTCGCGGTGGACGTGGAGAGCGGGAGTGCGACGGACCTCACTCCCGGCCCCTACCCGGTGCCGCCGCGTTCCCTCACCGGGGATCCGGACTACGCGGTGTCTCCCGACGGCGAGGAGGTCTGCTTCGTGTCCCTGCGGGACGAGGCCCAGGCCCTCTCCACCAACACCAATCTCTGGACGGCGCCGGTCTCCGGCCCGGCGGCGGAACCGAAACGGATCAGCCCCTGGCCCGGATGCAACGCCTTTCCCGCCTACTCGCCCGACGGCTCCCGGATCGCCTACCTGGGCATGCGGCGGGCGGGGTACGAGGCGGACAAGCGGGAGCTTCTGGTCTACGACCGGGCGACGGGAGCGATCGGAGAGGCGGCTCCCAAGCTCAGAGGATCGGCGGGAGCCCCGGTGTGGTCCCCGGACGGAGAGCGGATCTACTTCGCCGCCCAGGACGAGGGGCGGACCCGGCTCTACGCGGTGGACGCCGACGGCGGGGAGCCGGCGGAGCTGACCGGCCACGCCACCGACCACGATCCCGCGGTCTCCCCGGACGGGGAGTGGCTGGTGTTCGCCCGGGAGACCCTGAACGCGCCGCCGGAGATCATGCGGGTGCCGGTGGGGGGGGGAACGGCCGAGGCGTTGACGCGCCTCAACGCGGACAACCTGGCCGGGCTGGAGATGAACGAGTCCGAGGACTTCTGGTTCGAGGGGGCCGAGGGGGCGCGGGTGCACGGCATGATCGTCAAGCCTCCCCGGTTCGAGGCGGGGAAGCAGTACCCCACGGTGTTCCTCATCCACGGCGGACCCCAGGGCATGTTCGGTCTGGACTTCCACGAGCGGTGGAACGTCCAGCTCTTCGCCGCCCAGGGCTACGTGACGGTGATGATCAACCCCCGCGGGAGCACCGGCTACGGCCAGGAGTTCGTGGACGCTATCCGCGGGGAATGGGGGGGAGCCTGCTACGAGGACCTCTCCCGGGGTTTCGACCACGTGCTCGCCACCTTCGACTACTGCGACCCCGAGCGGACCGCGGCCGCCGGGGCCAGCTTCGGCGGGTTCATGGTGAACTGGATCGCCGGGCATAGCGACCGGTTCCGATGCCTGGTGAGTCACGACGGCATCATGAACACCGAGATGATGGACTGGGCCACCGACGAGCTCTGGTTCTCGGAGTGGGAGTTCGGGGGAGCGCCCTGGGAGGCCCCCGAGGAGTACCGGAAGTGGTCTCCCCATCTCCACGTCGAGAAGATGAAGACCCCCATGCTGGTGATCCAGGGGGAGCAGGACTTCCGTTGCCCGGTGAGCGAAGGCCTGGATCTCTTCACCGCGCTCCAGCGCCGAAGCGTCCCCTCGCGGCTCCTCTACTTCGAGGACGAGGGGCACTGGGTGCTGAAACCGAAGAACCGGCGGGTGTGGTGGGACCATGTCCTGGAGTGGCTGGAGCGCTACCTGAAGGATTGACCCGGTCGCTCACCCCGATGCGATTCGAAGCCCCCGGCCGGCGCCGGGGGCTTCGTGCGTTGGCTCCGGACCGTGCGGCCGGGGGGCCGCCACCCGCATCCCCCGCGGGTCCGGGGGACGCCCCGTGGATCAGGGCGCCGATTCCTCCCGGAACCAGTCGATGGTGCGGTTGAACATCTCCTGGGCCTGGTCCTTCCTCATCCAGTACAGGTCGAAGCCGAACCACTGGGTGCGGCCCTGGGAGCGGTTGGGGTCGAGATCCCGGTACCGGATCGCGGTGAGCTTGCCGTCGTGGGGCGAGGCGGGATCGGCCGAGCGGTGGACGTAGAGCGAGTCGATCTGCCCGGTGGCCGGGAAGTCCGGGATCGCCGCCTCCTCGATCGGGTCGATGACCACGTCGGCGTAGGGGCCCAACCGGAAGGGGTTCGACCGGGTGGTGTCCGCGGCCATGGCCGGGTAGACCGCCGGCACGCCGGGGAAGGGATCCACCCCGATCATGCTGTCGCCGGGTCGGCTCGACGACAGCGCGGTGTTATCGATCCGGCTCGAGGCCAGCTTCATGAAGTCGTAGGCGAAGTCGCCCGGACGGGGGGCCAGCGGGTAGACGTACGGGTGTCCGGCGAAGCCTCGCATCATGCCGGCCGCGGTCTGGGACCCGCACACCCAAAGCTTTCCTCCCGCGG
>CAYRIJ010000351.1:0-1671 GCA_964424285.1 uncultured bacterium
ATGCGCGGCTGAGGGCGCCTCCCGGTGTGCCCGGGCCGGCACGACCGCACATCGAACCCCTACCCCTTCACCACCGCGATCGGCCGCAACCGCGCCACCACCGCGCTCAACCCCGCCGCCTCGACCGCCTGCACGACCTCGGCCACGTCCTTGTAGGCGTCGGCGATCTCCTCGGCCTCGGTGCGCCGGCTGGCCGAGCGCACCAGGATCCCGCGCGCCGCCATCTCCCGCGCGACGGCCCGGCCCCCCGCCGCCTTCCGCGCCGCGGTCCGGCTCAGCCGCCGCCCGGCCCCGTGGCAGCTCGATCCGAAGGTATGGGTCATCGACCCTTCGCGCCCGACCAGGACGAAGCTGTAGCGCTCCATGTCGCCGGGGATGAGCACCGGCTGGCCCAGGTGACGGTAGTCCCGGGGAAGATCGGGATGGCCGGGGGGGAAGGCGCGGGTGGCGCCCTTGCGGTGCACGCACACCCGGCGGCGCTTTCCCTCCACGGTGTGGGTCTCGATCTTGGCGATGTTGTGGGCGACCTCGTAGATCGTGCGCGCCCCCAGCGCCTCCGCCCGCCCGCCGAGGCCTCGCGCCAGGCCCTCCACCGCCTTGGCGGCCAGAATCTGCCGGTTGGCGAAGGCGAAGTTCACCGCCGCGTTCATCGCCCCCAGGTACGCCTTCCCCTCGGCCGAGGCGATGGGCACGCAGCAGAGCTGGGGATCGGGGACGCGGATCCCGTGACGGTGCATGGCCGGCTTCATCCGCTTCAGGGAATCCGTGCAGACCTGGTGGCCCAGGCCCCGGCTCCCGGTGTGGAGGATCAGGGTGACCCGCCCGGGCTCGAGCCCCAGGGCCCGCGCGGCGTCGGGTTCGAACACCTCGTCCACCACCCCCAGTTCCAGGAAGTGGTTTCCCGAGCCCAGGGTCCCGAGCTGGTCCTTCCCCCGGGCCATGGCCTGGGGGCTCACCTCGGCGGGGTCGGCGCCCTCGATCCTTCCCTCCTCCTCGATGTGCCGGAGGTCGGACGCGGTTCCGAATCCCCGGTCCACCGCCCACCGGGCGCCGCTGGTGAGCACGCGCTTCATCTCGACCGGACCGGCCTTGACGTCGCCTCCCCGGCCCACCCCGCAGGGGATGGTGTCGAAGAGGCGGTTCACGATCTCCTCGAGCCGCGGGCGCACCTCGGGCTCGGCGAGGTCGAAGGCCAGGAGCCGCACCCCGCAGTTGATGTCGTAACCCACGCCTCCCGGGCTCACCACGCCTTCCTCGAGATCGGTGGCGGCCACCCCGCCGATGGGGAATCCGTACCCCATGTGCATGTCGGGCATGGCCCAGGCCGCGCCCAGGATGCCGGGAAGGGTGGCCACGTTCTGGAGCTGGCGGAGGGATTCCTGGTCCGCGCGGATGCTCGGGAGCAGCTCCTCCGAGGCCACCAGCCGGGCGGGGACCCGCGCGTCGGGGCGGGCCTCCACCTCCCAGATGTTCCGCCCCGCGGAGCGAAGCTGGATCGGCATGTGCGCTCACCTCCTCCACCCGCTCCGGCCCCCGCGGCCGCCGGGGCCGGTCCACCGGACCTCAGATATCCAGGAGCACCCGCGCTTCCCACCCTCCGGGCGCCTCGCGGAGCTCGAGGTCGTGCCAGGTCACCGCCTTGACCTCGGTCCGGAGATCGTGGCGCGCGGG
>CAYRIJ010000351.1:1771-3891 GCA_964424285.1 uncultured bacterium
TCGGGGAGATCGCGGCCCCGGCCCCGCACCCCCACGTCCGCGGTGTGCTCGACGAACTCGAACCCGGGATCTGCCTCAATCAACGCGCTACCGGCTTCCGGAAAGCCGCACCACCCGGATCGCCCCGGCCGAGGACGGGGTCCGGAGAAAGTAGACCCCGGGGGGAAGCGACCGCCCCCGATCGTCGTCGCCGCTCCAGAGCAGGTCCCCGGAAGTGGCGGCCAGGGTTCGCACCCGTCGTCCGCGCACGTCGTAGACCTCCACCCGTCCGGGAGCCCCCTTCCCGGGGGCGCCGGAGACGTGGAGGGCGCGCGTGAAGGGATTGGGCCAGGCCCGGAGCGCGGCGACCGGCAGGGTGACCGGCGCCGAGGTGGTGGCGTTCTGGATGTGCTCGTCGAGGATCTTGTTGGCGGGGTCGATGACCACGCTCACCGGTTCGGCCGGGACCGGGAAATCGAGCACGTCGTGATCGGTCTCCACCCAACCGGTCACCGTGGTGTCCCCGGCGGTGGTGGTGACGGTGATTTCCAGGGGGAACCGGAAGAGGGTGGTGCCCTGAGTCTGGCGGAGGTCGATCAGGGCGTGCCAGCCGTCGGTGAACTGGGCGGGGATCATGGCGTAGCTCAGGTGCGGGTGCCCGGTCCCGAGGAGCCACTGGTCGAAGAACCACCCCAGGGGCTGGCCGTAGCGGGCTTCCATCGCCGCCTGGAGGTCGGCGGTGGTGGCGTTTCCGAAGGCGTGGGCGTTCAGGTAGTCCCGGATGGCCGCGTCATAGGCGCTCTTCCCGATCAGGTCGCGGAGCATCCGGAGCACCCAGGCCCCCTTGTAGTAGATGATCCCGCTGAAGGTCTGGGCCGGGGGCGGATCGAGGATGGGAATGTCGCCTCCCCCCGACTCGATGTTGAACACCACGTTCTGGGCGTTCTGCATCCGGTCGTCGAAGGTGGTCCCGCCGTAGAACTCTCCCTGCCAGACCGCTTCGTAGAAGGTGGCGAACCCCTCGTTCAGCCAGATGTCCTGCCAGCTCGCGCAGGTGACCAGGTCTCCGAACCACTGGTGGGCCAGCTCGTGGGCCACCACCCACTCGTAGGTGTACCCGCCGGTCACGATGGCGCTCCCCAGGAGCGTCGCGGTCTGGTGCTCCATTCCCCCGCCGAGGTCCGACTCGCACATGGAGTACTTGTCGAAGGGATAGGGGTGGAGGGTGCTGTCGTAGAACGCGACCATCTCGTCCACGTACTTGAAGGTGTTCCGGGCGGCGGTGGTGTGGGTGGGGTAGACGTACCAGGTCAGCGGGGTCACGGCCGAGGCCTGGGTGATCGGCGAATAGTCGGAGATCGAGGCGCACATGAGGTAGGTGGCCAGGGGATGGTTCTCGTGCCAGTGGTAGACGAGGTCGCTTCCCACGGTGACGGTGGAGTCCAGGACCCCGTTCGAGACCAGGATCTTCCCCGCCGGCACCCGGCCGTGCATGGCCAGGGTCGCCTTGTCCCACGGCTCGTCCTGGCAGGGGAACCAGTGGCGGGCGTCCTGGGGCTCCACGAAGGTGTAGGCCACCTGGCTCCTCACGTAGTACCCCGAGGTCACGGTGCCGCCGTAGTCGATGGCCACGGTGACGGTGTCGCCCCGGACCGGGGCGGGGACCACGGTGATGTCGAGGCCGGTGGCGTCCTGGGTGAAGGCGAGCGGGTTTCCCTGGCCGTCCCGGACCGCGGCGGCGGGAATGCCCACCAGGTCCAGCCGGAGCACGTCGTCGGGGTCGCTACCCCAGACCAGGGTGAGGGTGGCGGTGCCGTTCACGATCGGGTTCACCACGTCGAAGGTGACCGCGAGATCGTAGTGGAGGACGTCCACCGGGGGATCGGGGTCGGCGGTCGGCCAGTTCGAGAGCGGGTTCATTCCCCCGTGCTCCCACCGGGCGATGTCGAAGCCCTGGGTGGCGAGCGGGGGCCGGGTCCCGGGGAGCGGGGGAAAGAGATCCTTCCCCGGCGTCGCCGGAGGCACGGGGGCGCCCGCGGTCCCGGCGACCCCGAGAATCGCCGCGGCCGCCGTACCGATGAGGAGCGATAGCCAGGAGCTTCGGTGCCTGGGGAGGGTCCTCGAAGTAAGCCCGGGCCGAG
>CAYRIJ010000352.1:0-877 GCA_964424285.1 uncultured bacterium
TGCCGGTCTCCAAGGACGACGTGGTGATCGGGGTGCGGGCCCGGGATCGCGACGGGCACCTGAGCCCGGTGGTGTTTCCGCGGCCGGGATCCTGATCCGCCTCGCACCGGACCGCCTTCGGCCGGGGGTTTTGCAGGGTACGGGGCGGACCCGTCACCGGGCCCGCCCCGCGTATCCCGTTCCTTCTTCCCCGCTCAGCGCACGATGAACACCTTCTTCACCTGCCGCATCCCCGGAGCCTGGATGCGGTAGAAGTACATGCCGCTCGGCATGGTCCGGCCCGCCCTGTCCCGGCCGTCCCAGGTGATACGATGGGCGCCGGCGGACAGGTCCTCGTGTACCAGGGTCCGCACCCGCTCGCCGAGCACGTTGTACACATCCACCCGCACCGGACCCCCGGCGGGAAGCACCAGCGTCCCGGGCTCCTGGGCAATGGAGGGGCCCTCACCCCCGTCTCCCGGATCGGCAGGCGCTCCGGTGTCGTTCCCGCTTCCCCAGGGGAGAAGCGCCTGGATCACGATCGGAGACCCCAGATCCAGGATGTCGGGGGCCAGGTAGTCCGTCCCCGCGGCCGTGCGGAAGTGGAGCCCCAGGGGAAGGGGCCGGGGAGCGGCCTTGACCTTCCCCGGATCCGTGCCCAGATCGCTCGAGAGATCCCGGAGGCGCCGGACCGCGTTTCCGTCGTAGAGGAGCACCAGGTCCGGGACGCCGTCCCCGGTCACCTCGGCCATGGCGTGATAGGTCGGGGTGACCACCCCGTGGGTGTTCCCCACGTAGGCGGTGAGGGGAAGCACCTGCGAGGCGTCGAAATCGGCTCCGGAGGGGACGACCAACGTGTAGGAGAGCGCGCTCGCGTTCAGTCCGGAGCCGGTGGAGG
>CAYRIJ010000352.1:887-3887 GCA_964424285.1 uncultured bacterium
GGGGAACCCGGACCGCGGTCGTGTCCCGGGCCGTGTTCCCGCTGGAGTCCATGGCCCGGTAGATGATCGTGTAGATGCGACCGGATCCTCCCCCCTGCCGCTCGGAACGAAGGGCGAACACCGTGTCGTCGGTCCCGGTGTCCGCGTCCTGGATGTCGTCCACGGTGTTGCCGTCCCCGTGGCCGTTGTCCGGCTCGCTGCTCGTGACCGACTCCAGGACGAAGGTCGGGTTCGGGTCGCAGATGTCGCTCACCGTGACCGTGGCCTCGATCGGGACCAGCTTGTGGTTCGGGGGCCAGAGGCAGTCGCGGTTGAGCGCCGCCATGATGTCCGGCGGGGTGGTGTCCACCACCGTCACCTGGGTGGTGCAGGCGGCGGCGTTGGTGGCGTTGTCGGTGGCGGTGAAGATCACGTCGGTCGTCCCCTCGGGAAAGAACGAGGGCGCGTCGTTGGCCACCACCGGCGGACCGCAGTTGTCGTCGGCGGTCACCCCCCCGAAGAACGAAGCGAGCTGGGGATCGTCGGCCGGAGTGCCGCCGCTGGCCGTGCATTCCACGGTGTCCGGCGCCGGGCAGGTGATCGTCGGGGCCTCGGTGTCGTTCACCGTGACGTCGAAGGTGCAGGTCTCCCCGCTGAACGCCGTGCAGGTGACCGCGGTCGTCCCGACCGGAAACGTACTCCCCGAGGGCGGGGCGCAGGTCACCGGTCCGCAGTTCCCGGAGGTGGTGGCGGAGAACGTGACCACCGCCGAGCAGTTTCCGGGATCGTTGGCCACGGTGATGTCCGCGGGGCAGGTCAGGATGCAGGGATCGATCGCGTCCAGGGCGCCCGGGGCCTGGATGAGGCCCACCCCGGTCGTGTTGTCGAACCCGGGGGGTCCCATGTCGATGGCCGAGCTCTGGAGCGCGGCGAGGATCTGGGCGGGGGTGGCCGCGGGAACCGACTCCAGCATCAGCGCCGCCACCGCCGCCGCGTTGGGCGCCGCCGCCGAGGTCCCGAAGAAGTTGGGGAAGGTATCGGGATCGGCATTGATGTCCCCGCCGAAGAAGGTGGTGTTGACCCCGTCCACCGAGGTGATCTCGGGCTTCTGGGTCCGGCCGTCGTACGTCGAGGCCCCCGAGGTGGTGAAGAGGATCGGCGTCGTCCCGCTGGAGGAGAATCCCTCCACCATCGGCGGGGTCACGCCGTACTCGGGGGTCCAGAAGAACGGGGCGGCGGCGGTGGCCACCGCTCCCAGGGCGTTGGGATGGCCGAAGATCGTGCCGTCGGAGGGAACCCACTCGTCGAACGCGCCGGGGGACTTGAACACGATGTACTTCATCGTCCCCGGCGCGGCGCCCGAACGCAGGACGAGCATGAGGTTGAAGGTCGCGGTCCCGCCGGTGAGGTTCCGGAAGCTCAGGTACTCCAGCGGGTCCCCGCCGACGTTGTTGTTGACCGATCCGTCCACCACGGTGTCCGCGGCCGCGTTCAGGACGTAGACGTCGAGGTCGCTGGCCGACCCGGGGGCGCCGCTGACCGAGAAGAACGGCTGGTCCCACTGGAACGAGATCGTGAGGGTGGCCGAGTCCGCCAAGGTGAACTGCTGCATCACGTCGGTGCCCGCCCCGGGATCGAAGTCGTGGGCGGTTCCGCCCTGGAAGGACGGGGCGCCCGAGGCCGACGGGAAGGCGCCGGATCCGAAGGCCGCGCCGTTCCGGAAGGCGGTCTGGTAGCCCTGGCGAGCGTAGTTCAGCGCGGCGGAGAAGTAGGGCACCCCGGCGGCATTGCAGGCGTCGGCGGCCTGGGCCACCACCCCGTCCTGGAACATGGGCTCGCTGGGGTAGATCACGTCGTCCACCACCACGCCGGCCCCCGCGATGGTCCGGAGGGCGGTGATGTTGTTGGCGAAGGCGGCCTGCCCTCCGTTCGCGGTGGCGAAGGCCAGGGCCGCCCCCGGGGCGATGTCGTGAACGAGCTGGCACATGCCGCGCCCCTCGTCGGTCTTGCTGCCGTCGGCGAGGACGTTGACCGGCGTCGTGAATCCCTCCGGGTTCCCGGTTCCGGGGAGATCGCCCGAGGCCACGTCGGCGGCCGCCCCGCCCAGGAAGTTGTAGCTGTCGGAGAGGACGCCGACCGTGACCCCCGTGCCGTCGAAGCCCAGGTTGGCGCGGACGTCGTCGGTGCGCAGGGCGGAGTCGGCCTGGCTGGCCACCGCCCCCGCCTGGACGAACCAGGTGTCCGGGTAGGCTTGTCGCACACCGGACAGTCCGGCCACGGCCTCGATCGCGGAGATGGGCAGATAGCCCGAGACGAGGTGCGGCGTGGTTCCGGTCACCCGCATCCCCACCGCGCCCAGTTCGCCGGCGACGATCCGCGCGTCGCCCTCGGGCACGATCTCCACCAGCACCCGGCCGTCCTCGATCCGGAGGCCGGGATTGCTGGGCCGGAAGGCCGCGCCGGGCGCAGCCTGGGCCTGGAACGCGCGGTACTCCTCGGCCAGGAGGGCCAGGTCCCAACCCATCTTGGCCAGCGGACCGTCCTTCCCGGACAGGTCGTTTCCGCTGAAGGCGCGGCGTGCGGCCATCGTGGTCGGCAGGTCCGCCCGCGGGGCCGCGGCGGCGCGGCCCATGGGAACGGCGATCGACGACAACACGACGGCGAGGAGCAGACACAGATGCTTTCGAATCATGAAGGACCCCCTGAGGTCGGTTCAGCGACAGGTGACGCCCCGGCGCGGCCTAGGGAGATCGACGCAGGCGGCCGGGACGCGTCCCGGGTAGGCTGGGTTGCGGTGATGCCGTCCCGGGACCGGCGATGCGGGCTTCCAGCAACAAGCAATTGGTTCCAAAAGCCCAGAAAGTAACGAACCTACTACTTCGACCAAGTGATGTCAAATTTCCGGGAAATCATGCCGGTAGCGAGCCTCAGTCCCCCCGGGCGAGGCGCTCCAGGAGATCCCGCCGCTCGGTGGGATCGGCGGGACGGGACGTGTAGCTCCGCGCGGCCCCGCGGGCCAGG
>CAYRIJ010000353.1:0-3874 GCA_964424285.1 uncultured bacterium
TCGAATGCGCGGACGATCTGAAGTTCGAGGTCGTGGAGCGGGTGCGGGACCTCTATCGGTCCACCCACGAGGTGGTGGAGGTGGACGGCGCCCGGGTGACCTTCGACGAGGGATGGGGATTGGTGCGCGCCTCCAACACCCAGCCCGTGCTGGTGCTCAGGGCGGAGGGGACGAGTCCCGCCGCCCGGGACGCGATCGAGCGGGAACTCCGGAAAGTTCTCGCCGACGCGGGCGTGAAGAGCGCCGGACCGCGATGATCGCCGGGCCCGAAGCCCCTACCGGGATGAAACCGGCCCGCCGGCCTCGCGGGAAGCTGCTCCCGGTCGCCTACTACGACCGGGACTGCCTGACCGTGGCCAGGGAGGTGCTGGGCTGTCTGCTTCACCGCCGGGAGGACGACGGAACCTGGACGGTGGGCCGCATCGTGGAAACCGAGGCCTACGTGGGCGAGGACGACCCCGCCTGCCATGCCGCGGCGGGGCTCACCGCGAGGACCCGGGTCCTGTACGGGCCCCCGGGCCGGGCTTACGTGTATTTCACGTACGGAATGCATTACCTCCTCAATTTCGTGACCGAGCGTGAAGGGTATCCCGCCGCCGTCCTGGTCCGAGCCGTCCGTCCCGAGGCCGGGATGGCGCGGATGCGGGCCCGCCGGGGCCGGGAGAACCCGATCGAGCTCACCTCCGGCCCCTCCCGGCTCTGTCAGGCCTTCGGCCTCGACCTGGCCCACAACACCCTCTCCCTGGCCGGTCCGGAGCTCACGGTCCGGGACGACGGACGTCGTCCGGAGCGGATCGAGAGCGGGCCCCGGGTGGGGATCCGCGTGGGGCGCGATCGGGCCTGGCGATTCTGGGTGGAGGGCGATCCCTTCGTGAGCCGGGCGCGCCCGGGCGCGTCCCCGAGCCCGCGCCGCCGCGGCGTGGAGGGCAAGAGAACTTGACAGTCCGGTGGGGGGGAGGCTAGCGTTAATGCGCTTCAGGAAAGGCCATACCGATCCCCCCCTACGACGACGAAAAACGGCCGGAACCGAGCGGCTGGAACCCCGATAGAGGACACGATTTCATGAACGCTACGCGCATGCTGACCGTCGGCGTCCTGGCGGGCCTCCTTCTCTGGATCGCGGGGGGGTGCTCCGGAGTGGACCAGATCAGCGAACCGCAACTCGAGGACTTCTCCACCCTCACCGTTCACTACACCGACCCCGGGGTGAGCGGTAGCCCGTGCAACGACGCACTCCCGGTGCTGGACGGAGTGGCCCAGCCGGTGGAATGGGCGTCGGCCGAACCCCTGTTCGTACGGATGACCGGGGCGAACGGGACCGGCGGCGCGGATTTCTATCTCGAGGTCCGGGCGGTCTGGACCGACGAGTCCCGCGTGGAGCCTGCGGACCAGGATCGCATCTACTTCCTGATCCGCTACTCCGATGCGACCCAGGACATCTATCCGGATCAGCTCGCCTACATGCGCCCCGAGGCGCCGGGCGAGATCTGCCAGAACGAGATCGAAGGGAAGTACTGCCCGGGCCCGATCCCGGATTCGACGCCCTCCATCTGCGACTCCACCGTCATCCGCCCGTCGAACTGGTTGCGGCGGAACGCCGGCGGCCAGGAGGATCAGGTGATGATGCTCCTCTCCCGGGCCGCGAGCGAGCACGCGTCCACGAACCTCGTGGCCACCGAGCGGGATCTCTTCCCGACGCTCGGCCCCGGGGGCGTCCTGACCCCGGTCACGGTCGCCGGGGCGGAGAGCACCGACGTCTGGGTCTGGAGGGCGGGGCGAACCAACCTGAGCCCCATCTATCAATACGCGGACTGGGGAAAGGTCGTGTCGGCCCCCAGGAATCTGCGGCCGACCCCCTCCTTTTCCTTCTTCACCAATCCGGCCGGTTTCTGCGAGGACCTCTGGATCGACGGTTCGCGGCGCCTGGCCCAGGACGTGGGCACGCTTCCCTACGCGAAGAACTGGGTCACCGGCACGGACGTTCCCGCCCGGTTGACCGAGTGCATCGACACGAAGAAGGGCAGCACTCAGGATCTGGCCGACCTGAACGGCGGCGTGCCGGTCGATCTCGGCCTCTGGTTGCCCTACGCGTCGACCTTCAGGTGCACGAGCACCCTGGCGTGCTCCCGCATCGGGCTCCCCCAGCTGTGGAGCAACCGCCTGGTTCCAGGGGAGTACGACTTCGTCCAGGGCTGGGGTCTGACCATTCCCTCGGAGAGCGCGCGGGACGTGAGGGCCCGGGGCGCGTACTCGATCGGGCAGGACAAGGGATTCCCGGTCCGCACGATCGAGATCATGCGCGACATGAGCACCGGAAACTCCGACGACCTGGTCATCACCCCCGATCCCGATCACCCGGGCATCTACCGCATGGTCATCGGGGTCTTCAACAACTCGAGCCACGTCGGCAGCGGATCGACGGAGATTCGTCTCCGGTTCGAGAAGCGGACGCCCGCGACGAGCACGGTGAGGAACCGATGCTAAGGGGAAGGAGTGGGAAGGTGATCTCAGTCGTGAAGCGGGCGGCGTTGGTCGTTCTCACCGTGACCGCGGCCGCGGGAGCCGTGTCCTCCGTCGCCGGGGCCCAGGAACTGATCTACGAGCGTCTCTACCTCCTCCCCGCCCAGGTGGACCTGGGGACGGGGACGGTCCGCCTGGATGGGATGGGCGGATTCGAGGCCGCGGTCCCGGACGGGAACTACGAGATCGACCTCTACGATTTCAGCCGGAATCCGGCGGGGTTCGGGGACGACCGCGACTCCTGGTCCATCGATTCCCGCTATTCCCACAAGGAACTGGCCGAGCGCGACGTCCGGGCGACCGGGGACGACGTCAAGATCAACGATGGGTCGTTGCTGATCGGCTACCATCACCCCGGGGTCATGGGGGTGGGTGGACGGATCGACTACGCCAAGGTCCAGACCCTGGACCTGGTCGACGAGCGAAACGACTTCACCGTGACCGGGCTGGCTCTGACCGGGAGCCGGTACTTCACCGACAAGCTGACCCTGGGGCTGAATCTGTCCCGGAGCAGCGAGGATGAAAATACCTTCTCCCCCGCCATCTACAACATCTCCCACAACGGCATCGTGACCCGGGCCGGCCTCGGGGTCGGCTACCAGGTGGCCGAGGGGGTGATGCTGGGGGCGCGGGGTGAGGTGTTCACCACCAAGCTGGACGGGGAGAGCCGCGGACCCTTCCACACCGACACCTTCGACTGGCGCCGCCCCGGCGGGAGCTGGGCCGTCCAGGGCTTCGTCAATCGGGGGCGCCTGCATGCCGGGGCGGACTTCAGCCGGCAGAAGCTGCAGGGGGATGAATCGGTTCATATCAGTTGGTCCCAACGGTTTACCTACAACCCCACCGATGACAACGTCTCCATGAACCTGGACACCTTCACCGAGGACCGGGTGAACAAGCAGTTCCGGGGGCGGGCCAGGCTGGACGTCATCCCGGGACGTCTGACCGCGGGGGCCGCGGTGCTGAGCGGGCGTCAGGACTTCACCGTCCTGGTCAACCCCAACGCCATCGGCTCTCTGAGCCGCCAGGACGTGAACGCCAAGAGTTCCGCCCTGGTGGGGGGGGTCTCCTGGGTGGGGATCGAATCCCGGTTGCTCCTGGCCGCCGAGGCCAAGGTCGCCACCGGCGACGTGACCAGCCGGAACCAAGGGGGCGATTCCAAGAACTCTTTGGACGACAAGAGCTTCCGGGTGGGAGGGGAGTACCTTCTGGGGGAGACCCTGGTCGGACGGGCGGGGATCATCCGGTCCCGGCTAAAGCAGGACTACCAGTCCCTCCCGGACCGGAGCGGGTCGTTTAACACGACGACCGTGGCGACCGGGATCGGGGTCGTGCCGGCCGGCGGCATCTGGCA
>CAYRIJ010000354.1:0-3867 GCA_964424285.1 uncultured bacterium
GGAAATGCTCCGGACCGGCCGCACTCTCGACGCCCGCGCCGCCTGCGCCCTGGGATGGGCGACCGGCGAGCCGGCCGCGGACGTCCTCGGCGCGGCGCGCACCGTCATCCGGGACCACCTCTCCGGCGCCCGCAAGATCGGACCGGTGGATCCGCGCCCGCTCGCCGTCCCCGCGGAACTCCCCCGGGTGGACATCGGACACCACTCCCTGGTCGTCGACCGCATCCTGGTGGAGACGATCCGGCGCGGGACCGTCCGCCCGCTCCCCGAAGGGCTGGAGGCGGAAGCCGAGGGCCTGGCCCGGTGCAAGGGAACGATCGACTTCGACATCGGCATGAAGAACTTCATCCAGAACGGCCCCCGGGTTCCGGCGGACTTCCTGCACGAGTAGCTCCACGAGGAGAGGAGAGAGATGAGCACGAACGGATCCATCGTCATCCTCGACGGCGGGCGGCGAACCCCCCGGGCGGACATCCTGGAGGACAACCAGAGGCCGGGACTCTTCTCGCGGTTCACCGCCACCCAGCTCGGCGGCACCGCCATCCGGGCCGCCCTCGGCCACACCCCGGTCGACCCCGCCCTGATCGGCCACGTGGTGATGGGCATGGCCCAGCACAGCCACCGGGACTCGATCTACGGGGCCCAGGGGATGCGCTGGCGCGGGGGACTCGCCGACGACGTCCCCGCTCTCACCGTGGCCCGGATCTGCGGGAGCGGGGCCGAGGCGGTGGCGGTGGGCTCCGAGATCATCCTGGCCGGGGTGCGCCACGACCGCGCGCGGCCGTTCATGGTGGTGGGCGGGGCCGAGAGCATGCAGTACCCCTTCACCCTCTACAACTACCGGGGGCGGAAGCTCGGCGAGGCGGTGCAGAAGTACGGGCCGGTGGACGTCAAGTCGCTTCCCCCCGGCACCCATCTCCAGGACGCCCTCCTCATGGCCCTCTACGATCCGGGCGCGCAGATGTCCATGGCCAACACCGCCGAGGAGCTGGGCCGGCGCTATCACGTGAGCCGCGAGGAGGCCGACCGGTTCGGCTTCCGCTCCCACGCCAACGCCAAGGCGGCCCGCGACGCCGGTTGGTTCGACGAGGAGATCGAGCCGGTCACGGTGGAGGGGGACGCCACCACGGAGCCGGTCGAGGTCAGGCACGACACCCACATCATGGACGGGATCTCGCTCCCCAAGATGGCCCGGCTCCCCGCGGCGTTCGAGGCCGGCGGGGTGATCACCGCGGGGAACGCCAGCGCGGTGGTGGACGGGGCCGCGGCGATGGTGATCGGGAAGGAGTCCGACGCCGGGAAGCACGGCTTGAAGCCCCTGGCCCGGATCGCCGGGATGGGGGTGGCGGCCTGCGACCCGCAGATCATGGGGTGGGGGCCGGTGCCCGCGGTGGAGAAGGCGCTGGCCTCGGCCGGGCTCACCGGCGACGCGGTGGACCAGGTGGAGCTGAACGAGGCCTTCGCTCCCCAGGCCCTGGCCTGCATCCGCGACTTCGAGAAGATGGGCATCGACCCGGAGAAGGTGAACCCCATGGGAAGCGCCATCGCCCTGGGGCATCCCCTGGGAGCCACCGGGGCCATCCTCACCCTCACCTGCGCCTACGCCCTCCGCCGGAAGGGCGAGCGGTTCGGGGTGGTGACCATGTGCATCGGCGGGGGCCAGGGGATCGCCCTGGTCCTGGAATCGCTGTAGGCCGCCGTGAGAGCGCTCCTCTCCGGAAACCAGGCCTTCGCCCGGGGCGCCTTCGAGGCCTCGGTGCGCTTCGCCACCGGATATCCCGGCACCCCGAGCACCGAGATCCTGGAGACCCTGGCCGCCCGGGGCGAGATCGAGACCCACTGGGCGGCCAACGAGAAGACCGCGCTCGACATCGGCATGGGGATCTCCCTCTCCGGGAAGCGCGCCCTGGTCACCATGAAGCACGTTGGGCTCAATGTGGCCTCGGACACCTTCATGGTGCTCCCCTACGCCGGCTGCCTGGGGGGCCTGGTGATCCTCTCCGCCGACGACCCCGGCATGCACTCCTCCCAGAACGAGCAGGACAACCGGTACTACGCCAAGTTCGCCAAGGTGCCGCTCCTGGAGCCGGTGGATCCCCAGGAAGCCAAGGACTTCGTCCGGCTGGCCTTCGAGATCTCCGAACGGTTCGAAACCCCGGTCCTGTTGCGGTCCACCACCCGGATCTCCCACGCCAAGGGGGTGGTGGAGTTCGGCGAGCCCGCGCCCGGCCCGGTCCGGGAGTACCGAACCGACATCCCCCGGTTCCTGGTGCCGCCCTTCGCCCGGAGGCGGCGCCCCACGGTGGAGGAGCGCCTGGGCCGCCTGCGCAAGTTCAGCGAGAGCTTCCCCTACAACCGGGTGGAGGAAGGCGATCCGTCGGTGGGAGTGATCGCCAGCGGGGTGGCCTACCAGTACGCCCGCGAGGTCCTCCCCGACGCCACCTACCTTCGCCTGGGGATGTCCTTCCCCTTCCCGGCGGAGCTGGCCCGGAGCTTCTGCCGCCGTTTCGACACCGTCACCGTGATCGAGGAGGGCGAGCCCTTCGTGGAGGAGCAGCTTCGCATCCTGGGGATCACCAACCTCGAGGGCAAGGGGAAGATCCCGCTCATGGGGGAGCTGAACCCCGAGATCCTGGCCGAGGCCGTCCTGGGCGAACCCGCGCCGGCGAGCTTCGCGGCGGAGATCCCCATCCCCGCGCGTCCCCCCCTCTTCTGCCTCGGTTGCCCCCACCGCGCCGTGTTCTACGTGCTGGGCACCCTGCTCAAGCAGAACGTGGTCGCCCTCGGGGACATCGGCTGCTACACCCTGGGCGGCCTTCCCCCCTACTCGTCCATGCAGACCTCGTTCTGCATGGGGGCGAGCGTGGGGAACGCGGTGGGGTTCTGGGAGGGGAACCGGGACGGCGGTCCCCACAAGGCGGTGGGGGTCATCGGCGACGGAACCTTCCTCCACGGGGGGATTCCCGGCCTCATCGACATGGTCTACCGGGGAAGCGGGGCCACCCTGGTCATCTGCGACAACTCCACCACCGGCATGACCGGACAGCAGGAGAACGCGGCCAGCGGCCGGGCCATCGACGGGGAGGCCGCGCCCCGGATCGACCTGGTCCGCCTGGTCGAGGCGATCGGGGTGACCGACGTCCGCACCGTCGACCCCTACGACGTCAAGCTCCTCCGGCGAACCCTGGTCTCGGCCATCCGCCACCCCGGCCCCTCGGTGGTGATCGCGCAGCATCCGTGTCTTCGCATCCCCGAGGAGCGGGAGAAGATCCGGCCCCCGATCCGGTTCGAGGCCGGGGACTGCAACCTCTGCAAGCTCTGCCACGAGCTGGGATGCCCGGCCATCGAGTGGCGCGAGGGCGGGGGGCCGGTCATCGACGCCCTCCAGTGCGTGGGGTGCGAGATGTGCGCCGCGGTCTGCCATCCCGGCGCCCTCCATCCCGCCGAGGTCGCGCCGTGAGCCCGGGAACCGCGGCCTCCCCGGCGGCCGGGATCGCGGTCAACGTCCTCATGGCCGGAGTGGGGGGCCAGGGGGTGCTCCTGGCCAGCGAGGTGCTGGCCCTGGCCGCCCTGGGCGAGGGGCTCGAGGCCAAGCAATCCGAGGTTCACGGCGTCGCGCAGCGGGGGGGTAGCGTGGTGAGCCACGTCCGGTTCGGGCCCCGGGTCCACTCCCCGCTCATCCGTTCCGGAACCGTCGACGTGCTCTACGCCATGGAGCGCCTGGAGGCACTCCGTTACGCCCACGGTCTGAAGCCCGGGGGCGCGATCGTCCTCAACGACCAGGCGGTGAAGCCCATCCGGATGCCGGGAGCGGCCGAGAACGCCTACCCGGAGGACGTGGCCGGGTTCCTCTCCGGGCGGGGGTTC
>CAYRIJ010000355.1:0-3856 GCA_964424285.1 uncultured bacterium
CTCCTCCGGGAACTGACCCTGGACGATCTGGACGCGCTCGCCGTCCTCTACCGGGATCCCGAGGTGCGGCGCTACTTCCCGGAGGGCGTCCTCACCCGCGATGAGACCCGCGAGGAGCTGGAGTGGATCATTCATGAGTACTACGCCAAGCACGGCTTCGGCCTCTGGGCCACCGTTCACAAGGAGTCCGGCGCCTTCATCGGCCGCTCGGGACTTCTTCCCTGGACCATTGACGGGCGGCCCGAAGTGGAGGTGGCCTACCTCCTGGCCAGGGAATACTGGGGCCGGGGCCTGGCCACCGAGGCGGCCCGGGCCATCGCGCGCCACGCCTTCGACCGTCTCCCGGTCTCCCGGCTCATCTGCCTGATCGACGCCCGGAACGCCGCCTCGCGACGGGTTGCCGAGAAGATCGGGATGACCCTTTATCGGGACGACTTCGAGGACGACAAGGGCCCCGCCCACATCTACGCCATGCCGCGACCGGAGACGACGTCATGAACGACGCGATGAAGGAAATCATCTGGCGCCAGTTCGGCGCCGCCATCGACATGCTCGAGGGGGCCGTCCGGGCCTGTCCCGAATCGATCTGGCGCGACCGCGATCGCCGACCGGAGACCTGGTACCTGGCCTACCACACGCTCTTCTGGCTCGATCTCTATCTCTCGGGACCGGTGGAAGGGTTCCGCCCGCCCGCTCCCTTCGGCCTGGAGGAACTCGACCCGGCGGGAGTCCTTCCCGATCGCGTGTACACCCGGGAGGAGCTCCTGACCTACCTGGAGCACGGTCGCGCGAAGTGCCGGACGACGATCGCCACCCTGACCGAGGCCAGGGCGGCGGAACGGCATGCGTTCGGCTGGGGCGAAGCGAGCTTCGCCGAACTCCTCCTCTACAACCTTCGCCACGTGCAGCACCATGCCGCGCAGCTCAACCTCATCCTCAGGCAGACGATCGACGCCACCCCGGGCTGGGTGGCCCGGACCAAGGGCGGCCCGCTCCCCCGCTGACCGCCAGGCCGCCGCGGACCGTCATCTCTCCAGCCGCACGTCGTCCCACCAGAGCGAGACCGGCTTGCGGACGTGGACGATGAAGAGCGTGACGCTCTGGATGCGCGCCATGTCGAGGAGCCGCGCCCGGGGACTCCGCCGGATCTCCTCCAGCGGGATCCGAAAGGTGTTCATCCCGGGTTTGAGGCTCAGGTTCACGTAGGCCGCCCGGGTCCAATCCTTTCCCACCGTGACGTCGTCGATCCGAAGCGCCATCGGAATCGTGTCCGGGAGGGTGGAGACCATCACGAAGTCCAGGCTCCGGTATCTCCGCCAGTCGGGAACCGGCTCGCGGAGGGTGAGCCCGGCGTAGTCGACCGGCTTCAGGGTCAGGTGGGCGGCGCGGTTCTCCGGGTCCTTCCGATACGGAGCCGGCAGGGGTTCAAAGCTCATCTCTGTCTCGTGGCTGAAGTAGAAGTAGTGCTCCCAGGGTGCGTCGAACCCGAAGAGGAGCGGAAACGCCTCGTCCCGCTTCGCGTAGGCGTCCCCCACCTCCACCACCGGCCGGGCCACGATCCCCACCGGGATGAGAGCCAGCAAGACCATGGCCACCCGGAGGGGGGCCCGCCAGCGGGCGGGAATCCGGAGCGCCGCGTCCACTGCCGCGGCCAGGAGCAGGCAGGCGACGATCCCGGCCAGGTCCCGCTCCCAGTCCCCCAGGTCGGCGTCCCGGCCGGTGAAGTGCTGGAGGATCTCGCTGCCCAGGCCGGCGGCGGCGGCCAGGAAGAAGACCCCGGCGTACCGGCTCAGCCTCCGCCACCCCCGGGCCGGCCACGCCCGGACCATCGCCCAGAGCGCGATCCAGGCGAACACCCCGAAGAGCGGGGCGTGGCCCGCGTTGAACACCACGTCCCACCAGGCGCTCGCAGCCGGGGGCACGAAGACCTCGAGCACCACGATCAGCGCGGCCAGGGCCAGCGACGCCAGGGCGAGGGAGCGCTTGCGTTGCGTCACGCGGCCCGGTTCCACGCGTCCGGGAAGCGCACCCGGTTCACCGCGACCCCGGCACGGTCACGGTGACCGGGTCGCTCGGGGCGCTCTCGTTGAAGGCGTCGTCCACCACGGTCACGCGATAGGCGTAGGTCGAGTCGGGTTCAACGGTGAAGTCCTCGAACCCGGCGGACCGGAGATCGGGGATGAACCCCTGGAGCGGAAACGGCGGGTCCCGGAAGAGATTGTAGTGGTGGAAGGCGGGATCGTCCGACGCCTCCCAGCCCAGCACGACCTCGTAGCGTCCGGCAACGTCGTTGTGGACCGCCCGGGCGGTGAGCCCCTGCGGCGGCGCGGGGGCGGTAAGATCCACCCGGACCCAGACCACCCCGGTGGGAACGCTCTCGATCCCCGCCGGGCTCACCGAGGTCAGCCGGTACCAGTAGCGAAGGCCGTCCACCACGTCCTCGTCCACCAGAATGCTCCCGGTGAAGATCTCCCGGTTCAGCCGGACGTAGTCGGCGTCCCCGGGCGGCGACTCCCCCACCGCCCGGTAGATGTTGAAGCCGTCGACGAAGGCGAACAGGCCCGGGTCGGCCAGCCAGGTCACGTTGACCGAGCCCACCGACGGAATCGCCTGGAGGTCGGTGGGCAGCGGAAGCGAGGCCGGGGCGCGAAAGGCCGCGGTCGGGGTCACCGTGTGCCCGCAACCCGCCAGCACGCCGAGGACCGCCGGCAGCCAGGCGAGCGGAAGGGCACGGAGCCGGGGGCGGCGCTTCATCGCTTCCACCGCCATGCCGGGCTGGTGGCCAACGCGAGGCTCCACCGCGTGCCGGAAAGGGTGTTTCGTCCCCACACCGTCGTACGCGCCTCCGCCTCCACCGCCACCCCGCGGCCGGCGGCCACCGACACCGTGGCGGCCAGATCGAGATTGTCGGGATCCACGGTGGCGGGGTCGAAGCGCATCTCTCCCGGCCGGGCCGGCGAGGATCCCACCGCGACGCCGCCTCGGGCTTCGCCCCGAAGACCCACCCGCGAACCGATGCCCGTCCCCCCCCCGAGCGCGCCTTCCACCCGATCCCGAAACACGCCGCCCCGGAAGACGTAGGCCGCGTCCAGGTTCCCCCAGTAGCCGGTGAAGGACGACCCGGCCGAGAGCCCCAGGGAGAGATCCCGGATGCCCGAGCCGAGGGCGGGATACTCCTCGACCGCGTAGCCGGTGGGGATGGTGGCGGCGGCCAGGACCGAGGCCACCCCGCGCGATCCCCGCCAGAGCCCGCGCTTCACCCCCACCGCCAGATCGGAGAAGCCGTAGGTCTCGAACACCGCCGAGGGCTGGTTGGCCTGGAGGCGCTTCCACGATCCCGCGGCGACCAGGTTCCAGCCCGGGACGAGCCCCACCTCGGCGTACATCGAGACCGCAAGATCCTCGTACCGGGTGTTCCGGAAGCCGCCCCCGGCGGCGTCGAAGGGGACGGTGCGGCCGTCCTGGTCGAGCCGTTCCCGGGTGGAGAGCGTTCCGGCGGAGAGGCGGAGGTAGGCGGTCCCGGGCTCCTGGAGCCATGCCCCCGCCCGGGCCGGGCCGGATCCGCCGAGGAGACTCACGAGGGCGAGCAGGACGGCCGCCCGGGCCCTGGGTTCGAAGCGCATGAGGGGATGATACGGCCTGACCCGAGGGGCGGTCGAAGGGGGGATCCGGCCGAAAGCGACTCCCCGGCCGGCATGAAATAAAATCGCAATACATTCGTGTAAGAACCGCGAAACTGAGGTATCATGCCCACCGGCGACACCCCCCCCCCCGGGGAATCCCGGTCCGCCTCCCCGCGTCCGCGGGACGGACACCCCCACGCGACACCACGATATCGAGGAGGTACCCGCATGCG
>CAYRIJ010000356.1:0-3836 GCA_964424285.1 uncultured bacterium
AACCGGAGATCGTTCTCGAAGAAGAGGCGGATGTCCGGGATGCCGTGGCGGAGGATGGCGATGCGTTCCACCCCCATCCCCGCCGCATAGCCGCTCACCGTCTCGGGGTCGTAGCCCACGTTCCGGAAGACCTGGGGATGCACCATGCCCGCGCCCAGGATCTCGATCCACCCGGTCTGCTTGCACAGCCGGCAGCCCTTCCCCAGGCAGAGGAAGCAGGTGATGTCCATCTCCGCTCCCGGCTCCACGAACGGGAAGTAGCTGGGGCGGAACCGCACGTCCAGATGGCCGCCGAAGAGTTCGTGGGCGAAGGTGGTGAGGGTGCCGCGCAGATCCTTCATGGTGACCCCGCGGTCCACGTAGAGAACCTCCACCTGATGGAACTCCGAGGAGTGGGTGGCGTCGGGGGTTTCGCGGCGGTAGACCCGTCCCGGGAAGACCGCGCGCACCGGCGGCGGCCCGCTCTGCATGACCCGGATCTGCACCGGCGAGGTGTGGGTGCGAAGCACCACGTCGTCGGTCATGAAGAACGTGTCCTGCATGTCCCGGGCCGGGTGGCCCTTGGGGAGATTCAGGGCCTCGAAGTTGTGATAGTCGTCCTCGACTTCGGGGCCGCGGGCGACCGAGAACCCCATGCCCCGGAAGATATCGAGGATGCGCTCCTCGGTCTGGGTGATGAGATGCGCGTGCCCGAGGGGCGGACGGACCCCGGGGAGGGTGGGATCCTCATCGGGCTCCCCCCCGGCTCCGGCCAGCTCGCTCTCGCGCCGTGAGAGGGCCTCCTCCACCGCCTGCTTGGCGCTGTTGGCGGCCTGGCCCACTCTCCCCCGCTCGGCCGGAGCCACGTCCTTGAGGCTCCGGAGCACCGCGATGAGGGGGGATTTCCGGGCGAGGTGCTTGATGCGGGCGGCTTCCAGGGCGGCGGGGTCCGAGGCCCCGGCGATTTCCCGGAGGGCCTCGTCCCGGATGCGCTGGAGTTCGCCCAGGACCTCGGCGGCTTCGGGCACGACGCTAGGAAGCGGCGGCCGACCCGCGCGCCACCGCGGCGAGTTCCTTGAACGCGGCGGCGTCCTTCACCGCCAACTCGGCCAGGACCTTCCGGTCGATGGTCACGTTGGCCCGCTTCAAGCCGCTGATGAAGGCGCTGTAGGACATCCCGTTCTCCCGGGCGGCGGCGTTGATCCGCACGATCCACAGGCGGCGGAAATCGCGCTTCTTCCGGCGGCGGTGCTCCCAGGCGAACTGGAGCCCGCGCATCACGGTCTCGTTGGCGCTCTTGAACAGCCGCGAACGACCGCCGACGGCCCCCTTGGCTTCGGATAGGACTTTCTTCCGCCGGGCGCGACCCGGCACGACTCCACGTGCGCGTGGCATCTCGTTTACCTCCTGCCCGGTATCCGACCGAAGGAGCGACCGCCGGTGGCGGGCCGCCGGCGACCCCGGGGGGCGCCTTCTCGGCGGGTACGGTGTACGGGGCTAGCCGTTCGGCAACATCCGTTTGACGCGATCCTGGTCGGCGGCCGACACGGTGGTGGCCTGACGCAGGTTGCGCTTCCGCTTGGTGTCTTTCTTCGTGAGAATGTGCGTGTGGTAGGCCTTGCCGCGCTTCACCCGCCCGCTGGCGGTGAGCTTGAAGCGCTTGGCCGCGCCCCGCTTCGTCTTCATCTTGGGCATCTCGACTCCTCGTTCCGGCCTCCCGGATCCCGGTCTAGGAGGCGGTGTCCGTCGGCTGGGCGCCGGCGGGATCCGCCTTTTCGGTTTTTGCGGGCGCCACCGCCTTCTCGGGCTTTTCGGTCTTCTCGGGCCTTTCAGGCTTCTCCGCGTCCTCGGGCTTTTCGGGCTTGATGCGGTCCTTGCGGGGCATCATGTACATGGTCATGGTGTAGCCCTCCATGCGCGGAGGGTTCTCCACCTGGGCGATGTCGGCCAGCGCCTCCGCCGCCTGGTCCAGGAGGACACGGCCCAGCTCCGAGTGGGCCATCTCCCGGCCCCGGAACATCACCGTGAACTTGACCTTGTTCTTTCCCTCCAGGAAGTCCCGCGCGTGGTTGACCTTGAAATCGAAGTCGTGGTCGTCGATCTTCGGGCGGAACTTCACTTCCTTGACCTGAATCCGGTGCTGGACCTTCTTGGCTTTGGCCGCCCGTTTGCTGAGCTCGTACTTGTACTTGCCGAAGTCCATGATCCGGCAGACCGGCGGCGACGCGTTGGGAGAGACCTCGACCAGATCCATCCCCTTTTCCCGCGCGAGCTTGAGCGCCTCGTACGAGGACATGACGCCGACCTGGCCGCCTTCCTCGTCCACCACCCGGACCTGGGGGATCCGGATGCGTTCGTTGACCCGCACGCTTTCTTCTTTCTTGGCTATTCCCGTAACCTCCTGTTTCGGCTCCCCGGGGACCCCGGCGCTTCTCGGCCGGGGCGCGTCCCGAGAGAGTTCGTGATTTCCGCGGGCCGGGGTTTCCGGTCCGTCCTCGGCACCCAAAGAAAAAGCGGAGCGCGCTCCAGGGCGTTCGCTCCGCTCGTACCGTCCAAGGACGGTCTCCCGGCTCCGGGGAGATGCTCCCCGGGTCGCGGGACCGTGGCCGGTCAAAAGCGCCCCCTGAGGGGAACCCGACGAGCAGGCGGTCCGGCGGCGCCGGACCCGCTGCGGGTGAGAAGCAAACGCCTCTACTTGCGCAAGCCTGATATCTTATTGGCGGGCCTTGATCTCGGCAAGGACTTTCTGGAGGAAGGCCCCCCGCTCCATGGCTCCCAGGTCCCCCTCCCCGTGCCGGCGGATCGAGACCGTCCCCGCCTCGGCGTCCCGGCGGCCCACCACCAGCATGTAGGGGACCTTGAGGAGCTCGGCATCCCGGATCTTGGGGCCGATCTTCTCGTTACGCTCGTCGACCTCCACCCGCACCCCGGCCTCGGCCAGCTCCTGCCGCACCGAATCGGCGTACTCGAGGTTCTGGCGGCTGATCGGGAGCACCTTGACCTGGGTGGGAGCCAGCCAGACCGGGAAGTCCCCGGCGTAGTGCTCGATCAGGACCCCGAAGAACCGCTCGATCGATCCCAGGAGGGCCCGGTGGATCATGTACGGGCGGTGCTTCTCCCCGTCGTCCCCGATGTAGGTCATGTCGAACCGCTCGGGCTCGTTGAAATCGAACTGGATGGTGCTGCACTGCCAGGACCGGCCGATGGCGTCCTGGATCTTGATATCGATCTTGGGGCCGTAGAAGGCCCCGCCCCCTTCGTCCAGGTCGAACGGGAGGCCGGTGGCGACCAGCGCCTTCCGGAGGGAGGCCTCGGCCGCCTCCCAGCGCGCGGGCTCCCCCACCGCCTTCTCGGGGCGGGTGGACAGGTAGAGATCGAACTCGGTGAACCCGAAGGCCCGGAGCATGTCCAGGCAGAACCGGAGCACCCGGTCGATCTCCTCGTCCATCTGATCCGGCCGGACGAACAGGTGGGCGTCGTCCTGGGTGAAGCCGCGCACCCGCATGAGGCCGTGGAGCACGCCCGGCATCTCGTAGCGGTAGACCGTCCCCAGCTCGGCCCAGCGCATGGGAAACTCCCGGTAGGAGTGGAGCGAGTTCTGGTACATCTTGATGTGGAACGGGCAGTTCATCGGCTTGACGTAGAACTCCTGCTCGTCCATCTCCATGGGCGGATACATGAACTCCCGGTAGAAGCCGAGGTGTCCCGAGACTTCCCACAGGCTCGAGCGGCCGACGTGGGGGGAGTAGACGACCTCGTACCCGTTCCGGACGTGCTGCTCCCGCCAGTAGTCCTCGATCGCCATGCGGACGCGACCGCCGCGGGGATGCCAGAACACCAGCCCGCCTCCCACGTCC
>CAYRIJ010000357.1:0-3824 GCA_964424285.1 uncultured bacterium
GTCGGGATCCTGGCCCGGCTGGAGGACCATCGGTTTCGCGAGCGGGCAAGCTTCACCGACCGGAGCCGCGACTGGGCGGCGCTGGAGATCCACGGCCCCGAGACCCCGGCGCTGCTCCTGGCCGCCTCGGGGACCCGGGTCGATCTCGATCCCCACCGCCACCGGGAAATCCGGCTGGGGGGGTGTCCGGTCCGCTTCGTGGCCGACCCCTGGACCGGCGACGTGGGGGGGCGGCTCCTGGTATCCCGGCCGGATCTGGCGCCGGTCCGCGAGGCGCTCACCGCCGCGGGCCGGGACCGGGGGCTCGTCGAAGTCGGGGCCGAGGCCCTGGAGATCCTCCGCATCGAAGGCGGCCGCCCGGCCTTCGGGCTCGACATGGACCAGCGCACCTTGATCCTGGAGCTGGGCCGCGACGAGATGGTGTCCTACGACAAGGGCTGCTATCTCGGCCAGGAAACCGTGGCCCGGGTTCATTCCCGCGGGCACGTGAATCGGGTCCTGGCCGGGATCCTGATCGAGGGCGGGACGCCGCCCCCCGCCGGCACCCTGCTCCAGAAGGACGAGACCCCGGTGGGGGAGACGCGGAGCGCCTGCTTCTCTCCCAACCTCGGACAGGCGATCGCCCTCGCCATGGTGCGGCGCGAAGCCATCGAGCCGGGCACGGTGGTCCACCTCAACCTCGAGGGGAGCCTGGTCCCCGCGGTGGTGCGGGAGCTTCCGCTCTACCGTCCGCCGGGACCGGCCGAGCAGGCCGAGGTCTTCTATCGCCGCGGGATGGAGGCCTTTCGCTCCGACCGGTTCGAGGAGGCCCTGGGCCTCTTCGAGCGCGCGCTCCTCATGAACCCGCGCCACGCCGACGCCTTCGAATCGATGGGGGTGAGCCAGGAACGGCTCGGACGACTGGACGACGCGATCGAGACCATGCGCGCCCTCACCGACATGGATCCCGGCCACGTCATGGCGTGGACGAACCTGAGCCGGTATTGCGCCCAGTGCGGCTTGATCGAGGAGGCCGAGGAGATCAAGGGCCGGGTGACCTACCTCATCTGGAAGCGCGAGATGGGGGAGAGGGAGGCCGAGCGCCGGGTCCAGGCGGACGCCGAACAGCGCCGGGCCGAGATGGAGGAGCGAGTCGGTCTCTTCCGCCGGGTCCTGGAGATGGACCCGGACGACGTGATCGCGAACTTCGGGCTGGGGAAGATCCTCCTCGATCTGGAGCGTTACGACGAGGCGATCCCGTGCTTCCGGAAGGCGGTCGAGGGCCAGCCCGACTACAGCATGGCCATGAACCATCTCGGCACCTGTCTCATGAAGCTCGGTCGTTCCGGGGAGGCGGCGCGCGTGCTGCGCGAGGGCATCGAGGTCGCGACGCGGAAGGGGGACCTGGTGCCCAAGCGCGACATGGCGCGGAAGCTGGCCGGGATCATCGAGTCGCCGGCGCCGGAGTGACCTCGGTCTGCCGTTCCCGGGTCTCGTCGGACGAGGATCGCGCCCCGACCTGTTCCATTTCGGGTCGGTCGCACGGTTTCCCGATTCGATTCCCACGTGAATGCAACTCGCGGCGCCGCCGATTCCCCCCCCGCTTGAATTAGCCGCATCCGGAACAATCAACCCACGCGCCGGCGCGTCGGACATGGCAGAATGGTTCTACCGGGTTTGGGGGAGATTCTTCCGGGAGGAGGCCCGCCATGTTGCGACCCACGGTTCTCACCATCGCCGGCTCGGACTCCGGAGGCGGGGCGGGCATTCAGGCCGATCTTCGCACCGTGACCGCTCTGGGAGGTTTCGGAACCTCGGTGGTGACCTGCGTCACCGCCCAGAACCTCGACGGAGTGACCGCGGTGACCCCGGTTCCCGTGCCGGATGTGCATGCGCAGATGGCCGCCGTGTTCGACGGGTTCCCGGTGGCCGCGGTCAAGACGGGCATGCTGTTCTCGCGGGAGATCATCGACGCGGTGGCCGAGGCGGCGGACTCCGGCGATTTTCCCTTCCTCCTGGTGGATCCGGTGATGGCGGCGGCGAGCGGGGCGAGGCTCCTGGAAGACGACGCCGAGATCGCCTACCTGGAGCGGCTGCTTCCCCTCGCCGACATGATCACCCCGAACCTGGACGAGGCGGGCGTACTCGTCGGCCGGCCGGTGAACACGGAGAAAGCCATGGCCGAGGCCGCGGAGGAGCTCGGGCAGAGATTCTCCACCTCGATCTTCCTGAAGGGCGGCCATCTTCCCGGGGACCCGGTGGACTTCCTGTGGACCGGAGGGGATCTCCACTGCTGGCCCGCCGAGCGCGTGCGCGGCGTGGCCGGCCACGGAAGCGGTTGCGTCCTCTCCGCGGCCATCGTCACCCGGGTGGCCCACGGCGACGCGGTGATCGCCGCCTGCTCCAGCGCGCGGCGTTTTCTGCTCGATTCCTTCCTCCACCCGCTCCGCCTTGCCGACGGGAAGACGCTCCTGGGGGTCCCCGGCCGGGACTGAAGCGGACGGCGATCTCCCCGCCGGCCGGGAGCGGGAGATCGACCCCGGACGCGGTCCCGGGTCCGCCTCGGCCGGGCGGCTTCGCGGTTCCGGGAACCGTGACCTCATCCGTCGGGTATCAGCCTCGACGGCGTAGGTCCCCGAAACCCCCTCAGTCGGACCGCGGAGCGGTGCCGGCCCGGTGACACGTCGCCCGCGCCGCGCGTTCCCCCGAGGATGCGCGCAGGCAGTCACCTGGGCTGGAGACGCCGCATGAAACCTGATTCGCTCGCTTTCTCCGCCGTTCTCGCCACCTTGCTCCTCACCCCCGGCGCCTCCGCTTCCCGGGCCCAGGCCCGCCCCTCGGCCGAGCCGCCCACCCGCGGAAAGGTGCGGACCGCCGACTGCGCTTCCCCTCGCTCCGCGGTCGCGGCTCCGGCGGCCCGGCTTGCCGGACCCCTTCCCTGCGCGCGGCGGCTGACCCCGATCCGGATCCTCGAGTGGAGCCGGGCTCCGTTGACCCTGGCATCGGCCGGCGGGCGCGAGCCGGACTCGGACTGGAAGGAGCACGCCGTCCACGGCCACACCAGCTACCGGGTGGTGGAGATGGGGCGGGAGGCCTGCCTGGCCGCCGAGTCCCGCGCCGACGGCTCGATCCTCTACCGCGAGATCGCCCCGCTTCCCGCCGACGCCCTTCACCTCACCTGGTCCTGGCAGGTGAACACCTTTCCCCGGGGCGCCGACCTCAGCCGGAAGGAGGCCGACGACCGCGCCGCCGCGGTGGTGGTGCTCTACCGGAAGTCCATCCTTCCCTGGAAGCTCCGGGCGATCATGTACGTCTGGAGCCGCGACCTGCCCGCCGAGACCGTCATGAAGAGCACCTTCTCCGGGGAAATCCGGATCCTGGTGGTTCGCTCGGGGGAAGCCGCGGGATGGAAGGTCGAGGACCGGGACCTGGCCGCGGACTACCGGCGGGTGTTCGGCGGCGAAGCCGACCCGGTGAAGGCGGTGGGGGTGTACACCGACAGCGACAACACCCGTACCCAGGCCTCCGCGGTCTACGGACCGCTCACCTTCGCCCGCCCGGTGGGCGCGGCGTCGGTGGCTTCGGTCGGGCGGTAAACCGGCGGAAGGCGGCGCGCCCAGGCCCGTCTTGCACCCGCCCTCGCTCCGACGGGCGGTGAGCGCGCGGAGGCGGAGCGGCTCGCCGCGCGGGCTGCTATCATCCCCACGATCCCCGGAGTTTCCCAAGCCCGTCGTCTCCACCGGAAGTGGGTGCCATGAAACGCATCGTCGCCTGTGTCGTGTTCGCCCTGGCCGCGGGGGTCCTGGCGCCGCCCCGGGCCCCGGCCCAGAGCGTGACCCGGGAGA
>CAYRIJ010000358.1:0-3818 GCA_964424285.1 uncultured bacterium
GACTTGAACCCCGGACACGCGGATTATGATTCCGCTGCTCTAACCAGCTGAGCTAAGCCGCCCCCAGGATCGCGGGCCGCGGTCCGCAGACCGGCGCCCCAAAACGAGCGTCCACCCCGGAAGCCCCGGGGCGGACAGGGCAAAAGAGTCTAGAAAACGGCCTCTCCGCCTGTCAAGGCCGCTTCCTTGACACCCCCTGGACCCCTCCCTATACTCGGCGGCTCCAAACCCGAGAGGCATCCCCGAACGCCGAGAGCCCGCTTGCTCACGATCCCCAAAGAGGAGTCAATTCGCGTTATGAAACGCTTCGGCAACCTGCCGGTTCCTTGCGTTCCGGTTTCCGCCCTCTTGGCGGCGCTGGTCGGTCTCGCGCTCCTCGCGCCGGTGACCGAGGCCGCGGACATCGTGGGTCGGGGAAGCCTCGGGGGAAGCCTCGGGGGCATGAAGTTCCTGACCGGGGATGACTTCGGGAACGGGAAGGTCCGCTTCATCGGCCAGGCCGTTTTCAAGTACAACTTTACCCGGCACCTGGCGGGGGAGGTGGAGAGCGGCTGGGGATGGAACGCCTACCCGGGGGCGACCTCCAAGACCGACACCCTGGCCACGGTGATCCCCACCACCTTCGGGATCGAATACCGCTGGAATCCGACCAAAGGCCCCATCTGGCCCCACGTCGGCGCGGGCGCCGGGTTCTACGCCCTGGGGGTGAAGGACACCTACCGCACCTGGGCCTATGCGGACAGCGGCAAGGCGCGCCTCACCTGGACCAGCCCCGGAGTCTACGTGAAGGTCGGCGCCGAGTACCTGTTCCAGAACGCGGTGTCCATCAACCTGGACTTCCTGTACCACACGATCTTCTCCAAGGACGCCTCGCGCTTTCCCGACAAGTGGGGGAACCAGAACACCTCCTTCGCGGAACTCCGCCTGGGAGGAAACTACTACTTCACCTTGAAGGGCTACAGCCCGGCTCCTACCAAGGAGAAGTGAGCCTGACCGGCCTCCGGCAACGGAGGCCGGTTTTTGCATCCGGGCCGAGCATCAAAGGAGACCGCCGTGACGGACCATCCCCGGATCAAGGGCGAAGCCCTCACCTTCGACGACGTGCTTCTGGTCCCCGCCCGAAGCGACGTCCACCCCCGGACGGTCGACGTGTCCACCCTCCTCACCCGGCGCATCCGGCTCAACATCCCCCTGCTGAGCGCGGCCATGGACACCGTCACCGAGAGCGAGCTGGCCATCGCCCTGGCCCGCGAGGGGGGGATCGGGTTCATCCACAAGAACCTGTCCATCGAGCGCCAGGTCGAGGAAGTGGACAAGGTGAAACGGTCGGAGAGCGGGATGATCATGAACCCGATCACCCTCGGCTCCGAGGCCTCGTTGGGCGAAGCGTTCGCCCTCATGCAGAAGTACCGCATCTCGGGAGTGCCCATCACCCGGCCCGACGGCGTCCTGGTGGGGATCCTCACCAACCGCGACGTCCGGTTCGCCGATCGCCTGACCGCGTCGGTTTCCGAGTTCATGACCTCCCGGAACCTGGTCACCGTCCCCGTCGGCACCACCCTCGAGGACGCCAAGGCCATCCTCTTGAAGCACAAGATCGAGAAGCTGCCGGTGGTGGACGAGCAGGGGCACCTGAAGGGGCTCATCACGGTCAAGGACATCCAGAAGAAGCTCAAGTACCCCGACGCCTGCAAGGACGATCACGGGCGGCTCCGCGTGGGAGCGGCGATCGGGGTCTCCGGGGACCTCATGGAACGGGTGGCCGGACTCCAGGGGGCGAGCGTGGACGTGGTGACCCTGGACAGCGCCCACGGCCATTCCAGGAACGTGCTCGACGCGGTGACCCGCATCAAGCAGGAGTTCCCGGGTCTGGAAGTGATCGGCGGCAACGTCGCCACCGCCGAAGGGGCGCGGGACCTGATCGCCGCCGGCGCGGACGCGGTCAAGGTGGGGATGGGGCCGGGCGCGTCCTGCACCACCCGGGTGGTGGCGGGGATCGGCGTTCCCCAGATCACCGCGGTCCTGGAGTGCACCGAGGCGGCCTCGAAATCCGGGACCCCGATCATCGCCGACGGCGGCATCAAGTATTCGGGAGACATGGTGAAGGCCCTGGCCGCCGGGGCCCACTCGGTCATGATCGGAAACCTGTTCGCCGGCACCGCGGAGAGCCCCGGCGAGACCATCCTCTACGAGGGGCGCTCCTTCAAGGTCTTCCGGGGGATGGGGTCGGTGAGCGCGATGCGCGAGGGTTCGGGCGACCGCTACTTCCAGGAAGGCGTGGAGGCGAGCAAGTTCGTGTCCGAGGGCATCGAGGGACGCGTCCCGTTCAAGGGCCCCCTCCACGACCTCATCTATCAGCTCGTGGGCGGCCTCCGCGCCGGGATGGGCTACTGCGGCGTGGCCTCGGTGGACGACCTTCGCACCCGGGCCCGGTTCGTGAAGATCTCGGGCGCCGGCCTCCGCGAGAGCCACCCCCACGACGTGGCCATCACCAAGGAAGCGCCGAACTACAAGGCGAACTGACGGGCCCTCCCCCGTCCGCGGTCGACCCCGGTGCCTGGACCGGCCGGCCCGACCCGGCGGTCGGATGCCCGCCGCCGCCGCGGGTTCCCGAATGGGCCGGGCTACCCCCCCGTCCCCGAACCCGCGGTTCCTCCCGGAAGCGGCGGAAGACTTCCCCCGAGCGGCATGACGTAGATCCCGATGGTCCGGTCGTCCTCGCGGTTGAAGACGATCTCCTTCCCGTCCGGTGAGATCATGGCCCGGCCGTCCCGGAAGGCGGGGAGGGGATGGGTGATCTGCCGCTTCCCCGAGCCGTCGGCGTTCATCAGGAAGAGGCTCATGGTGCCGGGGGAGTCCGAGGAGTAGATGATCCGGGTTCCGTCGGGAGACCAGGCCGGCCATCCTTCCGCGGCCGCGGTCCGGGTGAGGTTGACCGGGTTCCCGCCGTCGGCGTCCAGGGCGTAGACCTCGTCGTTCATGGCTCCGTGGAGGAGCACGATCCGGCTCTCATCCGGGGAGAGCCGCGCGCAGGTCTCGGTGGCTCCGGGCGCGGTCAGCTGCCGGAGCCCGGACCCGTCCGCGTTCACCCGGAACACGTCGAACTGGTCCGCCCCGGCGCGATCGGAGTTCACGAGCAGGCTCTTCCCGTCGGGGGCCCAGTACGGGTGGATGTCGCGCCCCGGGTGGTGGGTCAGGTTCTTCAGGTTTCCGCCGTCCATGTCCATCACGAACACGTCCTCGTTTCCGGTGCGGTCGGAGACGAAGGCGATCCGCGTGTTGTCCGGCGACCAGTCCACGTAGTTGTCGTTGAACGCGTCGTCGGTGACGCGGCGGTCGCCGGTGCCGTCCCGGTTCATGACGTGGACCTGCCACTTTCCGGTCCGGTTCGTCTGGTAGAGGATCCGCTTTCCGTCCCGGGACCAACGGGGGTAGGCGTTCTTCACCCCGTCCGTCCAGAGGACCCGGGTCGGGGTGGTCACCGAAGCCCTCGCCGGCTCCTCGTGAAGCCGGCTCGACCGGGCGGCGGAGTCGGCCGCCGGCTCCCGGGAGCCGCAGGCGCCCGCTCCCAGGATCACCAGGAGGGCGCCCAGGATCAGGACGGGGGCCGGGGTTCGCTGCTTCGGCACGGTTCATCTCCTCGCGGTGCGGGTCCCGCCCGAGAGACCCGGACCGGCCGAAGGGCCGGGCTCGCGGGAGGGCCAGGGTGGCTTCGAGACTATCAGTCCGGTCCCGCCCGCCGCACCCGCCGGCCGCCGCCTCGGCGTGGTAGGATCGCCGCTTCCCCCCTTGCCTTCGTGCGGCCAGGGGCGGCACAC
>CAYRIJ010000359.1:0-3808 GCA_964424285.1 uncultured bacterium
AGGACCCCCTGGTTGTAGGCGATGAACCCCGCCACCAGCGGTTGCAGGGAGAGAAGCGCCAGGGGCAGGCGGGCCCGCGCCGCGAGCTCGGGACTCAGCCCGATCACCCGGCGAAGCAGGAGGTCCGACGCCGGGGTCAGGGTGACCAGGAGCACCAGGGCGCACACCCCCCCCACGTAGATCCAGAGGAAGGACTTGAGCCGGGCGAGACCGGCCCGGTCGGTCCCGAGCGCGATGGTCACCGTCGAGTACCGGAGCACCGAGCTAGCCATGAACCAGATCAAGGACGCCACCACGGTGTAGACCGCGAGCCCGATCTTGGGATCCGCGGTGCGGGCGATGAACGCGTTGATCAGGGGATTGGTGAGGGTGCCCAGGGCCATGGTCAGAGCCAGGGGGCCGAGGAAGGTGATCTTCCCCCCGAGGCTCCGTCCCACCGCCTGGGCCGGTGAGAACCCCGTCTCCCGCTCGGGGGTCCTACCGGTGACGATGGCCACGTAGACCATCTCCACCGCCACCGCCACCGCCAGGGCGGCCATGCCCGCCGCCGGCCCCGACCAACCCAGGCGCGGCGTCACCCCGAAGATCAACCCGGCCAGGCACACCAGGCGAAGGGCGGTCCCCCACGCGATCGGCCCCGCGCTCCGCCGGCCGATGAGGATGGCCTGGTAGGCGTTTCGCACCGCCACCAGGGGCGGAAACACGACCGCCGCCTGGAGGGCGAGCACCGCGGGGTGGGTGAGCTCGTGGTCCGCGCCCATCAGCCGCTGGAGGATGAACGGGGCGGCCGGGGTGAAGACGATGAGCATCTCGAAGACCATCACGATCAATCCCAGACCGAGGGCGAAACTCAGGTAGGGACGGATCCGCCCGGTGCCTCCGTACCAGGCCACCACCGCCTGCTGGAGGGCGAACACCGGGCTCTCCAGGAGGATGCTGAGCGCGAAGGCCAGCCCGAAGGCGGCCAGGTTGGTCTCGGGGTGCGGGAGCCGGGCCAGGCCCGCGTTGATGATCGGGGTGGAGACCGACATCATGGTGCTGGTGGCGGCCAGGGGCAGAAAGAGGACCAGGATGCCGCGATAGGTGAGGGTCGGGTGCGCGGGGACCGAGGCTCCGCCGGCCGGGGATGGATCGGACATAGGGGAGGGAGTCTAGCAGCCCGCGGGGAAGCCGGCTCCCGACCCCTCCCGGCCCCGGTCCGGCCCCGGGGTCAACGCAGGGCCACCCCGGTCGCGTGGAGGAGGAACGTGGCGAATCCGAAATAGATGAAGAGCCCCACCACGTCGTTGGACATGGAGACGAAGGGGCCGGTGGCGATGGCCGGATCCACCTTGATGCGGTGGAAGAAGAGCGGCACCAGGGCGCCCATGGTGGCGGCCACCAGGACCGCGCAGCTCATGGCCACCCCCACCACCACCCCGTAGAACCACTGGCCCCGCCAGAAAAAGGCCACCGTCCCCACGATCACCCCGCACATGAGCCCCAGGAGAAGACCCACCCGCGCCTCGCGGAACACCACGTTCACGACGTCCCGGGAACGGAGCCGGCGGATGGCCAGCCGCCGCACCATGGTGACCGCGGCCTGGCTCCCCGCGTTTCCGCCCATGGCGGTGATCACCGGCACGAACACCACCAGGGCGATCACGACCTCCTGGAGGAGGCCGGCGAAGTGCCGGAGCACCGCCCCGGCCAAAAGCCCCCCGAAGAGGCTGGTGACGAGCCAGGGGAGCCGGAGCACCGCGATTCGCTTGACCGAGGACTCGTCGAACTCCTCCCCCGCGGTCCCGGCCATGCGGGCGATGTCCTCTTCCGCTTCCTCCCGCATCACGTCCACCACGTCGTCCACGGTGATCCGCCCCAGGAGCACGCCGTCCGCGTCCACCACCGGCGCCGAGAAGAGGTCGTAGCGCCGGAAGATGTTGGCCACCTCCTCCTGGTCCATCTCCGGGTGGAGGCGGATCGGGTCGGGGTTCATGGCCTCCTTGACCGGGGTCGAGGAGTGGCGGAGCACCATGTCGCGGAGGGAGAGGCTGCCCCTGAGCTTTCCCCGGTCGTCCACCACGAACACGAAGAAGAACGCCTCCAGCTCCTCGCTCGCCGCGCGCACCGCCTCCCGGGCGTTCCCCACCGTGCCCTCCACGTTCACGGTGACCACCTCGGTGGCCATGATGCCGCCGGCGGTGTCCTCGTCGTAGACCAGGAGCGACCGCATGGCGGCCCGCTCCTCGGGCTCGATCCCCATCAGCACCTTGCTGGCGAGTTCCTCGGGGAGGACCTGGACCAGGTCGGCGGCGTCGTCCGAGTCCATCTCCTCCACCAGATCGGCCAGCTCGTGGTGGGGGAGGTCGGCGATCACGCGCTCCAGGACCGGCGAAGGGAGCTCGGTGAGGACGTCCGAGGCGACCTCGGGGTCGCTGATCAGGCCGAAGAGGTACCGCTGGTCCTCATCGTCGCCCAGCGACGAGATGAGAACCGCGATGTCCGCGGGGTGGAGGTTCAGGAGAACGGTCTTGATCGCGGCATCGCGACGCTCCTCCACCAGCGGGAGGAGGTCGTCCTTCACACCCTCGATGAGCGGGCGGGCGACGCGGTCCATGACGCCTCCTTTCTCCTCCGTGCCCTCTCCCCCGTCGGGGCGGGCCCGGTGCTTGCGCGGGCTAGGAAAGCGCCTGCTTCACGTCCTCGATCAGGTCCTCCGCGTCCTCGCAGCCCACCGAGAGCCGGATGAGTCCGTCGGTGAGCCCCACCTTGCGGCGCTCGGATTCGGGAACCGATGCGTGGGTCATGGAAGCGGGATGGGAAACCAGGCTCTCCACCCCGCCCAGGCTCTCGGCCAGGGAGAAGATCCTGAACCGGGGAAGGACCCGGCGGGCCTCGTCGAAGCTCTCCAGGTCCACCGAGACCATCCCCCCGAAGCCCCGCATCTGACGCCGGGCCAGGTCGTACTGGGGATGGGACTCCAGGCCGGGATAGATCACCCGCTTCACCGCGGAGTGGTTCTCCAGGAACCGCGCCACCGTGATGGCGTTCAGGGCGTGCCGCTCCATCCGGAGGGCCAGGGTCTTGATCCCCCGAAGGGCCAGCCACGCGTCGAAGGGGCCGGGCACCGCCCCGGCCGCGTTCTGGAGGAACCGCAGCCGCTCGGCCAGCCCCGCGTCCCGGGTGACCGCGATCCCTCCCACCATGTCGCTGTGGCCGTTCAGGTACTTGGTGCTGGAATGAACCACCGCGTCCGCCCCCAGCTCGAGGGGGGTCTGGAAGAACGGGCTCATGAAGGTGTTGTCCACCACCAGGCGCACGCCCCGTTCGCGGCAGATCGCGCTCACCGCGGGGATGTCGGTGAGGATCATCACCGGGTTGGAAGGAGTCTCGACCAGGAGCATGCGGGTCCGGGGGGTGATCGCCTCCGCCACCGCGGCCGGGTCCCGGGTGGAGACGGTCCGGAAGGCCATCCCCAGGGGATTCATGACCTTGTCGAGGAGCCGGTAGGTGCCGCCGTAGAGGTTGTCCCCCAGGAGCACCTCGTCCCCGGCGGCCAGGGTCTGGATCACCGCGTGGATCGCGGCCATGCCGCTGGCGAAGGCGATCCCGTGGTCGGCCTTCTCCAGGGCGGCCACGTTTCGCTCCAGGGCCTCCCGGGTGGGGTTCTGGGTGCGCGCGTACTCGTATCCCTTGTGCTTCCCCACCCCCTCCTGAACGTAGGTCGAGGTCTGGTAGATGGGGACCATGACCGCCCCGGTGGTGGGGTCGGGATGCTGTCCGGCGTGAATGGCGTCGGTGGAGAAGCCCATTGTGCCTCCTCGTGGGC
>CAYRIJ010000360.1:0-3808 GCA_964424285.1 uncultured bacterium
CCCAGGAGAATCCCCACGACCCCGAGAGCCCCCCAGCGGAGGCATGACCTCGCGGTGCCATTCATATGAAACATGAGATCATCTCCATAATCCTTTACGGGCGTGTTAACTACGCCGGATGTTGAATCCGGGAGTGTCCCGCGCCCTCTCCTCGGGTGGACGCCACCCGTTGGTTATCGGTCCCCGGCCCGGGGGTCTGAGCCCGCAGCCCCGCCGCCTTCCGGCCCGCTCTCCTTTTCCCCCAGGCTCCGGGCCAGGGCCGCGAGGCTCTCGACCGGCCGTTCGCAGGCCCGTTCCCGGCAGACGTAGGCCCGCGCCCCGCGCTCCGGCGGGATCATCTCCGCGGTGAAGGGGAGGAGGGCGGCCAGAGGATCCCGTCCCGGCCGCCGCCGGGCGGTGACCACCCGGGGAAGATAGCGCCGGGTCAGGTGCTCGACCATGTCCCGGGTCACCGGGTCCTCGTCCGCCCCCGCCACCACCACCTCGCGCGAGGCGCCGAGCAGGAAGTCCAGGGCGGCCAGGGACTCGGGGTAGGCGGTGGGCATGGCCCGAAGCGCCCCCCCGAAGGCGGTGAGGGCGCGCTCCCCCGCCCGCCGAAGATCCCCGTCCCCGGTCAGGTTCCCGAGCCGGAGGCACACCCCCGCGGCCACCCCGTTCCCCGAGGGATGGGCGCCGTCGTAGAGAGGCTTGTCCCGGGTGAGGAGCGCCTCGTGCTCCGGCGAGGTGAAGAAGAACCCGCCGCGGTCGCCGTCCTCGAACCGGCGCACCATCCCGCGGGCGATTTCCAGGGCGGCCTCGAGGCGCGCCGGATCGAACCCGGCCTGGTACAGATCGAAGAGGCCCCGGGCCAGGAACGCGTAGTCGTCCAGGAAGCCCGGGATGTCGGCCGAGCCGTCGCGATAGCGGTGAAGGAGCCCGCGCTCGTCCCGGAGCGCGGTGAGCGCGAAGTCCGAGGCCTCGGTGGCGGCGCGAAGGAGGTCGGGGGCGCCGAGGACGCGAGCCCCCAGAGCGAGGGCGGATATCATGAGGCCGTTCCAGTCGGTGAGCACCTTGTCGTCCAGGCCGGGGCGCGTCCGTTCGGCGCGGACGCGGAAGAGCCGTTCCCGGGCCGCGGCGAGCCGCTGCGCCACTTCGTCCGCGCCGGTCGCGAAGCGCTCGGCCAGCGCGTCGTCCCCGGCGACCCGGGAGAGCACGGTGGCCCCGCCCTCGAAGTTCCCCCGCAGGGTGACCCCGTAGGCCGCGGAGACGAGCGCGGCCTCCTCCGCCCCCAGCGCGTCCAGGATCTGGTCGGGGGTCCAGACGTAGAACCGCCCCTCCTCCCCCTCGCTGTCCGCGTCCTCGGCGGAGCGAAACCCGCCCCGCGGGTCCCGGAGATCCCGGAGCGCGTAGTCGAAGATCTCCCGGGCCAACCCGGCGTGGCGTTCGTGCCCGGTGGCCTGATACGCCTCCAGGTAGGCCCCGGCCAGAAGGGCCTGGTCGTAGAGCATCTTCTCGAAATGGGGAACCAACCAGGTGCGGTCGGTCGAGTAGCGGGCGAACCCGCCCCCCAGGTGGTCGCGAATCCCCCCCGAGGCCATGGCGTCCAGGGTGTGTTCGACCATCTCCAGGAGATCGCGCTCCCCGGTCCGGTCGAAGCAGTAAAGCAGGAAGGTCAAGACATGAGGGCGCGGGAACTTGGGGGCGGCGCCGAATCCTCCTTCGAGGGAGTCGTACTCGCGCCGGTAGCCGTCGGCGGCGGCCCGGAGCGCCTCCTCCCCCGGCTCCGCGGGCTCCCCCTCCCGGCGCTCGCGCACGAAGGCGGCCACCGTCTCCGCCGAGGCGTCCACCTGGTCCCGGGAGGTGGTCCAGGCCCGGTGGAGCTGCTCGAGGAGCCGCCCGAGCCCCGGCCGTCCGAAGCGATCCTCGGGGGGGAAATAGGTGCCTCCGAAGAAGGGCTTTCCGTCCGGGGTGAGGACCGCGGTCAGCGGCCACCCCCCGCTTCCGGTGAGCCCCTGCACCGCGGTCATGTACTGGGCGTCCACGTCGGGGCGCTCCTCGCGGTCCACCTTGACCGGCACGAAATGGGCGTTCAGGTAGGCGGCGATGGTCTCGTTCTCGAAGGACTCGTGGGCCATGACGTGGCACCAGTGACACGTGCTGTAGCCGATGGAGAGGAACACCGGCTTTCCCTCCCGACGGGCCTTCTCGAAGGCCTCCGGGCCCCAGGGACGCCAGTCCACCGGGTTCTCCGCGTGCTGGAGGAGATAGGGGCTCTTCTCGCCGGCCAGATGGTTGGGCATGGGATCTCCTTCTGCGGAGGGTCGCGGGCTCGCGCGGTCGAGGGTACAGGATGGCGCGAGGCGCGACGAGGTCCCCCGCTGGCCGGCGCGCGCGCGGTGGGGTAGTGTTTCGGGCCGTGATCCATCTCGACCCGGTTCGCTTCGTGCTCGTCCGCCCCGAGGAAGCCGGCAACGTCGGCGCGGCGGCGCGGGTGCTCAAGAACTTCGGCCTCGGCCACCTGGTGCTGGTCTCCCCGCGTCTGGCCCGCCGGGCCGAGGCGGTGAAGTGGGCGCGCGGGGCGGAGGACGTGCTGGAGGGGGCGGACGTGGTGGACGATCTCGCCCAGGCGATCGAGCCCTGTGTCCGGGCCTGGGCGGCCACCCGCCGGCGTGGAAGGCTCCGCGGAAGCTACCTGGGGGCGCGGGACGCGGCGGGGGAAGCGGCGGCCCTGGCCCGCTCGGCCCAGCCGTCGGCCTGGGTCTTCGGCCCGGAATCCCGAGGCCTCACCACCGGCGAGGTGGCGCTCTGCTCGGCCCGGGTCACCATCCCCACCTCCCCCGCCCAACCCTCGCTCAACCTGGCCCAGGCGGTGGCGGTCTGCGCCTACGAGACCTGGATGGCCGCGCGCGAAGACGCTCCGGCGGCGCCCCGGCGGGAAGCCCCCCTGGCCGAGCGGGAGGCGCTCTACCGGCACCTGGAATCCGCCCTTCTCTCGGTCGGCTTTCTCCAACCCCACACTGCGGCCAGCCGGATGGCCGTGCTACGCCGGCTCCTGGAACGGGCGTCCCTCGCCCCCGCCGAGATTCGATTCCTTCGGGGACTGGCGCGGCAGGTCGGCTGGGCGGGAGCGCGCGCGGAGGAGGACCCGGAGGGACGCTGATCGGGGCGGCGACGCCTCGATCAGGCGACGCGGCGGGGGTCGTCGGCGAGGGCTTGGGGCTCCGAGCGCAGGCGCCGCCGGATCCGCCCCACCAGGCGCCGCACCCGCTCCCCGTCCCGGGCCTTGGCGGCCACGATGCCGGCGTGCTCCGCGAAGAGGCACAGCACCCGGAGCTCGTCCTCGACGAAGCTCACCGCGGGGTTTCCGGTGCTGACGCTCAGGACCCCGACCACCCGCTCCCGCACCACCACCGGGGCCACCATGGAGGAATGGATGCGCCGGCGTTTGGGCTGGAAGGCGGGGAACCTCCGGCTGTCCACCTCATCCCCCAGGATGAGCGGCGTGCGGGTCATGGCCACCGTTCCGGCCACGCTCTCTCCCATTCGCACCCGGGCGTTTCGGATCAGGCCCACGTCCTCGTGCCCCGAGAATGCGGTCACTACCAGCTCGCCGTTGGCCCGGTCCAGCGTCATCAGGCTGGCTTCCTCGCAGTCGAAACAGTCGAGGCAGGAATCCACGATCACCTGGCCCAATTCGGCAACCGATGTCTTGGAGCTCACGGCGCGGGTCACGTTGAGGAGCGAGACCAGGTAGTCCAGGGGTGGGCGGGCCGGGCGCTCGACGGACCGGGGGCTACGACGAAGGCCCTCCTTCCGGCGGCGGTGCCAG
>CAYRIJ010000361.1:0-3805 GCA_964424285.1 uncultured bacterium
CTGCGGCGCCACCACCCCAGAGCTGTACGCGCGGTGGATGGAGTTCTCGGCCTTCGGACCGGTGGCCCGCGCCCACAGCGGCGACCAGCCCGCCGAACCCTGGGCGTTCGGCGCCCAGACCGAGGCGGTGGCCCGCTCGTTCCTGCGCCTGCGCTACCGGCTCCTCCCCTACCGGTACACCCTGGCCTGGGAGAACCACCGGACCGGGATGCCGCTCGCGCGGCCGCTCTTCTTCGCCGACCCCGCCGACCCCCGGCTCCGGGACGTGACCGACGCGTATCTCCTGGGCGACGCGTTCCTGGTCGCCCCGGTGGTGCGCGACGGCCGGCGTCAGCGGACGGTGCCGCTGCCGGCCGGGGACTGGGTGAACTACTGGACCGACGCGCGGGTGGAAGGGGGCGCCGACGTCACCGTCCCCGCGCCCCTGGAGTCGATGCCCCTCTTCGTCCGCGCGGGAAGCCTGGTGCCGATGCAGCCGGACGCGGAGTACGCCGCCGGGCCGCCCTCGGACACGCTGATCGTCGCCGCCTACCCGGCGATCGACGCGGGAGAGCGGCGGTTCACCCTCTACGAGGACGACGGCGAGAGCCTGGGGTACACGCGCGGGGAGTTCGCCCTCACCGACCTCCGCCAGGCGGTCGCCCGGGCCGACTCCGAGGTCTCGATCTCGATCGCCTTCGACCCGAGCCGCGGGGTCTATCCCGGAATGCCCCGCGCGCGCGCCTACCGGGCGGAGGTTCACGGCATGGGCCGCCCGCCCGCGGCGGTGACCCTGAACGGCCGGCCCCTCGGCGGGACGGGGACCTCCGGGCGGTACGCCTACGACGCGGACCGGAACGTGCTGTCGGTGACCTTTCCCGCCTCCCCGGACAGCGCCTACCGGGTGATCGCGGAGAACGTGGGCGAGCCCTACACCGAGCCGCCCGCGGAGCCCGCGTTCACCGCGGCCCTGGACCAGAACGTCCCCAACCCGTTCGACGGGGTCACCTCGATCCCCTACCGGCTTCGCCGGAGCGCGGCGGTGGACCTCCGGGTCTACGACGTGCGGGGCCGGGAGGTGGCGCGTCTCGAAAACGCCCGCCTCGGCCCCGGCGCTCACGCCGCGCGATTCGAGGCCTCGGACCAGGCGGGACGGCCTCTGGGAAGCGGCATCTACTTCTACCGCCTGCTGGCCCGCGAGATCGCCGGGGACGGGAGCCTGGCTCCGCCGCTTCCCATTCCCCCGCGCCGGATGACCCTTCTGCGCGGGGGGCGGTGAGCGCGGGGATCGCCCCGGGGGGAGGCCGTCCTTCGCCGGGCGGGAATCGGCGACCGCCGCCGCGGCCCGGCCCGTCCGTCCTACCTCCCCGCCTTCGTCGTGTCCGGCGGCGCCTCGAGATAGCGCTGGAGCTTCAGCGCCTGCGGATCCCCGGGCTTCCGCGCCAGCGCCCTCGCCACTTCCGCCCGCGCCCGCTCCGACTGTCCGGCGGCGACGTAGGACAGGGCGAGGTGGTAGCGAAGATCGAAGGAGTTCGGGTTCCGGTCCGTCCCCGCCCGGAACGTCTCGACCGCCCGCCCGGTGTCGCGTTCCTTCAGGTACAGCATGCCCAGGCGAAGGTAGGGCAGCTCGTCCCCGGGCGCGAGATCGACGCCCCGCGAGTAGGCTTCGATCGCGTTCGCGTCCCGGCCCATCGCCTCGTAGGCGATGCCGAGGTTGACCCAGGCGCCGGCGTCGGAGGGCCGCAGGCGCACCGCGACCTGGAGCTGGTTGGCGGCGTCGTCGAATCGATCCAGCTGGAGGTAGGCGACCCCCAGGTTGAAGCGCACGTCGGGATCGCCCGGACGGGCCATGAGCACGTCGTTGTAGAGGCGCGCCGCATCCTCGAGCCTTCCCGCCCGGCTGTACGCGTCGGCCAGGAGATTGGTGATGGAGACGTCGTTGGGGGTCTTCCGGTGCGCCCCCTCCAGGAGCGCCGTCCCCTCCGCCACCTGGCCGCTCCGGAGCAGGATGTCCCCCATGCGGGCGGTCTCCAGCGCCGGGTTCTCCAGGCGCACGTGGAAGAAGCTGGTGTTCACCACCACCAGGGCGACCAGACCGGCGGCCAGCGCGGGACCCCGGAACGCGGACCGCCCGCGCGCCGCGGCGTACCCGGCGGCGATGAGCACCGGGATCACCAGGGGCAACCGGAACCGCGCGGTGATGAAGAACGGCAGCAGCGAAAGCGCGTAGAGCACGAACCACCCGGTCAGGAGCGCCGCCCCGGGACGGGTCCGCCGCTCGCTCCAGGCCGCGATCCATCCCACCACCGCCACCGGGAACACCAGCCCCCACGGAAACACCAGCGGCCACGTCTTCCACACCAGCCAGCGCACCGGTCCGGCCCGGTCGAAGTAGAGGTCGCGGTTGTTGGGGATCTCGAAGGCGTTCACCAGGTAGTAGGCCTTCCGGGCGTAGAGCCCCAGGGCCTTGGCCGGGTGCGACCCGATCCAGTGGAGCCCGCGGCGAAGCCACCAGTCCGACACCTCCCGCGAGTCCAGGGTTCTCCCCGTCGCCTTCTCCGCGACCTCCCGGGACTGCTCCACGAACTGCCGCCAGCTCACGATGTTCCGGAGCTCGGGGATCTCCACGCTCCGCCCGGAAGCCAGGCCGTGGTTCCCGGCGTAGAAGTTCACCCCGCCCTGGCTCGACACGAAGACGAGGGTTCCCTCCACCGCCGCGTTCACCCCGGTCAGAATCAGCGCGGGCAGAAGGCCCAGCCCCGCGACCCAGGCCGCGGCCGTCCGGGCGCTCCGGCGCGTCGTCTCCGGGGCCTCGGTCCCCGCGCGCGCCGCGCCCCGGGTCGAAGCGCCGCGCGCCCGCCACCATACCCAGACCGCCGCCGCGGGAAGGACGGCCAGCGCGTTGGGCCGGGCCGCCGCGGCCAGGCCGAGGAGCGCCCCCGCCGCCGCCGCGTTCCGAAGCCGGGGCGGGCCGAGCAGCAGGAACAGGGCCCAGGCCATGAGCGCGAGGAGCAGGTTCGGGATCAGGAACTCCCCGTCGAAGAAGACCAGAACGCCGTAGAGCGCGGCCAGGATCCCCGCCGCGAACCCGGCGCGCCGACCGCCGAGCCGGTGGGCGGAACCGGCGATCGCCGCCGCGGTTCCCGCCCCCACCACGGCCTGGATCATGCGCGCGGCCAGCAGGTCGTGGCCGAAGACGCGGTAGACGATGGAGAGCCAGAAGGGATAGAGGGGTGCCCGGAAGAAGGCGTGGCCGTCCATGCTCCAGGCGCCGCGGGCCCAGGCCCAGGCCCATTCGTCGTGCCACTGGCCGTCCACGATCAGGTGGGAGAAGAAGGGCGAGGCGCGGTAGGCGAAGACGTAGGCCGCGCGGACGGCCAGGGCCAGCGCAAAGGCCAGGGCCATGGCCGCGAGCATCGACCGCGACGAGCCGCCGGGGGAGGCGGCCCGAGTCCGGTGCTTCATGAGGTGCGGTCGACGTCCACTGGGTCCCTCACCGTCGAGCCTACCGCGGCGCGACCTCCCGCCGCGCGGCCGCGGCCGGACCGACCGGGCAGGTCACGTCGTTGCGGTCGGCGTCCCAGCAGAGCGGGTGACCGTCGTTCAGCTCGTCGGCGGTCAGGCTCCCCGTCCCGTCCTCGGAGTTCCAGTCCACCCGCCACGACTTGGCGGTGGAGCTGTCGTAGAACTCCAGGGAGTAGGCGGCGCCGTCGACGAGATAGGTCACCGTGGTCGCGTTGTATTCGCTTTCCGCGTCCACGATGGTGATGTCCAGGAAGGCGTCGGTCTCCGAAACCGCGAGCCAGTCCGCGGTGAGGACCGCGGG
>CAYRIJ010000362.1:0-3766 GCA_964424285.1 uncultured bacterium
CTGGGCCCGGACAACCTCGGAGACACCCACCGGCTGGGGCTCCTCGTCGGGTTCTAGAGAGAGTTCGGAGGCTCCTCGTCGTGGGCGCACTCCCCCGGCGCCCCCACCCACACGCTCCCGTCGGTGAAGACCTCCTTCTTCCAGATGGGAACGTCGGCCTTCAGGCGCTCGATCAGGTGGCGGCAGGCCTCGAAGGCCTGGGCCCGGTGGGGCGCGGCGGCCACCGCGACCACGCTCGGCTCCCCCACCTCGATCCGTCCCAGGCGGTGGTGAAGATAGACCGCGAGCACCGGCCAGCGATCGCGCGTCTCGGCCAGGATGCGCTCCATCTGGGCCAGGGCCATCGGCTCGTAGGCCTCGTATTCGAGGTGATCCACGTCGCGACCCATGGAGGGCGTCCGCACCGTGCCCTCGAACACCGTCACCGCGCCGGCGGCGTCCCGGTAGGCCGCGCGCTTCAACGCGTCGCCGTCCAGGGCCTCCCGGGTAAGGGCGGCGGCCGGAGGCGGGTCGGGGGCCCCGCCGCTGACCGGCGGAATGAGAACGATCTCGGCGCCGTCGTCGAGCGGCGCCTCGTCGGCGATGAACTCGGTCCCCCGGGCCAGGCGGCAGGAGGCGATGAGATCGCGCCAGCGCGGGTGGAGTTCGGCCAGCCGTCTCCGCGCCGAGGCGGCGGTGGCACCGGGCTCCAGTTCGAGAGACAGCCTCCCGGTTCCCAGGGCCTCGCGGAGCGCGGCGAAGGTCGCGACCTCAACCCGCATCGCCGGCCCCCTGGTTCGGATCCAGGACCAGGGTCCAGGTTCCCGAGCCGTTTCCCGACCACCCGGCGCCGTCGAGGGTCGCGCCCAGGGAGGGCGCGTCGGAGACGGTCCGGATGGTGAGGCGGCGGAGCCGGGTGCGGTGGCGGGCGGCGTCGGCGATCAGGCGAAGGGACTCGTGAAGCACGCCGGCTCCGTCCCGAGGCACGGTGAAGCTGATCGCGGCCTCCCCGGGTACGGGACAGGGATCGACCGAAAAGAGACCGGCCGGGGATCCCACCGGATCCCAGGCCGCCAGGACCAGCCCGCGCCGCGTGGAGTAGCGATCGGACCGCTGCTTGCCGGGAGCGGTCCGGAAACGGGCGGAAGGGGCGGCTCCCCCCGCTCCCCCGCTTCGCACCAGATCCCGTCGCGCCCGGAACGCCTGGAGGCGCGCGGCATCGCCGGGCTCCACCGGGCGAAGCCAGAGGGACGAGCCGAGAAGGCTCCAGGCGGCATGACGGTGCGCTTTCATGGTGTCGGCGGGCGGGGAGGGTGCGCGGAGGATCGCGCGCCCTCGACGGCGTTCGCTTCCATCGATGGTACCGCGCCCGCCCCCCCATCTCCACCCGGGACCGGGAGGGGGACCGGGAACCGGCGCGACGCCGGCGCGGCCGAAGACGCGGGGCCCGGGACCGCGCCTCACCGCAGGACGCCCCCGGACCGAAGCATCTCGGCGAAGGCCCGCGCCGCGGGCTCGGGACGGCGCGCGCGGAGCCGGAGGAGGCCCAGGTGCCGCTCGACCCGGAACCGCCGCGGATCCGGCCGGTGGACGGAGCCCCGGCGGAACGGGGCCTCGCTCACCCCCTCGGGGAGGACGCTCACCCCGAAGCCCGCCTCCACCAGCCCCACCATGACCGAGGGGCGGCCGATCTCCATCACCGGCGCGATGTGGAGCCCCGCCCGGGCCAGGGCGGCGTCCACCAGCCGCCGGGTGGTGGAGCCGCGCGGGTAGGCGATGAAGGGTTCGCGGGCCAGGAGGCGTCTCAGGGGCGTGCCCCGCGCCGCGATCGGAACCGTGAGGAGCAGCCGCTCGACCAGGAGCGGCTCCGCGTCCACGTCCGGGTCCTCCACCGGCAGGGTGCCGAGGACGAGGTCCACCCTCCCCTCCTTCAACCGCTCCACCAGGGGGCCGGTGGAGTCCACCACCACCGACACCTCGATCCCCGGATGCCGGCGGTGGAACGGGATGAACACCTTGGGGAGGACCCGGGTGGCGGCGGCGTCGGTCACCCCCAGGGTCAGGCTACCCCGCCCGAGGCCCCGGATCTCCGCCACTTCGGCCCGGGCGGTCTCCACCGCCCGCAACGCCGCCCGGGCCTGGAGGAGGACCGCCCGCCCCGCCTCGGTGGTCTCCACCCCCCGGCCCCGGCGGTGGAAGAGCGCGGTCCCCAGCTCCTCCTCCAGGGCCTTCATCTGGAGGCTCACCGCGGGCTGGGTGAGGTGCCGGCGGCGGGCGGCGGCGGAGAGGCTTCCCGCCTCCGCCGCTTCCACGAGGGTGCGGAGCTGCTCCAGGTCCATGCTCATAAGCCTAGCTTATGGATCTCATTGAAACAATAAAGTTTCCTCATTCGGGGCCGGGGCCCACAATGCTCCCGCTCGCGGCTCGGGCCGCGAACCCGCTTTCGGGGCGGCCGGCCGCCCCCGGACGGCGATCGATCACCGACTTCCGCGGGGAGCGCCGCGCCGGCGCCCCTCCGCGAGCCGACCTTCGGAAAGGAACCGCAGATGAGCACCAACCATTCGATCAAACCGGCCACCGGCAAGCTGGGGATCCTCCTCCCCGGCATGGGGGCGGTCGCCACCACCTTCGTGGCCGGAGTCGAGGCCATCCGCCGGGGGAAGGCCAAGCCCCTGGGGAGCCTCACCCAGATGGGAACGGTGCGGCTGGGGAAGCGCACCGAGAACCGCGTGCCCGCCATCAAGGAGTTCGTGCCCCTGGCCGGGCTCGACGACCTCGTCTTCGGGGGGTGGGACCTGTTCGAGGACGACATGTACGCCGCGGCCATGAAGGCCGGGGTGCTGGAGAAGGATCTCCTGAACGAGCATCGTGAGTTCCTGGCCGGGATCAAGCCGATGCCCGCGGTCTTCGACAAGCGGTACGTCAAGCGGCTGGACGGACCCAACGTCAAGTCCGGCGCCAACTGGTACGAGAAGGCCCAGGCGCTCATGGAGGACATGCGGAACTTCAAGGAGAAGCACGGCTGCGACCGCCTGGTCACCGTCTGGTGCGCCTCCACCGAGGTGTTCATGAAGCCCTCGGCGGCCCACCAGAGCGTGAAGGCCTTCGAGGAGGCGATGAAGGCGAACTCCCCCGACATCGCCCCCAGCCAGGTCTACGCCTACGCCTCCCTGATGAGCGACGTCCCCTTCGCCAACGGCGCCCCCAACCTGACCGTGGACCTGCCGGCCATCCATGAGCTGGCCCGGGAGCGGAGCCTCCCCATCGCGGGCAAGGACTTCAAGACCGGCCAGACCCTCATGAAGACCGTGCTGGCCCCCATGTTCAAGGCCCGTCTGCTGGGGGTGGCCGGCTGGTACTCCACCAACATCCTGGGGAACCGGGACGGCGAGGTGCTGGACGATCCCGAGTCCTTCAAGACCAAGGAGGAGTCGAAGCTCGGGGTGCTCGAGCACATCCTCCAGCCCCAGATCTATCCGGACCTGTACGGGAACATGTACCACAAGGTCCGCATCAACTATTACCCGCCCCGGGGGGACAACAAGGAGGGGTGGGACAACATCGACATCTTCGGGTGGCTGGGCTACCCGATGCAGATCAAGGTGGACTTCCTCTGCCGGGACTCCATCCTGGCCGCCCCCATCGTCCTCGACCTGGCCCTGTTCATGGACCTGGCCCGGCGGTCGGGAATGCGGGACACCCAGGAGTGGCTCTCGTTCTACTTCAAGAGCCCCATGCACGCCGAGGGGCTCTACCCGGAGCACGACCTCTTCATCCAGCTCATGAA
>CAYRIJ010000363.1:0-3766 GCA_964424285.1 uncultured bacterium
GGTTCGCCAGGGCGGTCACGCCCTGGGGCCGGCCGGGGGTCGGCGAGGGGAGGAGGGGGTGCGGCTCGGGGGTCGGAAGTTCACCCGGGTGAATCCGACGCCCGCGAGGCCAACCACCTGAGTTGCTCAATAATGGCGGAGAGGGAGGGATTCGAACCCTCGGTACAGTTTCCCGTACAACACCTTAGCAGGGTGCCACCTTCAGCCAGCTCGGTCACCTCTCCGCAAGGCGTAAAGCTGTGAATCCCGCAATCGGGTCACGGAGGGTACCACAGCCCCGAGGGGCCCGCAACGGAGGTCGGGGTGCGGTCGCCGAGGCCGGATCAGGCCGGTATCGGCTCGGTCATCTCTCCCGAAGGGTGGTAGGTGCGGTCGAAGATGATCACCTCTCGCTTCTCATCCTCCACCATCATCCGGATCCAGTGCTTGGTGCCTCGGGGAATATTGGCGAGCCGTTCGCTCAGATCGTCGCTGGCTTCGAACTCGTCCATCGGAATCCAGGCGCCCCAGAGTTCCTGGGAGGTGTGAATGTGCGCGGTAGCGCGGCACTGCTCCATGAGCGCCTGCAACCCGGCGAACATGGTCTGACAGTCGTCCGACTGAATGCAGGCGGTGAAGTTTGCGTCGAAAACGCATCCGCTGAATTCGCAGAACTTCTTTTCCCTGGCCACCATGCTCTCCCTCCCGTGCGACTGCCCGTTGCTCGCCTGCTTGCGGATAGACTCATCCCCTCTTCGGGAAATGGAATCCCGCGGGGTACTCCCCGAGGGCCGTAAGTGGGGAAATGCCTTCCTGACCTGATGAAGATTGTTGTCCGATCCCGCAAGCGGTGCCAGAACCTTATCTGGATACCAACTATTCAAATTCGGCATCACTATGGGGTGGCGCGGCCTCTGCCCCCCCAAGGCCCTGCTCCGATCGCCGAACGACCCCCCGTGGAGCCTTGTGGCGGAGGGAGTGGGATCGTCGCCCTCCTCGCTACCGCTCGTCGTCCGACATCCCCGATCACCCCGCTTCCCCGGCCACTTCCGCCGAACGACCCCCCGTGGAGCCTTGTGGCGGAGGGAGTGGGATTCGAACCCACGGAGCCTTGCGGCTCATCGGTTTTCAAGACCGACGCCTTCGACCACTCGGCCATCCCTCCGGCGGTGGACCGCACCGGGCGGGAGTCTACCGGATGGCCCGCCGTCCCGTCTCCGGGGAGACCACGCCGCGGGCGGGGAAGCTCCGACGCGCCGGACTGCTGTGATAAACTCCCCCGCTCGATACCAAGCGACGAGCTGGGCTCTTTCCGAGAGGTACAGCGTGAGGCGCCCGCGGGTTCGACCGCAGCCACCCTGAACGCATGAAGATGAAGCAGGCCCCCCCCCAATCTTCCCCCCGGACCCCTCTTTCCCGGCGGCGCAAGGCGGCCTACGCCGGCGTCACCCTGCTCCTCTTCCTGCTCGGCATCGAGGCGGTCTGTCGCATCGTGGTGGCGGTGGGCATCGCCCTCGACCCCCACGCAGAGACGCTCCGGACGGTCTGGGCGTCGGGAGGTTGGAGCGTCGACCCCCTGCTCGGCTGGGGCCTGCTTCCCGACCGGGTTTCCGACCAGGGCGGAGCCCGCTGCGAGGCGAACTCGCTCGGCCTCAGGGACGAGGAGATCCCCGTCGAGAAGCCCGAGGGGGAGATTCGACTCCTCACCATCGGTGATTCCACGGTGCTCGGATTCGGCGTCGAGGCCGGCCGGACCTTCAGCCAACTGCTCGAGAAGAATCTCCGCGAGAAGACCCGGGCCCGCGTCCAGGTCGTGAACGCCGGCATCCCCGGCTACACGAGCTGCCAGTCGCTCCTCTACCTGGAGCGCCGCGGACTCCGGCTCGACCCGAGCGTGGTGATCGTGGAGACGAACTTCAACGACCGTCGCGCGGTCTTCCCGGATGGCGCCCCCGACTCCGGGTCCCATTTCCGCTCCACCTATCGCAAGATCCGCCGGCGGGAGTTCCTGAACCGCAGCACCGCCTACGGGATCTTCCAGAATCTCCTGCTCTCCGCCGGCGACGTCCTGAGCCGGGGGTACGCCGACTACCGCCGGATTCCCCTGGACGCCCCTCCCCGGGTGTCCCTGAGCGCCTACGAGGCGAACATGCGCGACATCGTCCGCCTGTCCCGGGAGGCCGGCGCCTCGGTGATCTTCGTGGGTCTTCCGGACTGGCCGGCGGAGAGCCGGCCGGTCAAGGCCGATTCGGCTCTGGTGGCCCAAGGCGCATGGCCGGAGGCGGAACGGAGCCTCGATGCCGATCTCAAGGTCTACAAAGTCCAGGCCATCATGTTGCAACGGCTCCTGAACGCGGTCTACGACGCCACCGGACGGGCTTCCGAGTCCAAGCCGACGGTCGAGGTATCGCTCTCGGGATGGAGGAGCACGGACGGCTACACGCCGGTGTGCCTGAGCGACCCGTACATCGACAAGCTGAAGGAGCTGGGGCGGGAACTCGACGTGCCGGTGATCGTCCCGACCGCCCCGCCCGGCGACGGAGACACCTACCTGGACTACATCCACCTGAACCCCGCCGGGCACCGGCTCCTCGCCGACCGGCTCCTCGATTCCGTGATCGGCCTCCCCCTCTTCGAATCCCCGCCCGCGGCGAGCCCGCCCGGACAGTGAACCGGCCTCCCCCCGGTGCCTTCCGTGAAGGCGACGGCCGCCCGGCCCACCGCGCCGGACCGAAACCGTTTGAAACGCCGATCGCGCAAGTGATAGACTACTGGGACTTTTCGGCGTCCGGGCCCGCCCCGGAGCCGCCTCGCTCCCGCGGAACCCCACGAGGACCTTCACCCCTCCCCGACCGGAGGGAGATTCGGTAGCTCATGGCTCGAATCCTCGGCTTGTCCGCCTTCTATCACGACTCCGCCGCCGCCCTGGTCGTGGACGGACGCATCGTCGCGGCCGCCCAGGAGGAGCGATTCACCCGGAAGAAACACGATCCCGGCTTCCCCACCCGCGCCATCGAGTACTGCCTGGCGGAGGGCGGGCTGACCCCGGGCGACCTCGACTTCGTTGGGTTCTACGACAAGCCGTTCCTGAAGTTCGAGCGCCTCCTGGAGACCTACATCGCCGGCGCCCCCCGGGGGTTCGGCTCCTTCCTCCGGGCCATGCCGCTCTGGCTGAGACAGAAGCTCCACCTGCCCCGGGAGATCAGCAAGGGCCTGGGCAAGGGGTTCACCAAGCGCTACGTGTTCACCGAACACCACCAGGCCCATGCGGCCAGCGCCTTCTTCCCCTCGCCCTTCGAGGAGGCCGCGATCATGACCCTCGACGGGGTCGGGGAATGGGCGACGGCAAGCTACGGGGTGGGACGGGGAAACCGGGTACGGCTTTCCCATGAGCTGCGATTCCCCCACTCCCTGGGTCTCCTCTACTCCGCGTTCACCTACTACGCCGGGTTCAAGGTGAACTCCGGCGAGTACAAGCTCATGGGACTGGCTCCCTACGGAGAACCGGTCTACGCGGACCTGATCCTCCGGCACCTGCTGGACTTGAAGGAGGACGGGTCCTTCCGCATGGACATGTCCTACTTCAACTACTGCCACGGCCTCACCATGACCTCGGAGAAGTTCCACCGGCTCTTCGGCGCCCCTCCGCGCGCGCCGGAGTCCCCGGTCACCCAACGCGACATGGACATCGCCGCATCCATCCAGAAGGTGACCGAAGAGATCATGCTGCGCATGGCGCGTCACGTGCATGCGGTTACCGGAATGAAGAATCTCTGCCTGGCCGGGG
>CAYRIJ010000364.1:0-3759 GCA_964424285.1 uncultured bacterium
CGACCGCTCTTGATGGTGAACGGCTCCGGTGACAGGATCATCCCCCGTGGGTCGGTGCTCGCGCTCTTCGAGGCGGCGAAGGAGCCGAAGGACCTCGTCTGGCTCGAGACCGGACACAAGGTGATCGACGAGAGCGAGACGATGCCCCGGTTGATCGAGGCGGTCCTGGATTGGATGGAAGCCCACGACCTGCTGGCCGGGACGGGCAACGTGGATCCGTCGCGACCGCCTCCACCCGCGGGCGGTCCGGGACGACCGGGAGGAGCGCCATGACGGTTCGAACCGCGAGCATCACCTGCCGGACCCGGGGGAACGGCGACACCCGGGACCTGACCGCGGACGCGGAGCGGGCGGTCCGGGAGAGCGGTCTCGAGGACGGCCTCTTGACCCTGTTCGTCCCCGGCTCGACCGCCGGCCTCACCACCATCGAATTCGAGCCGGGGGCGGTCTCGGATTTCCAGCGCCTCTTCGACGAGGTGGCTCCGGCGGACCGGGAGTATCGCCATCACCTGCGCTGGGGGGACGACAACGGCCACGCCCACGTGCGCGCGGCGCTCCTCGGGCCGAGTCTCACCGTGCCGTTCGTGGGTGGGCGGTTGACCCTGGGGACCTGGCAGCAGATCATCCTCTGTGACTTCGATACCCGCGCCCGGGAACGGACGATCACCGCGCAGATCATGGGAGAGTGAAGCGATGGCCATCAAGAAATCCGCCAGGACCGGACTTCCCAAGCCGCCCCGTATCCACGACGAGTTCGTGGCGCGATACCCGGAGCTGGGCAAGGCCTGGGAGCTCCTGAACGCCGGGGGAAAGAACGCCGGCCCCCTCGACGAGAGGACCCGGCGGCTGGTGAAGCTCGGCATCGCCATCGGAGCCCGCCGGGAAGGCGCGGTTCACTCCAGCGTGCGGAAGGCTCTGGCGCTGGGGATCACTGCCGAGGAGCTGGAGCAGGTGGTGGCCCTGGCCGCGGGGACCCTGGGGATGCCGGCTACGGTGGCCGCGTACTGCTGGGTTCGGGACGTGTCGAAAACGCGTGGATAAGCTTGAAATCGCCTGGAAATACAGAGGTTGCACCGTTCGGATTTCTGGATAACTGGATTCATCCCGGGCGCCCCGGGACCCGGTGCGCCCGCCCCATCCGGTGTACCATCAGAACGTCGGGACCTGTCTGATCCATCGGGAAGGAGGTTTCCATGCCGACGTTCGTGCTCATGACCAAGCTCTCGCCCGAGTCCATGCATGACGCCGCCAAGCGGCGGAGCACCGGGAAGGAGTGGATGAAGAAGGTGAAGGATGTCTGCCCCCAGGTGAAGTGGCACGGCCACTACGCTCTGCTCGGCCCCTACGACTTCATGGACATCTACGACGCCCCCGACGTGGAGACCGCGCAGCAGGTGTCGCTCATCTCCCGAACCGAGGGCGCCCTGACCGCCGAGAGCTGGCCCGCCGTTCCCTACGACGAGTTCCTGGTGCTCATGGCCGAAGTGCGCGAGCAGCCGAACAACGCCAAGAAAAAGAAGAAGCGCTGAGGCGCAGCCCGCCGGTCGCGCCCGCTCACCCCCAACCGACAGGCACAGCATGGTTCGCGTCACCTCGGAAATCGGTCGCCTGAAGAAGGTCCTCCTGCATGAACCCGGCCTCGAAGTGGACCACATGGTCCCGGCCATGATGGACGACCTTCTCTTCGACGACGTGCTGTTCGGAAACCGCGCGCGCGAGGAGCACGCGCTCTTCCGCCGCGTGCTCCAGCTCCTGGGGGTGGAGACGGTGGACGCCCAGGACGCCCTGGCCGAGATCCTCGACGATCCGGTGGCCCGGGCCTGGGTGCTGAACGTGCTGCTCCGGGACCTGTCCCCGGGTCTCCGGCGCCGCATGCACGAGGCGGCGGGGACGGACCTGGCCGAGATGCTGGTGGCGGGGGTGCGGTCCGGGGCGGCGACCCCCGGGGTGGAGGCGGAGGACCTGTTCGAGGTTCCCCCCATCCCCAACTGGTGCTTCCAGCGCGATCCCCAGGTCGTCCTGGGGGACGGGGTGATCTTCGGGGCCATGGCCGCTCCGGCCCGCCACCGCGAAGCGCTCCTGGCCCGGGCCATCTTCCGGTTTCATCCCGATCTGGCCGCGGCCTCGGTGCTCCACGATCCGCTCAAGTTCTCCGCCGAGGAGGCGCTCTTCCTCGACGTTCACCGCCCGTGCTTCGAGGGGGGCGACTTCCTGGTGCTCTCGCCCGAGGTCGTGGTGGTCGGCCACTCCGAGCGGACCAATGCCACCGCCACCGCCGCCCTGGCCCGTAACCTCGCCCAGCTCGAGACCGGTCCCCGCTGGATGCTGCTGGTGGAGATCCCCCGGCGCCGGGCCTACATGCACCTCGACACCCTCATCACCCCGGTGGACCGCGACGCGGCGCTGATCTATCCGCCGGTGCTCCTCCCCGGCCGCCGCGAATCGGCCTCGGTGGGGGAGATCGATCTCCACTCCCAGGATCCGGCCCCGGCGGACGCGGGGGACCTCCTGGCCGCGCTCGCCCGCCGGGGCCTCGATCTGGAACCGATCCCCTGCGGGGGGGGCGACGCCGTCCGCCAACAACGGGAACAGTGGACCGACGGGGCCAACGCTCTCGCCGTCGCCCCCGGGGTGATCACCCTCTACGACCGGAACGAGGGGACCGCCGAGGAGCTGGGACGAAGGGGTTTCCGGGTGATCGACGCCGAGGACCTGCTCCTGGGCCGGGAGGAGGTGGACCTCGATGACGGGAAGCGCGTGTGCGTCCTTCTCCCCAGCCACGAGATCTCCCGCGCCCGGGGCGGACCGCACTGCCTGAGCCACCCCCTGGTGAGGGACGAGGTGTGAGCGGCATCGGGGGGCGTGGGACGAACCCCCGGCGGCGCGGTCCGGGATTGTTTCCCGGGGGCGGGGGATTATAATGTCGGCCTCCTCTTTCCTGGAGCCCCCACATGCCCAAGCCCGTTCTTCTGGCGATCGATGACAACATCGAGGTTCTGAAAGCCGTCGCTCGTGACCTGCGGGTCCGGTACGGCGAGCACTACCGGGTGGTGGAGGCGTCCTCCGGCTCCCACGGCCTGGAGGCGCTCCAGGTCCTGAAGCGCCGGAACGATCCGGTGGCGCTCTTCCTGGTGGATCAGCGCATGCCGCAGATGACCGGGGTGGAGTTTCTCGAGCAGGCCATCGATCTCTTCCCCGACGCCAAGCGCGTGCTCCTGACCGCCTACGCCGATACCGAGGCGGCCATCCGCGCCATCAACCGGGCCCAGATCGACTTCTACCTCTTGAAGCCCTGGGACCCTCCGGAGGAGCGGCTCTACCCGGTCCTGGACGATCTCCTGGACGACTGGAAGGCCGGATTCCGCCCCACCTTCGGCGGCGTCCGGCTGATCGGGAACCGCTGGTCGCCGGAGACGCACCGGGTGAAGGACTTTCTGGCCAGAAACAACATCCCCTACCAGTGGTTCGACATCGAGGCCAACCCGCTCGCCGGGCGCCTCCTGGAGGAGGTGGGGCTGACCGGAGCCGGCCTCCCCCTGGCGCTGTGCCCGGACGGCGATGCGGTGGAGGAGGCCACCATCGCCGTGCTCGCCGAGCGCCTGGGCTTGAAGACGCGCGCCGAGCGCCCCTTCTACGACTTCATCATCGTCGGCGGCGGACCGGCGGGACTGGCCGCCGCGGTTTACGGGTCCTGCGAGGGGCTTCGCACGATGCTGGTGGAGAAGGAGGCGCCGGGAGGGCAGGCGGGGCAAAGCTCCA
>CAYRIJ010000365.1:0-3739 GCA_964424285.1 uncultured bacterium
CCGGGTTGGCGGAAAGATGGGTGGGCAGGATCTTGATCGCCACCGAGCGGTCCAGGCGCGTGTCCTTCGCCCGGTAGACCTCACCCATCCCTCCCGCGCCGATGGGTTCGAGGATCTCGTAGGGGCCCAGGCGATGGCCGGGGTCGAGAGGCATGAGGGGGTGCCTTTCCGGGATGGTGTGGGGTCGTGGGGGCCGGCAACGAATACTATACTGGCAGTTGAAGGAATTCCAGAACCGATTCAGTCACCTTTCAAACTGGAGCCAGGGTCAGCTTGTCAAACCCCAGCGACCGGCATGCGCATGAGCCGGTCTTCGACCGCCCTTCCCCCGAAACCGAGCGCACCACCGCGGCCACCGATGCGCTTCTGGCCGTGGTGGCCGGTCTCGGCGCCGCCGCGGTGGCGGCGACCCAGGTGGACCCCTGGCGGGCGGGGCTCTGGTCCTGGGCGCTGGCGCTCCTCGCCGGGGCCGCCGCCGCGGGGGCGATCATCCATGGCTTCCGGCCTTCCCGCTTCTGGTCGAGCGTCCTCTGGGGAACGGTCTTCGCGGCCATCGGGCTCGACATCCCGGTCATCCTGCTGGCCGCCCTCTACGATCTCCTCGGCCGGGAGCCGATCGCCTGGATCGCCGCGATCGGCGGACCGCTCTTCCTGGTGTTCTACGCGGTCGCCCTTCGCCGCCGCCCCCGGTTTTCGGAAATCGTCCCCTTCGAGGCCGCCTCCGCCACCGCCGCCCTGGTCATCTACATCGTGCTGGCCGCGCGCGGCGGTCTTCCCGGCGCGGTCTGGATCGCGGTCGGGCTTGGCGCGAGCATTGTCGCCGGCGGGGTGCAGGCCCTCTACCGGGGCCGGGTCCGCCTCCTCTGGACCTTCGACCACAACGGGCTCTTCCACCTGATCCAGATCGGGGGAGTCGTCCTGATGGTGCTCGGCCTCCTCCGGGCTTGAAGCTCGGAGGAAGCGCCGCCCCGAGGCGCACGCGGGGCGCCCGCCGGACCCCGGTCAGCGTTCCAGGAACTCGAGCACGGTGCGGTTCACGAGATCCGGCTTCTCCTGGATCACGCTGTGGGACGCCCCCGGCACGATCCAGAGCCTGGCCCCGGGAATCGCGCCGGCCAGCTCCCGGGTGTGCTCCTCCCGCACCACGTCGTGCTCCCCCGCCGCGATCAGGGTCTTGGCCCGGATCCGGCCCAGCTCCTCGACGGTGTAGTTCGGCTCATCCCGCCAGAGCGCGATGACCTTGTTCATGGCCGCCTCGTAGTGGGAGGTGTCGGGAGCCACCGAATCGTAGAACCGCTTCATGTCCGGCCCGAAGTCCGCCGCGGTGGCGGTATCGCTCCAGGCCGCGTCGTCCGGGTTCATCCCGTCCGGCCGGAAGTTGGCCCCGAAGGCCACCAGGTGGTCGATCCGATCGGGGTGGTTCATGGCCAGGTCGAGGCCCACGATCCCCCCGTCGCTCCACCCCATCACGTCGGCGCGCCGGACCCCCAGCGAATCCATGAGCGCGATCACGTCCTCGGCCATGGCGTGATAGGAGAGCGGGCCGTCGCGGTCGGTGGTCCGGCCCTGGCCGCAGGCGTCGGGCACGATCACCCGATACCGGGCGGCGAAGAACGGGACCTGGGCGGCGAACTGCGCGCCGCTTCCCGCGCCGCCGTGGAGCAGCAGCAAGGCGGGCCCGGTCCCGGTCTCCTCGTAGTACATCCGGATGCCGTTCAGGCGCACGATGCGGCCCGGGGGCGGCGCCGGCGCCGAGGCCTCGGAAACGAGCGAACCGAGGAGCGCGAGCGCCAGCACCAGGGTCCAGGCCGAACCGCCGACTGTTCTCATCCGCAACTCCTTTCCGGCCGGCGGCCCGGGGATCCCGGGTTCCCGGCGCGGCCGATCGCGAGACCGCCTTTCCACGGCGCCTCAGTTCGCCGCCGTCTTCCGCCGCCCTTCGGGATCCAGCTCGTCCTCGCGGCGGTAGCGGACCAGGGAGGGGGTCTTGGCCGCCACCCAACCGGTCATGAGGAGGCAGGCCAGCCCCCCGCTCACCACCGAGAACGGGGCGCCGAGGAAGTTGGCCACCGTCCCCGCCTCCATCTCCCCGAGCTGGGGGCCGCCCATGAAGAAGATCATGTTGACGCTGGTCATCCGCCCGCGGAGGCGGTCGGGGGTGGCGAGCTGGCGGATGATGTTCCGGAGCACGGTGGAAACGGTGTCCGCGCCTCCCACCACGGCCAGGCAGGCGAAGGTGAGCCAGAAGCTACGGGAGAGCCCGAAGGCCACGGTGGCCAGGCCGAAGGCCACGATCGACCAGAGTAGGACCTTGCCCCGGCGGTCGATGCGATCGACCACGGACACCATGACGAGGCTCATGACCACCGCTCCCACCGCCGGCGCCGCGTAGAGGAGGCCGTAGCCATGGGCGCCCACCTTGAGGATGTCCTGGGCGAAGATGGGGAGAAGCGCGGTGGCCGAGGCGAAGAACGTGGCCAGGAAGTCGAGGAGCATGCTGGAACGGATGACCGGAGCCGAGAAGACGAACCGGAGACCCTCCAGCGCGGCCTTGGCGTTGATGCGGCTCGCTTCCTCGAGCTTCCGCCGCGGAACGTCCCGCATGAGGATGAGCCCCACGATCACCGCCAGGAACGACACCGCGTTCAGGGCGTAGGCCCACCCCACTCCCAGACCGGCGATCACCGCCCCCGCGATCGCCGGGCCGAGGACCGAGGCGGTCTGGAACATGATGGTGTTGAGGCTGATGGCGTTGGGAAAGTCCTTCACCGGGACCAGGTTCGGGATCAGGGACTGGCGGGCGGGGCTATCGAACGGGGCGGCGGCGGCGCTGATCCCGGCCAGGAGATAGATCGGCCAGAGGACGGTGAGCCCCCGGAAGGTGAGGACGGCCAGCACCACGGCCACCCCCATCATGAAGCTCTGGGTGACCAGGAGAAGCTTCCGGCGGTCCAGGGCGTCGGCCACCACGCCGCCGACCAGGGAGAAGACGATGATCGGCACCACCTTGACCAGGCCGACCAGCCCCAGGGCCAGGCCCTTGTGGGAGGGGGAAACCAGGAGCGAGACGTGCCAGAGGATGGCCACGTTCTGCATCAGGGTCCCGGAGGCGGAGATGAGCTGGCCCCCCCAGAGGAGCCGGAAGTTCCGGTGCCGGAGGGCGATGAAGGGCGAGGTGAGGCGGTTCAAGGATCTCCCTGTTGGCGGGTCCCGCGGGCCGGACCGCCGGCCCGGACCCGTCTTCTGTTCCGGCGGCCGACGCAAACCGGGGATTCTAGCCTACTTCTCTCCGGGGGAGGTGGGGCGGGGGCGGGCCGGGAGGGGGACGGGCGCCGGGCCCAGTTCGGCGGGATTCTCCTGGAACACCGGCAGGACGGCTCGTAAACTGACCGATCTCATCTCTTTTTGTTTCACGGGTTGAACCGCCGGGATCGCTCCGGCCGAATGGCCGGGCGGCTCTTCGGCAAGCTTCGCGGCCCGCTTGGAAACCGGCCCTGGTCGGCGCGACCGGATCGACGGAGGGGATGCGATTTTCGGGCGGGCGGCATGAGGGGCCCCCATGCGTGCAATGTTGCGACTCGCTCTGATTGCGGAGCTCTGCCTCCTCGTCCTTCCCACCCGCGCCCATGCCTTCGCCACCGACGGCCGGGGCTGGTGGATCCTCGCCGACGACGCCGGCCAGGACGGCATTCACTACATTCCGATCTTCATCAACGCCGACAACCAGGCCCACTCCCCG
>CAYRIJ010000366.1:0-3732 GCA_964424285.1 uncultured bacterium
CGGGGGGCCGGGTCCTCATCTGCGGGCGCGACGACGCGAAGCTGGCCGCGGCCGTCTCCGAAACCGCTTCCGGGGCCGCCGCGGCGGCCTCCGACACCCCCCCCGGCGAGGCGGGCGAGGTCCGCGGATTCCGGGCCGACGTGACCCTCCCCGGGGACATGGAGGCGTTGGGCGACGAGGCGGTCCGCCTCTGGGGAGGCCTCGACGTGTGGATCAACGCGGCCGGGGTCTCCGAGCGCCGGCCGCTCCCCGAGACCGACCCCGAGCACGTGGAGCGGATCCTCGCGGTGAACGTGAAGGGGGTGATCCACGGCTGCCGGGCCGCCCTGGCCCGGATGCAGGGGCGCGGCGGGGTGATCCTCAACGTCTCCTCGTACCTCTCCCGGCACGCCGGAGCCACCGCGACCGTCCCGGTCTATACCGCGTCCAAGGGGGCGGTGAGCGCGCTCACCCGGTCCCTGGCCGTCCGCCACGGTCCCGAAGGCATCCGGGTCAACGCCATCTGTCCCGCCCTGGTCCTGACCGGGCTCAACCGGGAACTCTGGGAAGGGCACGCGGACCTCATGGCGCGGGCGCGGGAGCTGGGGGAGCGGTATCCCCTGGGCCGGTGCGGCCTCCCCGAGGACGTGGCCGCCGCCGCGCTCTTCCTGGCCAGCGACGAGGCCTCGTGGATCACCGGCCACGAGCTGGCGGTGGACGGCGGCGTGGGGGCACGGTGACCGGAGGGCCCATGACCCGAAAAGTGACCGCGAGCTGGAAGCGGGAATCCGAGTTCCAGGTCGCGTTTCCCGGCGGCGAGACCCTCACCCTGGCCAGCGTGCCGGGGGCGAACCGCCCCGGTCCCGGACCGCCCCCCACCGAGACCGTGCAGGCCGCGGTGGCGGTCTGCACCGGGATCGACATCGTGATGATCCTGGGGAAGATGCGGAAGACCCTGAGCGCGCTCCGGGTGGAGGTGGAGGCGGTCCGTCGGGAGGAGGAGCCGCGGATCTACACCGATCTCACCCTGGTCTATCACGTGGATGGGCCGGAGTTGGACGAGGCCTCGGTCCGGCGGGCGGTGGCGCTTTCCGAGGAGAAGTACTGCTCGGTTTCCGCCATGCTCCGGCCCACCGTGCGACTGGGATATCGGATCATCCTGAACGGCCGGGCGATCGACCCCGCGGATTGATCCGCGCCCGCCGGCGGTCAGTCCTGGAAGGCGAGCACGGTTTCGAGCGAGCCGTCCGGCGCCGAGCGATCCTGGTAGTCCAGGATCAGCATGACGTTCCGACCCCCCGTCCCCGAGGTCACGGTTCGCGGCACGCTGTCGAGGTCGGGATGGAGCACCCGGACCGTGTGCCGGCCGTCCTTGACCTCGAAGCCGGTGCGGGTGGCGCTTCCGAACCCCTTCAGGGTCCCGACCACCCGGCCGTCGATCTCCACCCGGAGACCGGCGAACTCGCGGGGGTACATCCCGTACTCGATGGAGATGGTGGACTTGGGGCCGAAGCCTCCCCCTGCCGCCATGTAGCCCACCAGGACCACGAGCCCGGCGATCGCCAGGATCAACCTGACCTTGAAGATGTTGAGGAACATGGTGTTGCCTCCGCCCGGCCCACCGGGGGGGATCCGGCCGGCCCGGGTATGAGATTGCAGTCTCAAGTTCGGTATCGGCCGGCCGATTATCGCCTGTAGCGATTTTCTTGAGACATGGGAGTCAAGGAGGAGGATCCACATGCAAGGCACCGCCGGGAAATCCGCCGTCCGCCCGATGCTTCGGACCCTGGGCCTGGCCGCCCTGGCGGTCTGGGCGTGGTCCGGCTGCTCGAAGCCTCTGGTGGAGGGAGCCCAGGTGCCGGTCCGGCCCGCCGGGTTCCTGTTCGACGCCAACGCCACCGCGGCGCGAAAGGTGTTCCCGGATCGGCAGGTGCTGGACCAGCGGGGCTACTTCACTGCCGGCGAGGACAACCACTGCAGCATCATGATCACCGAGTACGCGGGGCCGACCTCCTACGAGGAAGTCCAGTTCGCCCGGGAGGCCGCCGCCGCGCGCTACGGGGCAAACTCGGAGTACGGGCCGATCGACGCCACGGTGATCGACAGGCAACCCGCGTGGAGCTACATGGTCACCCAGAGCTACCGGGGAAAGACCGCGAGCCTGGAGTACACCGCCACGGTCTCCTATGAGAAGGCCGACCGGACCTACACGGTGGAGTTCTACGCCTCGGATCCCCGGTACATGGACGAGGAGTTCATGGCCAGGACGGTGAAGACCTTCACCGTGAAGTAGTCGCCGGCGGGTCCGCGACCGGACGGGCGCCGGGGCGCGCCGACGACGCGATGCCGATGCGCATCGCGGAGGAGTCGCAATGCCGGCGGCACCGCGAATCGCCGCCGGATTGTATGCATGACTTCGGTTACGGAACCCTGGACCGGGGCGCCTTCACGGGTTGCGGTCCTGACGGAGTCGTCCGTCACGGCTACCCGACCTCCACCCGGTTGCGTCCGTTTTCCTTCGCGCGGTAGAGGGCCTGGTCGGCCCGCTGCACCAGCGCGCTCACATCGCACTCATCCGTCCCGTCGTTCACGGCGACCCCCAGGCTGACCTGGACCGGGATCACTCCCTCCGACGTGTCCACGCCGGCAGCCGCGATGCCGGCCCGGAGCCGCTCCGCCAGGGCGGCGCCCCCCTCCCTGCCGCACCCCGGCGCGACGACGAGGAATTCCTCGCCGCCATAGCGGCCCAGCGCATCGTACGGACGAATGAGTGCGAACATGCGGTGCGCGGCCGCGCGGAGCACAACGTCCCCCGCCATGTGGCCGAAGGTGTCGTTGACTTGCTTGAAATGATCCAGGTCGACCATGATCGTACCCGTGGGTTCGAGGCCTTCCCGGGCGTCTCTGACCAGTTCCCGTCCGAGGATCTGAAGTATCTCCTCGTGGTTCCAGAGACCGGTGAGCGGGTCGTGACTGGCCTTCACCCGCTGGACCTCGCGCGCCGCAATCAGCTCGGTCTGGAGCTCGATGATCCGGCGTCCCGCGCGCAGACGCACCTTCAGTTCGCTCGAGTTGAACGGCTTGGAGATGTAGTCGTCGGCGCCCGCCTCCATCCCCGCGACGAGATCCTGCTCCCCGATCTTGGCCGTGAGGAGAATGACGTACGTGTAGGAATCCCCCGCTTCCCTCCGCAGAGCGCGGCACACGTCCACACCGTCCATTCCCGGCATCATCCAGTCGAGGATGGCGAGCTGCGGGGCGTCATTCGCCGAGAGCGCCTGCAGCGCTCCCAGGCCGTCCGAGGTGGCGATCACCTCGTAGCCCCACTTGCCGAGCTTGGCTTCCAGCAAGCGACGGGTAACGGCGTCATCCTCGGCGATCACAATCCTCATGATGGGATCCCCCCCACGTATGCATCCAGCTCCTGGGTGAGCTTCCCGAGTTCCAGGGCCAGGGCACCCGCCAACTCCTCGGCCCCGGCCAGGTCCCGGCGTCCCCCCATCTCCTCCAGCGCGAGGGCGAGTAGAGCGGCGGCATGCCCTCCGAAAGCTCCGGCCGATCCCTTGAGCGCATGGGCCTTGCGGTTGAGGTCCATGGCATCCCCGTTCCGGATGGCGGCTTGAAGCCCCGACAACGTGAGAAGGCTGTCCCTCTTGAATATGGATGCAACCTCCGTCAAAAGCCCCATATCGCCATCCACGCTGGTCATGGCCACATCGCGGTCGAAACTCGCGGGCGGGTCGTCCGGAGCGG
>CAYRIJ010000367.1:0-3683 GCA_964424285.1 uncultured bacterium
CCTGGTCTCCTTCGACTTCAGCTTTCACGGCTACCGGGGAGACGCGCTCCACGTGTTCACGAGCCTCGACCGGTCGGCCCCCGGTGAACGGGCCCTTCACGTCCTCCGCTTCCTGAGCCTTAGCGCTCCGGCCGTCCTGGGGTTCCTGATCGGCCAGACGGTCCAGGAGCTCTACCACACCACCTTCGCCTGGAACCTCCCGGCGCTCAGACGGAGCATCGCGGGGCAGGTGATCCTGGCCGGGGCGATCGTTTCCATCCCGGTGGTTCTCGGTTTCCGGGCGCTGGGCGGAAATACGCCTCCGATCCCCCTCGCCGCCTTTGCGCTCCTCTGGTTCCTGCTGGGAACCGGGGTGGAGGGGAGCCTCATCCAACTCCGTCAGAGCGACTTCGGACGGGTGAGCCTTCTCGCCCTCCTGGCCGCGGGCGTCCTCATCGATCCGCTCTTCCGCGTCGTGGACCGCTATCCCTGGGCGGGGGCGCTGGCGGCTCTCCTGCTCGGCGCGGCATGCGTGCGATGGGGATACGGCGCCGAGGCGGCAAGGCGGCGCCCGTCGATCCCGACCCTGCCCCTGGTCAGCACCCTCTCGGGGGCGGCCAAGAGCCGCTACCGGCAGGAGGTCCGGTCCTACGCCCCGGGTACGGGCGTCGCCTGGACGGAGCCGCTTGCCGCGGCGGAGATTCCCGGCTGGGTCCGGGCCGAAGCCTACGAATCCTACGGCTACCGCCGGACCGGATCGGCGCGAGTGCTCCTGGGGACCACCATCTTCACCGTCCTTTTCGTGGGCCTCTTCGCCTTCCAGAGCGGGATCGAGGCGACCGGGAACCGGAGCGACGGTCTCCGCTACGCCCTCGCCACCTTTCTCCAGGCCCCTCTGACCGCGGCAGGCGAACACACCCCCCCCTACCTGCTCCTGGGCTGGTTCCTGGGCACGGTGGCCTGGGCCTACGTGGCCACGTCGTCTTCCCTGCGGCTCCAGGCCCTCCCCTATCCGCTGTCCCGGGCCGACCTCTCCCGGATCACCTACCGGGCCGGCCTCCGCCTGGTCACCCGGTTCTGTTCGGCGGCGGCGTTCCTCATCGCCGCGACGGTCCTGATCCTCTTCCTTTCCGGCTACCGGACGGGGCCCCTGGACGCCCTGCCCGGCTTCATACGCTCCCTGGCCCTGGTGTTCGCGCTCATGCCCTTGCCGCTCGTCTTCCGGACCACCGGGATCACCGGGTCCTGCCGGGGGCGGCGGTCCAACCGGATCATGCTCCTCTCGGTGGGCTCGGTGCTGGTCACGGCCGGCCTGGTGGCCGCGACCACCCGTTGGCTTCCGGCGTGGCTCGGGAGACCGGGCCCCGTCGTCGAAGGGGCGCTCCTCCTGGCCCTGATGGCGGCGTCCCAGTTCGGCTACCGCCGGTGGCTGAACGCCTATTTCCGGAAGGCGGACCTGGCATGTTGACCGCCATTCCCCGGCGGCCCCATTCTCGACTTCCCCCGGTCCCATCACCCAACACGAGGTTCGACCCATGAACGAGACCCTCGAAGTGCGCGACGTTCGAAAGACCTTCGACAAGTTCACCGCGGTGGACGGGGTGTCCCTGAAGGTGCCCGCAGGCACGGTGTTCGGACTCCTCGGACCGAACGGGGCGGGCAAGACCACCACGATCCGCATGATCATGGACATCATCGCCCCCGATTCCGGAGAGGTCCTCTTCTTCGGGCGACCGCGCCAGAGCGGCGACCTGCACCGGATCGGCTATCTCCCGGAGGAACGCGGGTTGTACCGGAAGATGACGGTGACCGACCACCTGACCTTCTTCGGGGAGCTCCACGGCCTGAAGAAGCGCGAGCTGAAACCGAAGATCGACCTCTGGCTCCGGAGAGTGGGGCTCGAGACCTGGGCGGCCAAGAAGGTGGAGGAACTCTCCAAGGGAATGCAGCAGAAGATCCAGCTGGTGGGAACCCTCATCCACGAGCCGGAGATCGTGATCCTGGACGAGCCCTTCTCGGGCCTCGACCCCATCAACCAGCAGCTCTTCAAGGATCTCCTGACCGAGTACGAGAAGGCCGGGCGGACCATCCTCTTCTCCACCCACGTGATGGAACAGGCGGAGAAGCTCTGCGATCACGTCTGCCTCATCTCCAAGGGGAGGGTGATCCTGGACGGGGAACTCCGGGCGATCAAGGAGCGTCTGGGCGGGAACTCCTACCGTCTGAGCGGCCGCGGCGACATGAGCCGGCTCTCCGACGTGCCGGGGGTGAGCCAGGCCGTCGCCCAGAACGGGACGGCGAAGCTCCTGCTCCGACCGGGGGTCGAGGGTTCGGCGGTGCTCCGGGAGATCGTGCAGTTTCTCGAAGTGGACGAGTTCCGCTCCGAAGAGCCGGATCTGGAGGAAATCTTCATCAAGGCGGTGAACGATGCGCGCTGACAAGATGCTGGTGATCGCGAAACGGGAGTACGTGACCCGGGTGAAGACCAAGGGGTTCTGGATCGCCACGGTCCTGCTCCCGCTCTTCATGCTGGCCATGACCCTCCTCCCCGCCCTGGTCATGAGCAAGGCCAAGACGAGCCACAAGATCGTGGTGGTGGACGCGACGGGCGAGGTGGCCGGCCCCCTGGCCGAGAGGCTGAAGTCGCGGGAGGCATCGGAGAACCGGGAGATCCGCTTCGAGATGGAATCCCAATCCCCCGCCCCGGATCCCGAGGCCCAGCGCGCGGCTCTCGACCGCCAGGTCCTGAACGGGGAGATCAACTCCTGGATCTGGGTCACCCGCGACGGCCTGGACCGGGGGAAGGTGGAGTACCACTCCGAGAACATCTCCAACTTCGCCACCCAATCGGTGCTGGAAGACGTGCTCACCGACGTGGTGCGCCGGGCCAAGCTCACCGCCGCCGGGCTCGATCCGGACCAGATCGAGGGGCTCGACCGGTCCATCGGCCTCAACACCATCCGGATCACCCAGAAGGGGAGCCGGGAGGAGCGCGGCGAGGCGGGATTCGTTTTCGCCTATCTCCTCTTCTTCCTCCTCTACCTCGTGCTCATCATCTACGGCCAGCAGGTCATGCAGGGGGTGCTGGAGGAGAAGACGTCCCGGGTGGTGGAGGTGGTGGTTTCCTCGGCCAGCCCGTTCGAGCTGATGCTCGGAAAGCTCATCGGCATCTGCTGCACCGGGCTCACCCAGCTCGCGGTGTGGCTGGGGACGGTGGCGGTGGTGACCGCGCCGGGCATCGTCGCTTCGATCGCCTGGCTCCCGGCGAACTTCCAGATCCCCACCCTGCCGGTCTCCCTGATCCTGCACTTCTTCGCCCTGTTCCTCCTGGGCTTCTTCGTCTTCGCGAGCTTCTACGCGGCCATCGGGGCCTCGTTCAACTCCGCCCAGGAAGCCCAGCAGCTCTCCACCTTCGCCATCATGTTCCTGATCGCCCCCTTCATCTTCATGATGCCGGTGATCAACGACCCCGACTCGACCCTGGCGGTGGTGATCTCCCTCATCCCCGTCTTCACCCCGCTGGTCATGATGCTCCGCCTGGCGGTGAAGACGCCGCCGTGGTGGCAGATCGCCCTCGCCTATGCCCTCACCGGGGGGTTCACCCTGTTCATGGTCTGGTTGGCGGCGCGGATCTACCGGGTGGGGATCCTCATGTACGGGAAGAAGCCGACGGTGCAGGAGATCCTGCGCTGGACGCGGTACTC
>CAYRIJ010000368.1:0-3683 GCA_964424285.1 uncultured bacterium
GGGCTCTTCGCGGGCATGACGGTGAGCGCGTCCATCCCCGCCGCGGTCATCTCCATGGCCGTGCTCCGGCTGTTCCGGCGCTCCAATATCCTGGAGAACAACCTGGTCCAGACCGCGGCCTCGGCGGGCGAGTCCCTGGCCGCGGGGGTCATCTTCACCCTCCCCGCCCTGATCATCCTCGGCTACTGGCAGCACTTCGACTACTGGGAGACCACGATGATCGCCGCGCTGGGGGGGGTGGTCGGCGTGTTCTTCACCATCCCCCTGCGGCGGGCGCTGATCGTGGACCAGCCGCTCCGCTTTCCGGAGGGCGTGGCCACCGCCGAGGTCCTGCAGAGCGGGGAGGAGGGGGGCTCGGCGGTCTGGTACCTGGCCGCCGCGGCGCTGATCGGGGGCGCCTTCAAGTTCGGGGAAGCGGGGCTCAATCTCTGGACCGCCACCTTCGAGAAGGCGCGCTACGCGGGGAAGACCGTGCTCTACGGGGGCACCAATCTCTCGCCGGCGCTGGTGGCGGTGGGCTACATCGTGGGGCTCAACATCGCGGTCCTGGTCTTCGCGGGAGGGGCCATCAGCTGGTTCATCGGGATTCCCGTCTGGCTGCTGCAGCACGGCCGCGGGGCCATCCCCGCCGAATCCGCCGGAGCCGCCGACGCCGCGAACTGGATCTGGAGCAACTACATCCGCTACATGGGCATCGGGGCCATGGTGGTGGGGGGGCTCTGGGCGCTGGTGAACCTCAGGGGCTCGCTGATCCTGGGGATCCGGAGCGGCCTCAAGACCATCCGCCCGGGCGCCGGGGCCTCGGAGGAGATCCCCCGCACCGAGCGCGACGCTCCCATGCACCTCGTCCTGTGGGCCATCGGGCTCTCGGTGATCCCCATCTTCTTCGTCTACCTCTACGTGGTGAAATCGCTGGGAGTGGCGATTCTGATGGCGGTCCTGATGCTGATCGCGGGGTTCCTGTTCAGCGCGGTGGCCGGGTACATGGCCGGGCTGGTGGGGAGCAGCAACAACCCCATCTCCGGGGTGACCATCGCCACCATTCTGAGCGCGTCCCTCCTCCTGGTGGCCCTGATGGGAACCGAGAGCCACGTCGGGCCCTCGGCGGCCATCTTCATCGGCGCGGTGGTGTGCTGCGCCGCGGCCATCGCCGGGGACAACATGCAGGATCTCAAGGCCGGGCACATCCTGGGCGCCACCCCCTGGAAGCAGCAAACCGCCCAGATCCTGGGCACGGTGACCGCGGCCTTCGTGATGGCCCCGGTGCTCACCCTGCTCCTGAAGGGCTATGGGATCGGCGAGCCGACCGCGGCTCACCCCAACCCCCTGACCGCGCCCCAGGCCACCCTCATGGCCAGCGTGGCCCAGGGAGTCTTCCGCGGCGGGCTCCCCTGGGGGATGGCGTTCATCGGAGCGGTGATCGCGGTCCTCATCATCATCTTCGATCAGGTCCAGAAGAGCCGCGGGGCCTCGTTCCGCACCCCGGTCCTCGCGGTGGCGGTGGGGATCTACCTGCCCATCGAGCTCTCGGTGCCGATCTTCTTCGGCGGAGTGGTCTCCCACTTCGCCAAGCGTTACCAGATGCGCCGCGGAGCCGCCCGGGACCCCGAGATCGAGTCGGTGTCGGACCGGAACGGGCTCCTCTTCGCCTCCGGGCTCATCACCGGGGAGGCCCTGATCGGAATCCTCCTGGCCGTGCCCCTGGTGGTGGCGGGCCGAAACGTCTTCGCCCTCTTCGAGACCCAGCACTTCGCCTGGCCCGGGGTGGTGCTCCTCCTGGTGGTGATGGCCGCGCTCTTCTGGAGCGCGACCTCCGGCGTGAAACGGCGTTGAGCGGCGCCGGGGCTTCGCGACGCGCGCTCCGGGCGAGCCTCTTCGCCGGGGCGGCCTACGACCTCGCCCTGGGGCTCTTCATTCTCGTCTTCGGTCCCCGGGTGATGGCCGGGCTGGGGAGCCCGGTGACCGGGTCGGAGTTCTACTTCCACCTGGCCGCCCTCCCCCTGCTCGTCCTCCCCGTCCTCTACGCCGGCGCGGCCCGGTCGGCGGCGGTCGACGCCTTTCGTCCCGCCGTCCTCTGGGCCCGGGGCGGAGGGGGAGCGTTCGTGCTGATTCTGGCCGCCCTGCTCCGGCCGGCGGGGGCGGGGGTCTTCGTGGCCGTGGGCGCGGCGGACCTGGGGTGGGCGCTGGTTCACGCCGTCCTCTGGCGCTCACCCGGGCCTTCGCGCGCCTCCTGAGCCGCGCCTGTCCCGTTGACCCCCTCCCGGCGCCCCTCTACCCTTACCGAATGAGCGGAGAAGACATCGTCAAGCTCACGTCCCTGAGCCACGGCGCCGGCTGAGCCTGCAAGATCGCGCAGAGCGTCCTCGCCCAGGTTCTGGACGGGCTACCCAGATTCCACGATCCGAACGTCCTGGTCGGCAACGAGACCGCGGACGACGCGGCGATCTATCGCGTCTCCGACGATCTCGCCCTGGTCCAGACCCTGGACTTCTTCACCCCGATCGTGGACGACCCCTACGACTTCGGGAGGGTGGCCGCGGCCAACGCCCTGAGCGACGTCTACGCCATGGGCGGCGTTCCGTTCTTGGCCCTCAACATCGTGGGCTTTCCCATCGACGACCTGGGGCCGGACGTCCTGAAGCAGATCCTCCGGGGAGCCGCCGACAAGTGCGTGGAGGCGGAGGTGGCGGTGGTGGGGGGCCACTCCATCGACGACAAGGAGCCCAAGTTCGGGCTCGCGGTGACCGGACGGGTCCACCCCGACCGCATTCTCCGGAACATCGGAGCGCGGGCCGGCGATTTCCTCGTCCTCACCAAGCCCGTGGGGGTGGGAATCCTGACCACCGGGATCAAGCGGGGGAAGGTGGAGCCCGGGCTGGTGAAGGCGGTGGTGGAGCAGATGGCGGTCCTGAACCGTGGGGCCGGGGAGGCGGCGGTCGAGGTCGGGGTGCGCGCGGCCACCGACGTCACCGGCTACGGCCTGCTCGGACACCTCTACGAGATGGCGGCGGGTTCCGGCCTGAGCGCCGAGATGTACGCCAAGGCCGTGCCCGTTCTCGCCGAGGCCACGGTGCGCGAGCTGGCCGCGGCCCGGGTGGTGCCCGGAGGCTCCTGGAAGAACCTTGCCTTCCTGGAGTCCTGGGCGGTGTTCGACGAGGGCCTGGACGAGACGGACCGGATCCTCCTGGCCGATGCCCAGACCTCGGGAGGGCTCCTGCTGGCGGTGGCTCCCGAGCGGGCCGCCGATCTCCTGGCCGCCCTCCGGGCCAAAGGGGTCCCCGCGGCCGAGGTGGTGGGCCGCTTCACGGAGGACGGTCCGGGCCGCCTCCACATACGAAACGCAAAGTCGCCCTGAGGGCTCCGCCGGCGGCGGTGGCGTCGGGCCGCGGAGCGTCTCGAGCGGGGGGCCGGTGATGACCGTCCCGCCCGACCCCGCGGACGGGTACCTGGACGAACCGATCTGGGAAGCGCCCCGATGAACCTGAAGCTCACCCCGGCCGGGCTGGAGGCGATCCGTCGCCACGGCGAGGAAGCCTACCCCCACGAATGCTGCGGGTTCCTGCTCGGCCATGAGGGACCGGAGGGACGCGTGGTGGCGCGCCCGGTGCGGGCGGAGAACGAACGCGATGATTCCCCGAGGAACCGGTACTTCATCTCCCCCGAAGCGTATCTGCGGGCGGAGA
>CAYRIJ010000369.1:0-3683 GCA_964424285.1 uncultured bacterium
GTCCCCCCATGGCCCGAGCATCCACCAAGGCGCACTGGGACGCGTACTGGAAAGAGAACGCCGATCCCCACGTCACCTACGACAACGATAACCGGGTGATCAACGCGATTCTGGCCCTCGGAGAGGTGCGCGGAAAGCGCATCCTCGAGGTCGGGGCGGGCTCGGGCCGGGACTCCATCGAGCTGGCCCGCCGCGGGGCCCACGTCACGGTGATCGACTACGTGCCCTCCTCCCTGGACGTGGTGGCCCGGAACGCGGCCGCCGCCGGGGTGACCATCACCATGGTCTGCGCCGACGGGACCCGCATGCCTTTCGACGAGGGGACCTTCGACGTCGTGTTCCACCAGGGGCTGCTCGAGCACTTCCGCGATCCCGTCCCCCTGGTGGCGGACAACCGGCGGGTCCTGAAGCGCGGCGGCCACGTGGTGATCGACGTTCCCCAGCGCTGGCACGTCTACACGGTGGGGAAGAAGGTCATGATCGCCCTGGACCGGTGGTTCGCGGGGTGGGAGACCGAGTTCTCGATCCGGGAGCTTTCCCGGCTGGTGGAGGCCCAGGGATTCCGGGTCGAGGCCCGCTTCGGGGACTGGATGATCCCCGGCTTCTTCTACCGGGCCGCCCGCTACGGCCTCCGCGCGGTGGGGGTGGGGATTCCCCGGAATCCGGGGGGGTTCGGGCCGCTGGGGCGGATGAACGACGCCTGGCGGAACTGGTTCCGCCGGCGGCCCCTGGCCTACTGGACCTTCGCCATGATCGGCGTGGTGGGGAAGAAGGTTTGAGCCGGCGCATCTGCCTCCTGTCCTACCGGGACATGAAGCACCCGGAGGCGGGCGGGGCCGAGGTCATCATCCAGGAGGTGTTCTCCCGGATCGCCGAACGCGGGAACGAGGTCACCCTGCTCACCGGGATGTTCCCCGGGGCCTCGCCCACCGACCGGATCGGCCCCCTGGAAGTCCACCGGACGGGCAACCTCTACAACTTCAACTTCGCCGCTCCCCGGTACTTCAAGAAGCACCTCGAGCCCCGGGGATACGACCTGGTGGCCGAGGACCTGAACAAGATCCCGTTCTTCATGCCGCTCCACACCCGGCTCCCGGTTCTGGCCATCGTGCCCCACCTCTTCGGCACCACCGTGTTCCAGGAGGCCCCCTTCCCTCTCGCGAGCTACGTCTATCTCTACGAGCGCTTCATTCCGAGGGTGTACCGGAACTCCCGGTTCTCGGTCCTCTCCGAGAGCACCCGGGACGACCTGGCGGCCCGGGGGATCCCCCGGCGGAACCTCCGGGTCATTCATAGCGGCATGGATCACGACCTTTACGGCCCCAGCCCGGTCCCGGTGGCCGAGCGTCCCAAGCGGATCGTGTACCTGGGCCGGCTCAAGAAGTACAAGCGGATCGAAAACCCTATCCTGGCCCTGCCCAAGGTCTTGGCCCGGGTGCGGGACGCCGAGTACTGGGTCGTGGGGGAGGGGGACTTCCGAGGGGAGCTGGAGCGTATTGCCAGCCGAACCGGGGTGGCCGATCATGTCCGCTTCCCGGGATACGTGGGGGGAACGGACAAGGTGAGGCTGTTGCAGGAGTCGCGGGTGCTGGCCTATACCTCGCCCAAGGAAGGCTGGGGACTCTCCGTCATCGAGGCCGGCGCCTGCGCCACCCCGGTCGTGGCCAGCCGGTCCCCGGGGCTCCGGGAGTCGGTGGTGGACGGAAAGACCGGGTTCCTGGTGGAGCACGGCGACATCGACGAGTTGGCCGAAAAGATCGGCACCCATCTCGCCGACGACGCCCTGGCGTCGTCGATGGCCGAGGAAGGGGTGAGTTGGGCCCGTACCTTCAACTGGCAGGCGTCCACCGAGAAGACCCTGGATCTCATCGAGGAGATCCTGGGAGAGCGTGGCGAGGCGCGCGCCGCACGCGGGAGATAGCACGTTGACCACGTTGGAGCGGTATACACAGGACAAACAGAACACCCTGGTCGCCGTCTTCGTGTTTCTGTTCAGCCTCGCCGTCTACACCATCACCATGACCCCCACCGTGCCGTTCTGGGACAGCGGGGAGTTCATCGCCACCAGCTACATCCTCGGCGTGCCGCATGCTCCCGGCACCCCGCTCTACGTTCTCCTCGGGCGCCTCTTCACCCTCATCCCCATCGCCACCATCGCCCAGCGGGTGAACTGGTTCTCCGCCCTTTCCTCGGCGGTGGCCGTGCTCTTCACCTACCTGGTGACGGTCAAGATCAGCCGCAAGGTCTTCCCCTGGGAGGAGAAGTCGGTCAACCGTCCCCTGGCCTACGTGGCCGGGGTGGTGGCCGCGTTCATGGCCGGCTTCGCCACCACGTTCTGGGACAACGCCGTCGAGGCCGAGGTGTACGCCGCATCCTGCGCGCTCATGGTCTTCGTGGTGTGGCTCGCGCTCCGCTGGGAGGAGCGTCTGGATCGGGGGAACGAGGACGGGCTCCTGCTCCTCATCACCTACCTGGTGGGTCTGGGGATCGGGATCCACCTGGGGGTGGCCATCGCGGCCTGGGCGGCGGTGGTGTTCGTGTTCGCCACCCGCCCCAGCTACCTCTGGCGGTGGGATTACTTCGGCTGGGGGCTGGCCACCCTCTCCCTGGCCACCGGCATCCACATCGGAGCGTTCCTGGTGGCCCCGGTGGTGCTGGGGATCACCCTCCTGGTGTGGATCGTGAGCGGGAAGTTCCACAAGCTGGCCTTCTGGAGCGCGCTCCTCTTCATGGTGGGGGTGTCCGTCCACTTCTACCTGCTCATCCGCTCCAACCTCCACCCCATGATCAACGAGGCGGCGCCGGAGACCTGGCACTCGCTGTGGCTGATGCTCATTCGCGACCAGTACAAGCCCCCGCCCATCTGGGAGCGGAAGGCGGATCTGTGGTACCAGCTGAACCACATGTACTTCCGGTACATGCGGTGGAACTTCACCCTCTTCTTCCTGAAGGGAAGGGACTTCTTCCAGCTTCCGATCCTCCTGGCGGTGGCGGGGGCGTTCATCCATCTCGTGCGGGCGCGGCGGAGCGCGATCCTCCTCGGGGTCCTCTTCGCCCTCCTGGGTCCGGCCATGGTGGTCTACCTGAACTTCAGGGTGGGGGAGGTCCGCGAGCGCGACTACTTCTTCGTCCAGAACTTCCAGTTCATGTCCATCTGGGTGGGGATCGGCGCGGCGTGGCTGGCGCTCTGGGCCCGGGACCAGTTCTCGAAGGAATCCAGCCGCCGGCTGGCCGTCGGCGCGACCGCCACCCTCATGGTGGCCATGTCCCTGGCCCCCGTGTTCACCAACTGGAGGTCCCACGACCGGCGGGGCTTCTACGTGGCCCGGGACTACGCGTACAACATGTTGATCGCGCTGGCCCCCAACGCCATCATCTTCACCAACGGGGACAACGATACCTTCCCGCTCTGGTACCTCCAGGAGGTGGAGAAGATCCGCAAGGACGTCCGGGTGGTGAACCTGAGCCTCCTCAACACCGATTGGTACATCAAGCAGCTCCGGGATCTGACCCCCAAGGTGCCCATCGGCTGGACCGACGCCCAGATCGAGCAGACGCAGCCCTACCGCGACCAGAACGGGAAGATCTGGTACGTGAAGGACACCGCCGTCCGCCAGATCATCAAGGAGAACAACTGGCAGCGGCCGCTCTACCTGGCGGTCACCGTGCCCGATCAGATGGGC
>CAYRIJ010000370.1:0-3682 GCA_964424285.1 uncultured bacterium
CCGCCCCCCGATCAATCGGCCCGAGAGCCTCCGGGCCTTGATCCGCGAAAAGCCAGGCGGCCCTTATCCCCGGTCGGGTTCCTTCCTCCAAGGTGAGTAGTCTTGCCCCCCCCCACTAGGGTAGACTTCCCCGCGTGCCAACCACACGCCGCCGGGAACTCCAATCATGATAGGCAAGTCCATCGCCAGCTATCGGATCACCGGTGCGCTCGGCAAGGGCGGCATGGGCGAAGTCTATCGCGCCCACGACAGCAAGCTGGGGCGGGATGTCGCGATCAAGCTCCTACCCGACGAGGTGGGCCGCGACCCCGAACGCCTCGCCCGCTTCCAGCGGGAGGCCAAGCTCCTGGCTTCGCTCAACCACCCCAACATCGCCGCCCTCTACGACCTGAAGGAGGCGAACGGCAGGGCCTTCCTGGTCATGGAGCTCGCCGAGGGGGAGGATCTGAGCCGTCGCCTGGAACGTGGACCCGTTCCGGTCGAGGAGGCCCTCACGCTGGCCCGCCAGATCGCCGAGGGCCTGGAAGCCGCCCACAAGAAGGGCATCGTCCACCGCGACCTGAAACCGGCGAACGTCATGCTGACCGAGGGCGGCGTCAAGCTGCTCGACTTCGGGCTGGCCCGGGCCTATGAGCAGGACGAGGCGAGCGGGGACCCGGAAACCTCGCCGACGATCACCACGGCCATGACGCGGCCGGGGGTGATCCTCGGCACCGCCGCCTACATGTCCCCCGAGCAGGCCCGGGGCAGGGCCGTCGGGAAGCAGACGGACATCTGGGCGTTCGGGGCCGTGGTATACGAGATGCTCACCGGGCACCGGCTCTTCGGCGGCGAGACCATCTCCGACTCGATCGGGGCGATCCTCCATCGCGAGCCCGATTGGGACCGGCTGCCGGCGGAGGTGCCCCGGCCGGTCCGCCGCCTCCTGCGCCGGTGCCTGCAGCGGGACCGCGCCCATCGCCTGCGCGACATCGGTGACGCGCTCATCGAGCTCCGGGAGGAGGAGACCGACGCCGCGGCTCCGGCGGTCCCCTCCGGTGGGCGGCTGGCGCGAAATTCGGCGCGCTTTCTGCCATGGATCATCGCGCTTCTTTCGATTGCGGTCGCGGCGACGGTCGCGCTCACCCGCGGCGGCGACGATCATGCCCTACCGCTTCGCAAGCTGACGATCCTTCCGATCACGAACCGTGAGGGGGCGGCTGCGGGCCGGCTGTCCCCCGACGGAAGGCGGGTAGCCTACGTCTCGGGCGGGTCGCTCTGGATCCGGGACCTGGATCAGACCACGCCGCGGCGGATGTCGGACGTCAAGGGGTGGGGCAGTGGGGACACCTTCTGGTCGCCCGACGGCCGGTGGCTCGCGTTCGTGAACGACGACCGGCTCTGGAAGGTGGCGATGGACGGGTCCGCGCCGACCCTGATCTGCGATATCCCGACCGAACGTCGTTTCATCTCCGGCGCGTGGGACGTTCGGGACCGGATCCTTCTGGGGCAATGGCGGGGAGGTCTTCTCGAAGCCTCGGCCAACGGCGGCACGATCCGCGAGGTCATGAAGGCCCCCGACGATCTGGTCGACTACCACTCGCTGTCGCTTCTGCCCGACGGGGAGAGCCTTCTCGGCTCGGCGCATCTCGTAGGGGACTCCGCGAGGGCCGGCGAATCGACGCGTCTGGACGTGATTCGGAACGGAAAGATCGTCAAGAGCCTGACCCTCTCGAGCGACGCCGTCTTTTCCGCGAGCTACGCACCTACGGGTCATATCGTCTTCTCGATAGCCGGGAGAGGCGTCTGGGCGGTTCCGTTCTCCCTGGACAAGCTCGACACGACGGGAGAGCCGTTCGTCATCGATCCCGACGGCGCCGATCCCTCGGTTGCCCGGGACGGATCGCTCGTCTACTCCAGGAACATCAACCGAACCCCCGGCCGCCTGGTGCGCTTCGACATGTCGGGGAAGGTGATCGACTCGATCGGGGAGACCGGTGAACGCCCAGGAAGGCCTCTATTTTCCCCGGACGGCTCGGTTCTCGCTTACTCCCTCGAAGAGAAGGGCGACATAGACGTCTGGACCCTGGACCTCACCAGCGGGATCACCCGGCGACTCACGCAGTTCAAGGGGTTCGGGTGGCCCTGCTCCTGGGCCTCCGACGGAACGAAGCTGCTCGTCGCCCGGAGAGCGTCGGACTGGGCAGCCCCCGAGAACGGCCTCTATCTCGTGGACATCACGGCCGGGCGCGACCCGGCCCGGATCGGCGGAGGCTTCTCGGGACAGCTCCTACCCGACGGAAGCGGGGTTCTGTACTGGAAGTTCGGGGTGCGGAACGACGACCGCCTCGAATGGAAGAGGTTCGGCGACGGGGCTGAACCCAAGCCGGTCGTCGAGTCGATGAAGCGGGCGACCGCCCCCGCTCTGTCGCCCGACGGGGCCCTCGTGGCATTCGAGTCGGACGATTCGGGAGAGGACGAGATCTGGGCGGCCCGGTTCCCCGGCGGCGAGGGACGGGTGCAGGTCTCGAGCGGAGGAGGAAGGGACGCCGTCTGGAGCCGGGACGGCCGCTCCCTCTACTACCGCGGCGCGGGGAGCACGATCTACCGGGTTCCGGTGAACGGCGGCGCCCGGCCGGGCTTCGGGGCGCCGAGGAAGCTCTTTGACGGGAAGTCCGAAGACCTCTCGCTGTGGTCCGGATTCGACGTGCTGCCCGACGGGTCCGGGTTCGTGACGGTCCAGCGGCTCCCGCTCGAGGACGCGGCAATCGTCTACGTGCAGAACTGGCTCTCGGAGTTCCAGGAACGGCCGTAGCCCGGCCCCCGGGCCGGCACTTCGCAGCCGAGGCAAGCTCAAGCGACTCGTGGGCCCCGGTAGGCCGCACTCAAGTTGGGACGGCCGTATAAGGTATTGAAATCAATGGGTTAGCGGGGTGGGCGGTTTGGGGTGAACGTCAGGAAGATGTGAATTCCGGCCGTCCGAGGCCGATTTCCGGTGTGCAGTTGTTGCTCGCAACCCCCCTGGGTTGTGGGAGGGGTGCGGACGGGCTGGGTTGCCGAACTCCGCCTGAATGCTGGGACCCCGAAACTCCCGGGGCGGTTCACCGCGTCCAACCGCCGTTGTCTGAAGGCACGCACGCCTTCCTCCTCCTCGACCGGGGCGCACACGGGCTGCAATCCGCTCTTCCGGGCCCGGCGCGGCAGGGCCCGGAGGTCAGTTCACGGTGGTGACCCAGATGTTGCGGATCGACCCCCCGTACTTCTCGTACGCCATCTTCGTCCCGTCGGGAGACCAGGAGATGCCGTTGATGCCCCAGTCGACATAGCCGCTGTCCGTCGTGATCCCCCTCGGCTCCCCTCCCGAGGACGGGATAGCCCAGATCGTCCCCGCCGAAGCGTAGGCGATCTCGCTTCCGTCGGGCGACCAGTCCGGCTGGGACGCGCCGTAGTACGTCTGGTTGAACGTGAGTTGGTAGGGACCGAAATCCGGGATCGACGCCGTGGCCACGTTCGACATCGCCGACCGGTTCTGAGCGTCATCCACCACCTTCAACGCGAACGCGTATTCCTGCCCTACCGCCAGTCCGCTCACCACGTGCGAGTCAGTTTCGCCCGCCGTCCGGGGAATGTCGGAGTCGCCCGCCGGGTTGGCGTCCGCCCAGGTCTGGGGGGTGATCGCGCCGATCGCGTAACGCAGGTCATA
>CAYRIJ010000371.1:0-3676 GCA_964424285.1 uncultured bacterium
GGTTCTGGCCGGGGCGGTCGCGGTATGCGGGACGGCGCGGGCCCAGCTTCCGAGCACGAGCCCGGCGTATCTCGGCACGGCCGGAAACTCCGCCGCCCTGGCGCGGGGGTTCTCGGCGGTGGCGCTCAACCCGGCCAACCTGGGGCTTCCCGACAACCCCCGCTTCTCCCTCACCCTGGTCCCGATCCAGGCCCGGGCCGGGCTCGGCCCGATCGGGTTCGGGAGCATCGCCGACTACGGGGGCAAGGTGATTCCGGAGTCCCGGAAGGCGGCGTGGTTGCGGGAGATCCAGAACGCGGGCGGGCTCACCGCGGACTCGGGGGCCGGGGCCTCGGTCCTGTGCCTGTCGGCCGGACGGTTCGGCCTCCAGATCACCTCGGTGGCGAACGTGCGGGCCAAGCTCAACCCGGACGCCGCGGAGCTGGCCCTGTACGGGAACGCCGGACGGACGGGGAGCCCTCGGGACTACGATCTGCAGGGCTCGTGGGTGGACGGGTTCGCGGCCACGACCTTCGCCGCGAGCTACGCCATGCCGGTTTCGGTCGATCTGGGCCCGGCGGGGTCGACGTTCGCGGTGGGGGTGACGGCCAAGTACACGGTGGGGCACGCGCTGGTGGTGGCCCGGGACGCGGGGACCGCGGTCTCGAGCGATCCGGTGCAGGTGGACGTCCGGTTCCCGATGATCGCCCCCGGCTCGGACTACGAAGGGGTGAACAGCGGAGACGGGTTCGGCCTGGACGTGGGGGCGGCCTGGCAGGGCGACGCCTGGACGGTGGGGGCCACGGTCCGGAACCTGGTGCAGACCTTCAAGTGGGACCTGGCCGGGCACGCGTACCGGCCGGGGGAGGCGTTCTTCGACACCGACACCTCGTCCACCCGGTTCGACGAGATGCCGCTCGCCGACGCGCCGGCCTTCCTCCGGAAGGCGGCGGACGAGCTGGGGTTCGACCCCAAGGTGTCGGTGGCGGCGGCGTACCGGGCGCGGCCGGACCTGACCCTGTGCGGCGACTTCCGCCACCAGTTCGGGGACGGCTTGCGGCTGGAGGAGAAGACGCACCTCGGAGCGGGGGCGGAGTTCCGGCCGGCGCCGTGGCTGCCATTGCGGGCCGGCGCGGCGGCGGTGAACGGCGGGATGCAGTTCGCCGGGGGGGCCGGGGTGGAGTTCGGAGGGGTCCGGGTGTCCGGCGCGGTGCTGGGCCAGACCGGCGACGAAGGCCTGACCGAGGCGGCGGTGGAGATCTCGTACGGGGCATGGTAAGGACGGGCGCGGGGAGTGGCAGGACGGGCCGCAAGGGGTAGGTAGCGATGGCGAAACGGAGCGCGTGGTTCATCTTCGCGGCGGCGCTGATCCTGGCCGGATGCGGGAACGACAAGCCGCCTTCCCGGCCGGGCGAGGTGTTCAACCCGGTCACGATCGAGTTCATGAGCCAGTGGGGGGACGCCCCGTCCGGGGTGTTCCGCCGCGTCGAGGACCTGGCCCTGGACGCGACCGGGAACCTCTACCTGGCCGACAACGGCCTGGACCGGATCCAGAAGCTCGGGCCGGGCGGCGATCCGCTCGGGGTCTGGTACCGGTCGGCCCGCGCCTCCCTCGGTGACGCCCCCCGGATCGACGTCGCTCCCGACGGCCGGGTATACCTGAGCACGCTCCGCCAGATTCTTCGCTACGCCGCCGACGGCGGGCCCGAGACCGAGATCTACACGTCGCCGCCGGGGATCCTGATCCTCGACGTGGCGGTGGGGCCGGAGGGGAACCTCTGGATCCTCACCTCCGGGGGCGAGAGCGAGCTGATCGAGCTCGACTCCGAGGGCGGGGAGCTTCAGCGGTGGACGGTCGCCCCGTCGGCGCTCTCGGCCGCCAGCAGCCGGATCGGCCTGGACGGGGACGGACTCGTCTACCTGCTCAAGGCTCCCCAGCCCCACGTCACGGTCCTCGGGGCGAGCGGGTCGGTCCTGGCCTCGTGGAACCTCCCCCCGACCGAGTTCACCGGAAAGATGTCCCTGGCGGTGACCCCCGGGGGGACGATCTTCGTCCACGACAGCCGGAACAGCCGGGTCCTGAAGTACGCGTCCGACGGGGAGCTCCTGGCCGAGTGGCCCTACTCGCGGGACGAGCACCCCTGGCACGAGTCGATCGCCCTGGACGGTGGGGGACGGCCGTATCTCTACGATGCGGTCGCGGGGGCGGTGGACCGGCTGGACCCTGAGACCGGGGAGCCGGCGCGGGTCGCCGCGAGCCTGGACGTGCCGTATCTCTTCTCCCCCGGCTCGATCGCGGTCGACGGCGCGGGGCGGGTGATCGTCCAGGACTCCGGGGGGATCAAGGTCTTCCAGCGCGACGGGACGCCCATCCGGTCGATCCCGGTGAGCTGGAGGCTCATGGGGTATGACCGCGCCGGGGAGAGGATCGTGGGGCGGAGTTCCGACCCCGAGCGGCGGCTGCAGGCGGTGGACGTGGAGGGGAACCTGCTCCTGGACGTGGCCGCCCCGGGAAGCGGCTGCGACGTGGTGAAGGGGCCGGCGGTGGACAGCCGGGGGGTCATCTACATCGCGGTGGCGAGCTGTCTGGGGATCGCCCGGTACGACGCGGCGGGCCGGGCGCTGGGCGCCTGGTACTACGGGCCGGACACGTCGTATCCGATGGCGCCGTGGGCGCTGGGGGTGGACGCCGAGAACCGGTTGCTGGTCCTCTCCCGGGGCCACGGGGAGATCGTGAAGATCGCGAGCGACGGCCGGCGGGTGGGGGCGATCCCGCTCGAGCTGCCGGCGGAGGCGCACGGGATCGACTCCTACGGGGACATCGCGGTGGACGCGGCGGGCCGGGTGTACCTGGTCGAGGCCACGATCGACCGGGTCCAGGCCTACGGCCCCGACGGGGGCCTCTTGGCGACCTGGGGGGGGTCGGGGGTCGGGGCCGGGCAGTTCCGCTATCCCCAGGGCATCACCGTCACCCCCGAGGGCACGGTGCTGGTCGCCGACCAGCAGAACCGGAGAGTGCAGGAGTTCCGGGTGACGGAGGTGGGGGGGGAGTAGGGACAGGGATCAGCCCGGCAGCATTCGTACTCTTCCACACTCCGGGGAGCGGCTTGCCGCCGGCCCGAGATTCCTTCGGACCGGCGGCAACCGGGCTCCTCAAGCTACGGAAGAGTACCTAGCGCTACTCAGCCCCATAGAGCGCCTTGATCGAACCCCACGTCGCGGGAATGGCCGGGGTGACGCAGTGATCGAGCTCCAGCGACACGTCGTCGAAGTAGGCCGGACTGCCGCCGGCGGTGGAGTTGACCAGGAACACCTGAGCCAGGATCCACTGCGTGTCGGCAGGGATCTGAACGCAATCCAGAGACACCTGCTCCCAGGTGTCCGGATCGCTGTCGAGCACGATGAAGGTGTTGATCAGCAGGGTCTCGGTGGGCCAGCCATTCGCGCTGTTGTAGGTTCTGATGTCCACCCCCACCGTCACCCCCGGCGCCGTGGCGCAGGTGTTGGCCCACGCGCTGAGGTTCACCGTGGCGGGGGGCCCGGACGAGACGTCGACCGCCTGCCAGGCCTGACTGTAGGAACCACCCCCCGTCCCGAGGCTGAGCATGTAGGGATTGCTCCGCGGCGCGGTACCGCAGGTGGTGGTGCTGTCGATGGAAGCGTCCTCGGCGCCCCAGAAGCCGGCCTGGAATGGAGG
>CAYRIJ010000372.1:0-3661 GCA_964424285.1 uncultured bacterium
TAAAGCGGTACGTGAGCTGGGTTTAGAACGTCGTGAGACAGTTCGGTCCCTATCCAACGTGGGCGGAGGAGGTTTGAGGGGGTCTGTCCCTAGTACGAGAGGACCGGGACGGACGAACCTCTAGTGTACGAGTTATCCCGCCAGGGGTACCGCTCGGTAGCTATGTTCGGTTCGGATAACCGCTGAAAGCATCTAAGCGGGAAGCCGGCCCCAAGATGAGACCTCCCGTACCATTAGGTACCTAAAGGCTCCTCAGAGACTATGAGGTTGATAGGCGGAAGGTGTAAGTGCCGTGAGGCATTCAGCCGATCCGTACTAATAAGCCGTGCGGCTTGACCGGTTTTATTTTTTGTTGCCTGACGAATGAACCCGTGTGCCGGGATGACGGTCCTCGATCAAATCGAGGTGCCGGAGTCCGGTTCCCCGGGGTCTGCGTCTCAATTCGCGGCTTCGGTTGTCAATTCTTGACGGGTGCGCCCCACGCGCGGTCCCCTGAATGCTCCGGCGATACCGATCGCCGAGTGGGGATCGTCGGGGCGTCATCCCGACGTGTTGTCCGGTGGCTATGGCGAGGTGGTAACACCCGTTCCCATTCCGAACACGGAAGTTAAGCGCCTCAGCGGCGATGGTACTGCACCCGAGAAGGTGTGGGAGAGTAGCACGCTGCCGGACTTTTTCTCGGGGCCGAAGAATCGAGGAGTCGCGTGGGACGCGACCCGCGGTCACGGCCCGAAGCGGGGATCACTTCCCCAAGACTCGAGAACCCGGGCCCAACCAAGGGCCCGGGTTTTCTTTTTGCGTCGATCCCGTCTGCGTTGCACGAAGCCGGTTGGGCGGACGGGGAAAGCCGCTTAGAATATCCACGTGCGTTACGTCATCGTTCACGGCCACTTCTACCAGCCGCCGCGTGAGAACCCCTGGACCGAGCGGCTTGGCCAGGAAGCCTCGGCCCATCCCTACCACAACTGGAACGAGCGCATCCGGCGTGAGTGCTACGCGCCCAATCGCGCCGCGCGCATCCTCGACGCGGAGAAGCGGATCACCGCGATCCGCAACAACTACCAGGGGATGTCCTTCAACTTCGGGCCGACGCTTCTGGATTGGATGGCCCGGAGCGACTCGGTCACCCTGGCGTCCCTGGTCGCCGCGGACCGGGCGTCGCGGGCGCGCCTGGGATTCGGGAACGCCATGGCCCAGGCCTACAGCCACCCCATCCTTCCCCTGATCGACCGGCGGGACAAGCGCACCCAGGTGCTCTGGGGACTCGCCCATTTCCGCCGGACGTACGGGCGGGAGGCGGAGGGGATGTGGCTTCCGGAAACCGCGGCCGACGGGGAGACCCTGGATGTCCTGGCCGAGGCCGGAGTCCGCTTCACCGTGCTGGCCCCCTGGCAGCTCACCGCGGCGCGACCGGGACCCGAGGCGGCCTGGGTGGAGCACATCCGGCCCGAGGACCTCGGGCGTCCCTACCGCTACCCCACGCCGTCGGGCCGGGAGATCGCCCTCTTCTTCTACGATGCCGAGGTGGCCCGGGAGGTGGCGTTCGAGCGGCTCCTGGAGAGCGGGGACGGCTTTGCCTCCCGCCTGATCGCCGGGGCCCGGGCCCGTCCCGACGAGGCGCCGCTCCTCCATATGGCCACCGACGGTGAAACCTACGGCCACCATCACCGATTCGGAGAGATGGCCCTCGCCTACGCGCTTCGGCGCCTGGACCAGACCCCGGAAGTCGAGGTCACGAACTACGCGGCCTTTCTGAGCCGGTTCCCGCCCACCTGGGAGGCCCGGGTGCTCGAGCCGGGATCCTGGAGCTGCATGCACGGGGTGGAGCGCTGGCGGAGGGACTGCGGCTGCCGCACCGGGGGAGAACCCGGCGACAACCAGCGGTGGCGGGAGCCGCTCTTCGAGGCGCTGACCGAGCTTCGGCGGGGCCTCGGCGAGGCGTTCGACCGCGAGGGGAGCAAGCTTCTGGTGGATCCCTGGGCGGCCCGGGACGCCTACATCGACGTGCTCCTGGATCCCGCTCCCCACACCCGGGCGGCCTTCCTCGCCGCCCACCGTCGCGGAACCGCGTCGGCGTCGGAGGTATGGCGGCTCCTGGAGATGGAGCGGCACGCGCTCCTGATGTTCACGTCCTGCGGTTGGTTCTTCAGCGACCTGGCCGGGATCGAGACCCTCCAGGTGCTGCGCTACGCCGCGCGGGCCATCGAACTCTGCGGCGAAGACGCCTCCGGCGATCTCCCACGGCGCTTTTCCCGGATTCTGGAGGGGGCCTCCACCAACCGGAAGCCGGTGCGCACGGGATCCGCCCTGTTCCGGGAAGTCGTCCGGCGTTCGCGGGTCGATCCGGCCCGGGTAGGGGCGGAGTCGGTGCTGACCAAACGGTTGGGCGTCGGCCACGGGGAGGTGCCGGCCGCCCCGGCCTACGCGGTGACGGTGCGGGCGGCCCCCGGGAACGCCGAGGGGACGGTGGAGGTGATCCACCGGCGCACCGAGGAGCGGCACGCGTACTACTATGTGGTGGAGATGGACGGGAGCCCTCACCTGGCGGTGCGGCTCCAACCCACCGGCCATCAGGGCCCCCCCGAAACCCCGGAGGCGGGGGAGCTGGTGGTGGGGGTGGAGGGCCTCGACCCCGAGGCCGCCCAGCTCATCGCCGACCGTTTCCTGGAACGCCTGGAACGGAAGACGGTGCTGCGGTTGAAGGACATCCTGAAGAACCGGGTGGGGGTGATCCGGTTTCTGGAACAGCGGGGCATCCGGCCCCCCCGGGCCCTGGCCCGCCTGGTCGAGGTCGTGTGGATGGAGGATCTGCTCCGGGAGATGAAGCTCCCGGCCCAGGCGGCGGAGGCGGAAGCCACGACGTGGGCCGCGCGATTGGAACGATTCTCCGCGCTGGGCCTGGCGCGAAACGACCAACAGCTCTCCCGGGCCCTGGCCGGGAGGCTTCTCCTCGACACCCAGTGGCTCTGCCGTGACGGAAGCGAGCGGGCGGGCGGGAATCTCCTGGAAGTGCTGCGGGTGGCGGAGTTGTTGAGCCCGGCGCCCGATCTCTGGGACGCTCAGAACGTGATCTACGACTGCGCCGGCCGGGGCGGCGCCCGCCCGCCCCGGGGGGCGCGGCCGGTGAGCCCGGAGATGCTCCGGGAGGCCGTGGAGCGGCTGGGCTTCGACCCGGACGCGCTGATCGCGCCCCTGAAGCCGGTCGGATCGGAAGCGTCTCGAGGGGGCGGCGAAGGAACCGGGAAGGAAGGAACATGAGCGAGCACGAGACACCGACGGCGGATCTCAGAGCGCAGGCGGAGCGGTGGCTGGCCGAAGACCCCGATCCGGGTACCCGTGCCGAGCTGAGACAGATCCTGGACCGGGGGGACGCGGCGGAGCTGGCCGAGCGCTTCGGGGTCCGGCTGGAGTTCGGGACCGCGGGCCTGCGGGGGACCCTGGGCGCCGGGCCGAACCGGATGAATCGGGCCCTGGTGCGAAGGGTCACCGCCGGCCTCGCCCGCTATCTCCTCCGCACCCAGCCCGAGGTCGCACGACGCGGGGTCGTGGTGGGGCGGGACGCTCGCCATCTGTCGCCGGAGTTCGCCGCCGACACCGCGGCGGTCCTGGCCGGGGCGGGGATTCCCGCTCATGTGTTTCCCGGGGTGGCGCCGACCCCGGT
>CAYRIJ010000373.1:0-3641 GCA_964424285.1 uncultured bacterium
CGCCCGGCCGGAGCCGGTCGGCGAGGGCCGGTCGATGTCGAGCTAGGAAGCGGCGCCGTCCTGGGCGGCGGGGGTCTCGGGCTCGGCCGCCGGGGGCTTCGCCTCCTCCGCGACCGGTTCCTTGGCGGCTTCCGCGGTCGGGGCCGCCGCCTTGCCCTTGGCCGGCTTGTTGTAGTCGGTGCCGTACTTCCGGCGGAAGCGGTCCACCCGGCCCGCGGTATCCACCAGCTTCTGCTTCCCGGTGAAGAACGGGTGGCAGGCCGAGCAGATTTCCACGTGGAAATCCTTGCCCATGGTGGAGCGGGTCTTGAAGGTGTTCCCGCACACGCAGACTACGGTCACTTCCTTGTACTCGGGATGAATGTCGGTCTTCATGAGATTCCTCGATGGGCCGGTCGGACGGTCCCGGCGGCCCGGACGTGGATCATCCCTCGGGCGGGTCCGTCGGGAGAATCCGTTCGATCAAAGGTCGGCTCCGCCGCTCAGGGCGGAGCGAAAGAGCATATCAAATCAGGGGGGCGTTTCCAAGCCGGCCGGCCCCGGGGCCCGGCCCGGTTGCTCTCCGATTTTTTCAACTTATTACCCGGCAGCCGTTTAGACGGGTCCCGCCCCCGGATCAGGCGTTCATCATCTCCAGGAAGGCCTTGTTGTTCTTGGTCTTCGACATCTGGTTGATGAGGAACTCGATGGCCTCGACCGAGGTCTGCTCGTTCAGGAACTTGCGGAGGATCCAGACCTTGTTGAGGATGCTCTGGTCCAGGAGCAGCTCTTCCTTCCGCGTCCCGCTCCGGTTGATGTCGATGGCCGGGAAGATCCGCCGGTCGGCGATCTTCCGGTCCAGGATCAGCTCCATGTTCCCGGTGCCCTTGAACTCCTCGAAGATGACTTCGTCCATCCGGCTCCCGGTCTCCACCAGGGCGGTGGCGATGATGGTGAGCGAACCCCCCTCCTCCACGTTTCGCGCCGCCCCGAAGAAGCGCTTGGGCCGCTGGAGCGCGTTGGCGTCCACGCCGCCGGAGAGGATCTTGCCCGAGTGCGGGATCACCGTGTTGTGGGCCCGGGCCAGTCGCGTGATGGAGTCCAGGAGGATCACCACGTCCTTGTGGTGCTCGACCAGCCGTTTCGCCTTCTCGATCACCATGTCCGCGACCTGGACGTGACGCTCCGCCGGCTCGTCGAAGGTGGAGGACACCACCTCCCCCTTCACCGACCGCGACATGTCCGTCACCTCCTCGGGGCGCTCGTCGATGAGGAGCACGATCAGGGTGGCGTCGGGATGGTTGGCGGTGATGGCGTTGGCGATCCGCTGCAATAGAACCGTCTTCCCCGCCCGGGGGGGCGAGACGATCAGGCCCCGCTGGCCGAAACCGATCGGGGTCAGGAGATCCATGATCCGGGTGCACATGTCGTCCGGATCGTGCTCCATCTCCACCCGCTTGTCCGGATAGAGCGGGGTGAGGTTGTCGAAGTGGACCTTGACCTTGGCCACCTCGGGGGCCTCGCCGTTCACCGCCTCGACCCGGAGGAGCGCGAAGTACCGCTCGCCTTCCTTGGGGGGGCGCACCTGCCCCGACACCGTGTCCCCGGTCTGCAGGTCGAACCGCTTGATCTGGGAGGGCGAGACGTAGATGTCGTCGGGACCCGGGAGGTAGCTGTAGTCGGTGGACCGGAGAAAACCGTACCCCTCGGGCAGTATTTCCAGCACGCCCTCCGAAAAGATCAGCCCGCTCTTCTCCGTCTGCGCCTCGAGGATGCGAAAGATCAGCTCCTGCTTCCGCATGTTCGAAGTCGACCCGAGGTTCAGCTCCTGGGCGATCTCCTGAAGCTCATGAACCGTCTTGGACTTCATCTGAGCCAGGTCCATGGGGCTCACTTCTGATGTTGACACGGAAGACACTCCTTGATCGGAGGACCGGGGCCTGTCGTCCACGCGAGACCTGGGATCCCTCGCGCTCGGACTGAGGAAGTCGGCTCGGGTCGGGTCGGGTCGGGTTGGAAATGGGTCCCGGCTTGAGTGAACCGGGGCTTGGGCCGGGCAGAAGGGTTACCGGGAGAATGGCATCGCTGCCGGAACCCTGCAATTCTAGCTCCCCGGGAAAACGGGTGTCAACGGCGGTCGGACGGCTCGGGGAAAGGTCCCCGGAGACCCCCGGGGACCTTCGGAGGCCGGTCCGAGGCCTCGGAGCGGGCCCTCAGGAGCGCGGGAGCCGGAGCACGGGCCCGATCCGCCCTCCGTCCCGAAACGCCTCCGCCACCCCCTTGTTCCAGTAGAACCAGACCTCGACCAGGCTTCCGCCGGGGACCGTGTAGGTGTAAACCGCTTCCGGGGTCAGGCGGTCGTAATAGACCGCCGCAAGATCGGAATTCGGGAAGCGCTCGGCGGAGCGCCGGGCCCACCCGGCCGGATCCCCCACCGGCTGGCCGGCCCGAAGCGCCCGACCCACCGACTCCTCGGTCTGGGCCAACTCGCTCTGCCCCAGGAACCCGTGCACCCGGGCCAGGGCGAGATAGAGGTCGCCGTCGGTCCTGTCGCGGGCGATCAGGTCCTCGTAGAGATCGGCCGCGTCGCGATAGCGCTGGGAGGCGAGGTAGACCGTGGCCAGGTTGAACTTCGCGTCATGGTCGCCCGGGTTTCGGTCCAGGTAGGCGCGATAGGCGCGGGCGGCCTCGTCCAGATGCCTCGCCCGTTCGCCTTCGGGGCTGTTCTGCGCCCAGGCGTAGGCCACCGTCCCCTCGAGGTCCCGGACGTTGGCGCGGGGGTCCACCTGGAGGACTTCCTGGAGGAGCTTCCACGCGCCGTCGAAGTCGCCGTGATCGTACTCCCCCTGGGCGGTCGCGGTGAGCGCGTTCACCAGCCCGTCCCGGGTGGCGTCGTCGTGGACCCCGCCGGCCCAGGCCTGGCGGTAGGCGGTGAGCGCGGACTCCACGTCGTTCCGCTTCTCGGAGAGCCGCCCTTCCAGCGCGGACACCCGGGGATCCTCGGGGGCCAGGGTTCGGGCGCGATGGAGCGCGGCCCCGGCCGCTTCCTCACGCCCCTGGTCGAGATCGCTTGCCGCCTCGTCGAGATAGACGCGGGCGTAGCGGCGGCGCGACTCCGCCGCGTCCCCGGCCAGCCGGGCGTCCAGGGTCTCCGCGCGCTGGAACTGGATCGCCGCCTCGTCGACCCGGCCCTGCTCGGCCAGGGCCCGGGCCAGCCCCAGGTGGGCTTCGGCGTCGTTGGGGTTCCGAGCCAGGGCCTGGCGGTACTGGGCTTCGGACTGGTCGGGGTGGTCCCGGTCGATGCCGGGACCGGACCCGCTCCCCGAGGTCGCGCAGCCCGCCCCGCTCACCGCGAGCCACACGCTCGTGGCGAGCGCCGCCGCGCCGAGGCCCCGGAGCAGATTCAGGTGGTGCGAAGCGCGGCGCCGGCCGGGCGCGCGGGGAGTGGTCATGTGCCGATTCTTCTGCCCGGGTGGCGGGGTGTCAAGGCGGGGCCGTGCAGGGTGCAGCGGGGCCCCGGCGATTACGCACGCGTCCGGGCGCGGGAAATCACCCGGCGACGGCCGGGCCGCCCGCCGGTTCCGGGGATCGACTTCCCCGAGTAGATCCGAACAAATGGCCGGCCCGGCGGTTCGTGGTTGACCTGAGCGGTGTCGCTAGAA
>CAYRIJ010000374.1:0-3639 GCA_964424285.1 uncultured bacterium
CCCGACGGCCGCTGGCTGATGGACGGCCGCGAGGTGGGACGGGGGGAGGATGCGTACTGGCCCCCCGTCCCCGGCGAGCACGAGCTGGTGCTGCGGACCCCCGCCGGCTCCGACCGCGTGCGCTTTACCGTGCGCTGAGCGGAAGCGGGGCGTCCACCGGCGTCCGGGCCGGCGCGGGCGAATCCGCGCCCGGGTCCGCGCCCGGGTCCGCGGGCGGGTCGGTGGGCGGCGGGGAGCCCTGGAGCTCCAGGTAGTTCCGGGTGACCGAACGGGTGAGGCTCAACTCGAAGCCGGCCAGCGAATCCAGCTTGGACCCGTCCACCCGAAGCGCGGCCGCGGTCCCGGCTCTCATCGAGGCGGATCGGAACGCGGGCCGGAGCTGGGCCAGGAGCCTGTGGATGTCCTTCAGCTCCTGCTTGCTCAGGTCCCCCTCCACGCGGATCGTGAAGTCGCTGCTCCGGGACGTCTGCTCGAACCGCGCCCGCTGGCGATAGGCCCCTTCCGGACCGGAATCCTGGTAGCGGAGGGAGCCGACCATCGCCTCGAAGGTGGAGCTTCGGGTGATGGTCACGGTGTCGCCTTCGTCGGTGGTGATCTGGAGCTGGGCGGAACGGGTCCGGCTGATGCTTCCCGCCCGGAGGATCGCCGACGGATCGGAAGCGGGCGCCGGCGATCCGTCCCCCGGCGCGGGGAAGCGGCCCAGGGATCTCTCCCCGTTGGTGTAGTTCGGCGGCGGCGTCGGGTAGAACCCGCTGGCGCCGGCGCCGCTCAGGCTGCAAAGGCTCATGGCGGTTCCTCCTCTCTCCCATCGAGGGAGCGGTCACTCCCAGTCTCGGTCGAAGGGGGAGGAACTGAAGAGGCCGGCCGGGAGGAAATCCCCGACCGGCCGGAACTCGCCGCCGATCAATCGGTTGGCCAGGCGCCGGAGCGCCCCGGGTCAGTCGCGGCTCTCCAGGGTGGCGTGCACGGTCACCTCTTTCCCGTCCCGGAGCACCACGATCTCGACGGTGTCGCCGGGCTTCTGGTCGCGAAGGGCATAGGTGTAGGCGTAGAGATCGCCGATCGTCTTTCCGGCGAAGCGGATCACCATGTCGCCGCCCATGAGGCCCGCCTTCTCCGCCGGGCTCCCCTCCTTGATCCCGGCCAGCTTCACCCCGCCCTCGTAGTCGCCGAAGTCGGGGATGGTCCCCAGGTAGGGCCCGTACCCGCCGCCTCCGCCCGAGCCGTGGGGGCCGGCCGAGTCCTCGGCCGCCTTGGCGAACTCGATCCGGTCGTCGCGGTCGGCCAGGTCGAGCGTGGTGGCGTAGACCACCTTGGTCACCTCGGCGATTCCCTGGCGGTCGATCTTCTCCCAGTCGTCGCTCGGCTTGTGGTAGTCGGAGTGGAGGCCGCTGAAGAAGAAGAGCACCGGAACGTCCTTCACGTAGAACGACGTGTGGTCGCTGGCCCCGTAGCCGCTCTTGCTGGTCCCGACCTTGAGCGGGGAGCCTTCGGAGGCGCGGGCGATCACGTCCTTGAACACCGGGGAGGTGGCGATCCCTCCCACGGTGATCTTCCCGTCCCGGGGGCGCCCCACCATGTCCATGTTGATCATGGCCTGGACCGTCTCCAGGGGGACCGGCGGGTTCGAGGCCATGTGGGACGACCCCAGAAGCCCCAGCTCCTCCCCGGAGAAGGCGGCGAACACCAGGGTGCGCCGGGTGGGTCCGGTGATCCCGAACACCCGGGCCAGCTCCATGAGCGCCGCGGTCCCCGAGGCGTTGTCGTCGGCGCCGTTGTGGATCTCTCCGATCTGATCGGGGGCGAGGGAGCTGGAGTTCCCGCGTCCCAGGTGGTCGTAGTGCGCGCCCAGGATCACCGCCCCCGCCGAGGGATCGGTGCCGGGGAGGATCCCCACCACGTTGGCGGTGGGACGGCGGTCCTTGGTCACCGAAACCTCGAGATGAAGCCGGACCGAAGGGTCGAAGGCGAAGGAGCGCGGCTTCAGGTCCCGGTCCACGTCCTCCATCCAGGTCCGCGCGTCGGTCCCCGCCGATGCGAGCATGGCTTCGCCCACTTCCTTCTTCACGTGAACGGCGAGGATGCTCCCGCCCCCGATTCCTTCCGCGCCGTCGAGCCGGGTCAGCTTGTCCTTCTCGTAGCCCTGGCTCAGGGGGCCGGTGAAGACCAGCATGGCCACCGCGCCGTGCTCCCGGGCGTTGATCGCCTTGCTCCGGAAGAGGGCGTGCTGGGTGAAGGAGCGGCCGTTGAAGACGCTGGTGCTGTCCTCCTGCTGGGGCTCGTGCCGGAGCACCAGGACCGCCTTGCCCTTGACGTCGATCCCCTGGTAGTCGTCGTAGCTCGCCTCGTCGTCGGTGATGCCGTAGCCCGCGAAGACCACCGGCACGTCCACGGTTCCGCTCTCGCTGAACCCGAAGGGGACGAAGTCCCGGTTGAGCTTCAGATGATCCTGGCCGTCCACCCCCTCCACCCGGAGCGCGTTCCCGTCGCCGAGCCGGACCCCGATGGTGGCGTCGTAGCTCTGGAACCAGGTGCCGTCGTCGCCGGCGGGCTGGAGTCCGTCGGCCGCGAAGTGCCGGGCGATGAACGCGGCCGAGGCCTCGCAGCCCGGGCTCCCGGTCATCCGGCCCTCGCGGGCGTCGTCGGCCAGCCACTTGACCGATCCGATCAGGGAGTCGGGAGAGACGAGGGTCCGCCCGGAGGCGGGGGCGACCGCCGCCGGAGTCGCGGGGGCCGCCCAGCCGGGCGGGGCGAACCCCGGCGCCAGCAGGGCCAGGGCGGCCAGGATGGGAAACGCGTGCTTCAGGTAGGGGTTCGGATGTCGCTTCACGGGGACCTCGCGGGCAAGGGTTTCGGATCCGCACCGGGCGCCGGCGGCGCCGGGGGCGCCCACCGCGGGGGGACGAGGGATCGTACCGATCCGGTGAACCTAGGTCAAAGCGGGGGGCCGGATTCCACCAAGTTTAGTCGATACGACGTATCCAGATTAGTGATCAAATTAGGCCGCTGGAACATGACCACTTTTGGATAGAATGGTTCGGAATCCCAAGGAGCTCCAAACCATGATCGCAAACCAGAATGACCCCGACGCCGCCCTGGCCCTGGAACGCTGCCGACGGGAGATCCCGGCCTCGGATGCCCTCCTCAAGGCCCTGGAAGGGCATCCGGACCCCTTTGAATTCCGACCGGTCGAGTCCGGTTTCGACTTCGCCAGCCTCCGGGAGGTGGACGGCCGCCCCAACCGGGCGGTGGTCAAGGTCTTCACCGTTCCGGACGGCCCCATGAAGGGCCAGGCCGCGGCCTTCTTCTACAAGGGGAGCCAGGTCCCCTTCGGCCGGGAGCGCTTCTCCTACGGCGTCTGCATCATCCCGGGGGTGGATGCCTCTCCGGCCGAGATGAACGGTTGGCTCGACTTCGCGACCAGCGGGTTCGACCCCGAGATCCGCCCCCCCAAGCTTCGGCGCGCATTCACCTTCACCGTGCCGGATTGAACCCGGAGGTTTCCCCCATGTCCGATCGCCTCAATCCCGCCGAACTCGAGATCGATCTCTTCTGCCGGGGGATCAAGCTGGACCCGAGCTGCTCCATCACCGAGGACGGACGCCTCCTCACCCGGACCCGCGCCGGTCTGGGAAGCGG
>CAYRIJ010000375.1:0-3613 GCA_964424285.1 uncultured bacterium
ACCACCGCGGCGGTGGGGCTCGGCCTTCGCGCCGCCGGGCACGGGCTTCGGGTGGTGATGATCCAATTCATGAAGGGGGACCCGGAGTACGGGGAGCTCAAGGCCCTGGCCGCGGTCCCCGGTTTCACCTGGCGCCAGTGCGGCCTCCCCACCTTCGTGAAGTGGCGGGAGCCGGGTCCGGAGGACCTCCGGCTGGCCGGGGAGGGCCTGGCCGAGGCGTCCAGGATCCTCGACGGGGACCAGCACGACGTGGTCATCCTCGACGAGATCCTCTGCGCGGTGGACTACGGGCTCTTCGAGGTGGACCGGGTGCTGGAGCTCATCGACCGGAAGCCCGAGCGGGTCGAGCTGGTGCTGACCGGCCGGGGAGCGCCCCCCGAGGTGATCGCCCGCGCCGACCTGGTGAGCGAGGTCCGCGAGATAAAGCACCCCTTCACCCGCGGTATCCAGGCCCGAAAGGGCATCGAGCACTGATCCGCCGGACCGGGGCGGACGGAGTCCTCCCGGTTCCTTTCCCGCGCGTGTGTTAACGTTTTCGGGCCCTCATCCACTTCGATCCGCCCGGGAGGCCCATGGATCCCCCTGCGCGCTCCGAGATCACCCGCATCCTCCTCGAACGCTCCGATGAGACCCGTTCCGCCCCGCCGCGAACGGAACAGCTCTTCGCGCTCATCTACGACGAGCTTCGCCGGATCGCCGCCGGTCTCCTCCGCCGGGAGCGGCCCGAACACACCCTCCAGCCCACCGCCCTGGTCCACGAGGCGTATCTCAGGCTGGTGGATCAGACCCGGATCCGCTGGCAGGACCGGGCCCATTTCCTGGGGATCGCCGCCCGCGCCATGCGACAGATCCTGGTGGACCACGCCCGAGGCCGCGCCGCCCAGAAGCGCGGGGGCGGGAGGCGGCGGGTCACCCTCGACGAATCGCTCCTGGCCGGGGGGGGCAAGGAGCTCGAGCTTCTCGCCCTGGACGACGCCATGACCCGGCTGGCCGCGTTCGACGAGCGGGCGGCCCGGGTGGTGGAGCTTCGGATCTTCGGCGGCCTCACCGTGACCGAGATCGCCCTCGTCCTGGGGGTGTCCAAGCGGACGGTGGACGGCGACTGGTCGGTGGCCCGCATGTGGCTCGCCCGCGAACTCCGGCCCGAGGCCCCGGCGTGAATCCCGAAGACTTCGCCCGGGTGAAGGAGATCCTGCTCGCCGCCCGGGACCTTCCCCGGGACAAGCGGGCGGCGTTCCTGGACCGGGAGTGCGGGGACGACCGGGCGCTTCGGGTCGAGGTGGATTCCCTTCTCGCCCACGAGACCGGAGCTCCGTCGCTGATCGGCACCGGCGGCCTGGGGCGGGAGCTGGGCGCCGATCTCTCCCGTTCCCTGGGCCGCGTTCTGGGAGGAGAGGTTCCCGAGCGAATCGGCCCCTTCCGGATCCTGGAGATCCTGGGGGAAGGCGGGATGGGGACGGTGTATCGGGCGGAGCAAACCGATCCCATCCGCCGGGAGGTAGCGCTCAAGCTCGTTCGCCGGGGCCTCGATGGGACGCGCGCCGCGGCCCGGTTCGAGATGGAGCGGCGGGCGCTGGCGATGATGGACCATCCCAACATCGCCAAGGTGCTCGACGCGGGGACCGACGAGAACGGCCGGCCCTACTTCGTGATGGAGCTGGTGCGCGGGACGCCCATCACCGCCTTTTGCGACCGGGAGCAGCTGAGCGTCCGGGAGCGGGTGGAGCTCATGATTCCGGTGTGCCGGGCGGTTCAGCACGCGCACCGGAAGGGGATCCTCCATCGGGACCTGAAGCCCTCCAACGTGCTGGTGGCCATCGAGGACGGGAAACCGGCGCCCAAGGTGATCGATTTCGGGATCGCCAAGGCGGTCCAGGACACCGCGGAGCCCGGCACCCTCCTCACCGCCGAGGGCCAGCTCGTGGGCACGCCCGAGTACATGAGCCCGGAGCAGGCGGGGGTGATCGAGGCGGAGGTGGATACCCGGACCGACGTCTACGCCCTGGGGGTGATCCTCTACGAGCTTCTGACCGGCCGCCGTCCCCACCGGTTCCGGAGCGTCACCCCGGCGGAGCTTCACCGGATCCTCTCCCGCGAGGAGCCGGAGAAACCGAGCACCGCGTGCAGCCGGGTGGAGGACGGGCCCGAGACGATCGAGCCGGCCGCCGATCCGGTCACCCCCCGGGACGTGGGACGGGCACGGGGCGTGAGCCCCACCCGTCTCCGGCGGGAGCTTTCCGGCGACCTCGACACCATGGTGCTGATGGCGCTTCGGCGGGAGCCGGAGCGGCGGTACGGCTCGGCCGAGCACCTCGCGGAAGACCTTCGTCGCTACCTGGACGGCCTCCCGGTCCTGGCCCGGAAGGACACCGTGAGGTACCGCGCGGGCAAGTTCGCCCGGCGGCACCGGGCGGCGGTGGGCGCGGCGGCGTTTCTGGCGCTCTCTCTCGCCGGTCTGGCCGTGACCATGACCGTGCAGTCGGCGCGGGTGGCCCGGGAACGCGACCGCGCCCTGGCCGCCGAGGCCCGCGCCCGCACCGAAGCCGAGACCGCGAGCCGGGTCACCGATTTCCTGGTGGACCTCTTCGACGTCTCCGACCCCTCCGAAGCCCGGGGCAACACCGTGACCGCCCGGGAGATCCTGGACCGGGGCTCGGCGCGCATTCAGGGCGAGCTGGCCGATCAGCCCGAGGTGAAGGCGCGGCTCCTGGGGACCCTGGGCCGGGTCTACGCGAGCCTCGGCCTGTATCCCGAGGCCCGCCCCCTGGCCGAGGAATCCCTGCGCCTCCGGCGTGCGACCTACGGGGCGGCGGACCGGGAGACCGCCCGCGGCCTGGCCGACCTCGCCTCCGTCCGTTCCGCCCTGGGAGACTTCGACGCCGCGGACTCCCTCTACCGGGCCGCCCAGGAGGTGGTGAGGCGGACCGGCGGGGAGGAAACGATGGACATGGCAAACGTGGAAGCCGGCCTCGCCGGGGTGCTTCACACCCGGGGCCGGCTGGAGGAGGCGGGACCCCTCTACCGCGACGCCCTGGCCATCAGCCGACGGGTGAAAGGCCCGGAGAGTGCGGAGGCGGCGGATGCGATGGGGGCTTTGGCATCCTTCTATCACGGGACCGGCGAGGTGGACAGCGCCCTGGTGTTGCTCCGGCGAACGGTGGCGCTCGATGAGAAGCTCCACGGAGACCGCGACCTCCGGACCGCCGACGCCATGAGCGAGCTGGCCGTGCTCCTCAAGAACCTCGGGAAACCCGAAGAGGCCGAGCCCTACTACCGGAAGGCGCTGGCCATCCGCCGAAAGATCCTGGGGGAGAACCACGACGCGACCGCCCAGAGCATGAACAACCTCGCGGTGTTCCTGAGCGGTCAGGGGCGGTACGCCGAGGCGGAGAGCCTCGCCGCCGCGGCGGTGGCCGTGGACCGCCGGGTCTACGGCGGAGACCACCTGGACGTGGCCCTGGCCCTCACGAACCTCGCCGGCGCCCAGGCCAAGAACGGCAAACCGCGGGCGGCGGAAGCGTCCTATCGCGAGGCCATCGCCATGACCCGGCGAACCATGGGAGACGACTACTGGGTGGTGGGGGCGATCCGGTTCAACTTCGGAAAGTTGCTG
>CAYRIJ010000376.1:0-3609 GCA_964424285.1 uncultured bacterium
TCATCACCATCCCCTGAACGGGGCCGGCGGCCGGCCGGAGGAACGATCATGAAACCCTTGCCCTGGAAGATCACGGTGCTCTCCGACCTGGGGGGATCCCCCGCCCCGCCGGTTCGCGTCCGGGCCGACGACCTGGACCAACGCCTGCATGCGATGGGGGTCTCGGCGGCGATTCCGGTGCCGGGGAAGGGGACCGCGACCCTCTCCCCCGAGTCCCTGGACGATTTCTCCCCCCGGGCGCTCCGGGACTTTCTCGGGGTTTCCGGAGAGGCCCTCGACGCCGTCCTCCACGCCCCCGCCTTCCAGGGGCTGGAAGCGGCCTGGCGGGGCCTGGAGCGGCTCACCGCCGAGGCGGGGGACGAGGTGACGGTCGAGGTGGCGTCGGCGCCTCGGGGGGCGTTGCCGGAGCGCCTGCGGGAGACCGTGCTCGGTCCGGGGCTCGCCACCGACGCTCCCCCCACCCTGCTGGTCCTGGACTACGACTTCACCCACAAGGCGGGCGACCTGGCTCTCCTCCGGGAGATCGCGGGGATGGCCAAGGTGCTTCAGGCCCCGGCGGTAGCCGCGGCGAGCCCGGGCTTCTTCGATCTCCGGCACCTGGCCCACGTCCTCACCCTCCCCGACATGGTGGGGCGGCTGAACGATCCCGCCCACGCCGGCTGGACCGCGTTCCAGGCCGGCGAGGAGGCGCGCTGGCTGGCCCTGACCCTGAACCGCTACCTGGAACGCGCCCCCTACCGCGGCGACGACCACACCGAGGCCGCGACGGTGGCGAAACCGGAGACCTACCTCTGGGCGCGGGGCGGCTGGCTGGTGGCCGCGGGCCTGGCCCGGAGCGCCCGGGCCCACGGCCACGCCCTGGACATGTCGGGCGGGCGGGGCGGCCGGTTCGAGGGGCTCCCGGTCCGCGACTACCCGGTTTCGGCCAACGAAACCGCGTCGCTGGCCACCGAGGTCCCGATCCCCGACATGAAGAGCCAGGAGCTTTCCCGGGCCGCCTTCACCCCGCTGGTGGGCCAGCTCCGCGGCGGGGCGGTGGTGGTCCCCATCGCGGTGTCGGTGTCGCGGCTGGCCCCGGGGCGCCTCACCGTGGAGGGAACCCTGGCCTACCAGATCACCGCCGGCCGCCTGGCCCGCTTCTGCGGGAACCTCCTCGACGCGGCCCCCGCCGGCTCGCCCGACGACGTGGCCGGCTTCTTCCGGGAATCCCTGGGCGCGTTCCTGGGCCCGGTGGGCGGCGAGGACGCGGTCACCGTGACCCCGACCACCACCGACAGTCCGGACGGCCCCCGCCCCATGGCGGAGATCCAGGTGCGCTCCGCGGTGCCCCTGGAGGGAAAGCCCATCTCGTTCACCTTCCTGCTCCCGCTGGCGCGGGATTGACGGAGGAACCATGAGCCTCGACCGCGCTTCCCAAGACGATGCTCCCGCCACCCACGAGCTCCATGCGGTGGAGCGGGGCGATTCGGTGGAGATCGGGTCCGGGCTGGTGGTGGACGCGCCTCCCGCCGGGGTTCCCGACGCCCCCGCCCGCCTCCGCCTGGCCTCCGGTCGCCGGGCGGAGTTCGACCGGAAGGGGGACGACGACGTCCTCACCGTCTCCGCGGCCGACGGCCGGGTGGAGCTCCGGGTCCGCTTCACCGAGGCCGGCCCGGTCCTCTCCTTCGAGGCCGCCGGTCTCCGGCTGGGGAGCCCGGGGGAGGTCACGGTGGCCTGCGACCGCTTCCGGGTGGAGGCGCGGGAGGCGGTGGAACTCCGTTCCGGGGGATCGATCGAAACCTCGGCCGAGGGCGAGGCGGTGATGCGCGCGGGTGGCGCCGCCCGGGTCGAGGGGCGCGCGGTGGAGGTCCGTTCCCGCCGGGGGGACGTGGACCTCAAGGCCAACGACGACGTCCGGCTCCGCGGGGAGCGGATCAAGCTCAACTGCTGAGGCGGGAATGGACTTCGAGAACACCTCTGCTTTCCCCGCCGAACTGGTGCGGAGCGCCCTCTCCACCGACGATCGCGAGCCCATGCTGGCGGTGGTGGTGGTGAAGGTCGCCTACGCGGTGGACGCGGCGGGAACCGTCGGGCTGGCCCCGGAGCAGGATCCCATCCGCCTCGAGGCGGAGGAAACCGAGCTGGGAGTGCTCCCGCCCGACGCCGCCCCGGTGAAACCCGGGTTCGACGTGCTGATCCTGGGACGGGCCGTCGCCCCGGAGGGAAAGCCGGCGCCCCGGATGACCGTCCGCCTCGACGTGGGCGAGACGGCGCGCGAGCTGGCGGTGTTCGGCGACCGGCGGTGGGTGAAGCGTCCCCCGGAAGGAAAGCCCAAGAAGCGGAAGAAGAACGAGCCGGAGCCGCCGCCGGTCTTCGCGGCCTCGCTCCCCGAACCCTTCACCGCCCTTCCCCTCACCTACGCCAACGCCTACGGCGGGAAGGCCAAGGTCGGGGTCTACAAGGCCCCCTACGCCTACAACCTGGAGGGAAAGGGGTTCTGCATGGAGGCCGAAGCCGCCGAGGGCCTGGCCCTTCCCAACGTGGAGGATCCCCGCGCGCTGATCCGGAGCTGGGAGGACCAGCCCCGCCCGGCCGGGTTCGCTCCCCTTCCCCTCGGCACCCTCTTCACCGTGGAGCGCGGGGTCACCCACGACGCGGAGACGAACGAGCAGACCGTGCACCCCGAGGTGTTCCAGAACGCCCATCCCGACCTGGTCTTTGCGGAGGTTCCCCCGGGAACCCCCATCGTCGTCACCGGCATGACCCCGGAGGGACGCCTCGCCTTCGCGCTCCCCGATCTCCGGGCCTCGGTGACCGTGCGCCTGGGCGAGACGGAATACCGTCCCGAGGGGAAGGTGGACACCCTGACCATCCATCCCGAGGAGGGGCGCTTCGTGCTCACCCACCGCACCCCGTTCAAGTACCGGGTGGTGCCGGAGGAGATCCGGACCGCCGTGCTCACCGTGGAGAGCCCGGGGGTGGCGTCGTGAGCATGCCCACCTTCGCCATCCACACCGTGAACGTCCGGCTGGCCTTCCTCTACGCCACCCACCTGGACATCCCCCCGCCCTACACCGCGCCGCCCGCCCCGCTCCCCTTCGTGGAGGTGCCCCACACCTGCTTCTGGGGGCCGGGGGCGGCCATGGCCGCGCCCAACAAGGTGCTCACCGACAACTTCACCCCCGCTCAGATCGGTCACGACTGCGGGATCGGGGTGATCCACGTGGACATCCCGGTGGGACCCCTGTGCCCGGTGGCCATCGCCACCTCCTCCTGCAAGGTGGTGTTCGCCGCGGGCACCGTGCTGTCGGACGGGAAACCCACCGCCGGGCATTTTCCACCCCTCATCAACCTGCTCCAGTGCTTCGTCCCCGTACCCCTTCCCATCGGGGGATTCCTCCTGGTGATGAACACGGTGTTCGTGGGAATGACCCTTCTGGACATCCTCATGGGGATCATCCGGATTGCCATCGCCATCGTCATCGCCCTCATCTTCAACAAGCTGGGGAACTCGGCGGGAAAGATGGGGCAGGCCTGGCAGTGGGTGGGGAAACTGGGGGAGCGGTTCGGGGCGAGCTGGATGGGGGCGATGGGGAACGCCCTCCTCGGCACCCTGGCCGAGGACATGGT
>CAYRIJ010000377.1:0-3591 GCA_964424285.1 uncultured bacterium
TCACCGCGGGGGTGAACGATCCCGGCGCGGTGGAGGTGGTGCGCCGCGCCGCCGAGCGGACGAACCTGGCCTTCCAGATCATGGACGAACCGATCCGCGAGTCCGAGGACTTCGGCCGGTTCACCGCCGCCTCCACCGGGGCGTTCTTCGCCCTGGGCTCGGGGAAGAAGGCCCCGCCTCTCCACGATCCCGACTACGATTTTCCCGATCCCCTGATCGGGCCGGGGGTGCGGCTCCTCAGGGCCCTGGTGGACGAGGTGCTGGGGCCGCCCGGGGGCCGGTGACCGCCCGCCGAGGCCTCGGCGGTTCCTTTCCCCGGCCGTGACCGCTCAATCCCATTGCGCCCCCGGGCGCGGTTTGCCAAAGTGATGCCGGTCCCGGGACGCCGGTTCGCGACAAGGCCGGCCAGAGGAGCAACTCCCCGATGCAACGTCTGACCGTCGATTCCGAGGAAGGGTTCTCCATCATCGCCGGGACCGATCGCTCCCAGGCCGCGGTCATGGTCATCGACCGGGGGAGCGCGACGGGGGGGCCGGAGAACCGGCACCCCAGGAGCGACCAGTGGCTCTTCGTGCTCTCGGGATCGGCCACCGCCACCGTGAACGGGGAGAAGGTCAAGCTCGCCCCGGGAACCCTGCTCCTGATCGAGGCCGGGGAGACCCACGAGATCGTGAACAACGGCGCCGAGCCGTTCCGCGCCCTCAACGTCTACGCGCCGCCGGCGTACTGACCGGACTGCTCGATCGGGAGGGGCCGGCGCTGTTCACCCGGGTGAATAGCGCAGGAGCCTCCGGGCGGTGTTCCCCGAATCGCGCCGACGCGCGTTCAGTCCACCGCCAGCTCGCCTCGGAAGACGGTCACCGCCTGCCCGGCCAGGATCACCCGGTCGCCGGCCATCCGGGTCCGGACGATCCCTCCCCGCGCCGAGCACTGGTAGCCCACCAGCTCCGTCTTCCCCAGCCGCTCCGACCAGTAGGGCGCGAGCGCGCAATGGGCGGAGCCGGTCACCGGATCTTCGGGCACGCCGGACCCGGGGGCGAAGAACCGGGACACGAAGTCGAAGCGCGCGCCGGACTCGTCGGCGGTGCTGGTGACGATCACCCCCCGCACTCCCAGCGCCTCCAGCCGCCGGAAATCGGGGCGGACCTCGCGCACCGCCGCCTCGTCCTCCAGCTCCAGGAAGTAGTCGAGGCGGGTCTTCCCCACGTAGCGCGGGGCGATCCCCATGGCGCGGGAGAGGCCCTCGGGTTTGAGGGCGGGGGTCTCCGGGGTGGCGGGGAAGTCCATCTCGATCCACCCGTCCTTGCGCTCCGCGGAGAGGAGGCCGCTCTGGGTCTGGAAGCGGGCGGGCCGGTCCGCGGCGACCGCCCCGGTCTCCCACAGCACCTGGGCCGAGGCCAGGGTGGCGTGCCCGCAGAGGTCCACCTCCACCGTCGGGGTGAACCACCGGAGCGCCCACGCGTCCCGTTCCGGGTGCAGGAAGGCGGTCTCGGAGAGGTTCATCTCCTGCGCCACCGCCTGCATCCACGCCGCGTCCCGCTCGCGCGCGAGCACGCAGACCGCGGCGGGGTTCCCGGCGAAGGGGTGATCGGTGAAAGCGTCCACGATGACGATCGGCTGGCCCATCTGTCCTCCTCCTCCCGGGTGGGTACGCCCGGGCATTGTAGCAGTCCGGGGCGGAACCGGCCCGGGCCGCCCGGCCGCGTCCGCCGGGGCCGGGCGGGGTGACCCGGAGGCCGGTCCCGCTCCCCATCCTCCGGTTCGGCGCGTATGATGAAGGGGCCATGGCACGGTCGAAACCGGAGCTTGCCAACGAGGACATCGCCGACGTCCTCGACCGGACCGCCGATCTCCTGGACGCCCAGGACGCCAACCCGTTTCGCGTCCGCGCCTACCGCGACGCCGCCTCGACCGTGCGCGCCGCCGACCGGTCGATCGCGGCGGTGGCCCGCGACGACGGCGAGAAGGGCCTGGAGGACCTCCCCGGGATCGGGAAGAGCCTGGCCTCGGCCATCGAGGAGCTGGTGACCACCGGCAGGCTGGGGATGCTGGAACGGCTCCAGGGCGAGGTCTCCCCCGAGGGCCTGTTCAAGGTCGTGCCGGGGATCGGCGAGGACCTGGCCGGGCGCATCCATCACGAGCTGGGGGTGGAGACCCTGGAAGAGCTGGAGCTGGCCGCCAACGACGGGCGGCTGGCCGGGGTGCCCGGGTTCGGTCCGCGGCGGGTGCGGGCGGTGCGCGAGACCCTGGACGCCATGCTCCGCCGGTCCTCGCGCCGCCGCGCCCGTCTGGCGCGGGACCAGGGCAGCGACGGCCCGGAGGACCGGCCGTCGATGGCCGCGCTCCTGGCCGTGGACGCCGAGTATCGCGAAAAGGCCGAGGCGGGAGAGCTCCGGAAGATCGCCCCCAGGCGGTTCAACCCGGAAGGAGCGGCGTGGCTCCCGATCCTTCACGCCGAACGCGACGGGTTCTCGTTCACCGCCCTCTACTCCAATACCGCCCGGGCCCACGAGCTGGAGAAGACCCATGACTGGGTGGTGATCTACTTCGCCCGCGACGGCCGCGAAAGCCGGTGCACGGTGGTGACCGAGCACCAGGGAAGGCTCAAGGGGAAGCGGGTGGTGCGGGGGCGCGAGGCCGAGTGCCTGGACCACTACGCGGATCACGTAGACTGAAACGGGCTTGAAAGGAAGACGCCATGAGAGCGAAGCCCATGTTGACCCCGCTCGTCGTCGGCCTGATCGCCGCCGCCGGTTGCTCGGATTCCACGACCCGGCCGCCGGTGGAGCAGCCGCCGCAGACGATCATCCCCTCCACCGTGGGGAGCTCCTGGACCTACCGCTGGCAGGATTCGAGCGCCGCGACCGTCGACACGGTGACCGTGACCGTCTTCGGCACCGCGCACCGGGAGCCCTACGGGACGGTGGCGCTCCTCGCCGTGGAGCACCCCGACCACACCGACACCCTCTTCCAGGCGGTCTCCGGCGACACGGTGAAGATCGAGTCCTACGGCACGTACCCGTACTACCCGACGCCGGTCTGGTTCGTGCTGCCGCTCGAGGTGGGCTCGATGTGGTGGGGCGCGGTCTGGGTGGACACCACCCGGGTGGAGGGACGGGACACCCTGGCCGTGCCCGCCGGAACCTTCACCGACGCGTTCCGGGTCCACGAGACCTGGTGGGGGTTCAATGCCGGAGGCGACGTGACCACGTGGGTCGTACCCGGCGTGGGGATCGTGAAAGAAGAGCGGTGGGAGTACGACCTCGGCCCGGGTCCGCACTACACGCGCGAGCTGATCGCGTACCACATCGTCCCGGTGACGCCGTAGGCCCTGCCTGGTGACCGAACCCCTCTTCACCCGCGCCTACGGCGATCGCGGGCCCACGGTGGTGCTCCTCCACGGCGGCCCCGGCGCGCCCGGGACCCTCGCATCGCTGGCCCGAGGCCTCGCCGCGGACCATCGCGTGCTGGAACCCTACCAGCGCCGAAGCGGCTCCGAGCCCCTCACCGTGGCCCGCCACGTGGCCGACCTCCACGAGCTGATCGCGGCGCGTTGTCCCGGTGAGCCGCCGGTGGTGGTGGGCTCCTCCT
>CAYRIJ010000378.1:0-3584 GCA_964424285.1 uncultured bacterium
CCCGTGCGTGAACGAGCTGGCGCCGGCCGTCGAGCGCGTCCGGGAACTCCTGGGCGAAGCCGGGGTTTGACCGATGGGGAACGTACCGGAGCGGCCGCGGAGGTGACGCGGCATGAAACCCAGCCATGTTCTGACCCGGGCCTGGATTCCCATCCTCGCCCTCCTTCTGGCCGGCTGCACCCAGAACCGGTCGGTGACCACCCCGACCGCCCCGCTTTCGGTAAAGCTGGGCGAACCGATCGTCCTGGCTCCGGGGCAGTCGGTCACGGTGGGGGACGAGGGGCTGGTGATCCGGTTCATCGAGGTGTCCGGGGATTCGCGGTGCCCCCAGGGGGTGGAGTGCTTCTGGGAGGGGGATGCCGCCGCCCGCCTGACCGCGAAGCTGCCGCAGGGGTTCGTTGACGACTTCACCCTGCACACGGCCCGGATGTTCCGGATCTACCAGGACTATGGGGACTATCGGATCCGCCTGACCGCGGTGACGCCGTACCCGGTCTACCCGGACGAGATTCCGGCCGAGGACTACCGGGTGACCCTCGAAGTCACCATGCCCTGAGAACGATCCGGTCCGGGAGTCCGCGAAAGGCGTCGGCGGGTGCGGATCACGGGGGAACGGCGGCCGTCCTGGCGCGGAACCGGTCCCCCGCTGTGCTACCCTCCCTGGGCGTTCCGATCGAGACGCCCGATTCCCGGGTTCGAGGGCCGCGGTTTCCCGGCCCCGTCGTCCCGATCCACGAACCGGAGGAATCCATGCGGATACCGGCTTCGGGCCCGACCGGCCTGGCTGCGATCGCGGCGGTGCTCGTTCTCATCGGCGGCTGCGGACGATCTTCGTCGCCCCACGCGGTGGCCTCCGCGCTCAACCCCTTCTTCACCCCCTACAAGCACGCGCTGCTCCTCACCGGCCAGGGGAACGTCGGAGCCTCGGAAGCCGCGCTCGACTCCGCCCGCGCGGCCTGGCGCCGCGTGGCTTCGCATCCCCCGGTCCCCTACCGCGGGGATGCGGGATGGATGGAGCGCCGGGACGCGGTGTTGCGCTCCCTGGTGGACGCCGGCGGCTTCCTCCACGACGGCCGCGCCGCCGACGCCCACGAATCCCTGGAAGCGGTGCGCTATCAGCTCCAGGCCCAGAACCAGGCGGTCGGGGTGGAGGGGTGGCCCGATCTCCTGCTGGAATTCCACGATCCCATGGAGGACCTGGTCACCTCCGACGACCCCGACGTGATGGAGGACCAGGTTCCCGTCCTCCGGGAGAGCCTCGCGGATCTGGAGGCCTTCAGCGACTCCACCTGGAGCCCGACCCGGCTCGCGGCCAAGGCCGCCCAGGTGGAACGCCTCGCCGCCGCCCTGGATTCGGTGGCGGCGCCGCTTCGAGGCGGCGCCTCCCTGGACGAAGTCCGCCCCCGCGCCAAGGCCCTGAAGCAGGCCTTCGTCGCGATCTACATGAAGTCGGAGTACTGATCGGGGAGAGCGGCGGTCACGAGCGGGGGAGCTTCACCCCCAGGCGCTCGGCTTCGGCGCGCAACGTCTCGGCCAGCCCCGTCTCCAGCGGGCGGGGATCGAAACCCAGCTCGCGCCTCGCTTTCGCGTCGCTTCCCAGGTACGTGGCTCCGGCCGCGACCCGGAGGCTCTCCGCCCGGTAGGTCGTGGGGAGGGGGAGGACGGCGCCCAGCACCCGGCTCACCGCGGCGAGCGCGCGGAGCACCCCCGGGTCCACCCGGAGGCGCGGGGCGGGAATGCCGGTGATCCGCTCCGCCAGCGTGAAGGCCTCGATCAGGGTGTGGGGGGGGCCGGCGAGAATGTAGCTCTCCCCCGGCGCCCCCTTCTCCATGGCCAGGAGGTGCCCGGTGACCGTGTCGTTCACGTGGGCCCAGCAAAACGCGGTCCGACGGGGGAGGAGGGGGAGCCGGCGGCGAAGGAACTGACGGAGCATGGTTCCGATCTGGCTCGGGTCGGCGGGTCCGTAGACCGCCCCCGGCATCACGATCCGAAGCGGGAGCCCCTCACGGATCAGGGGTTCGGCCACCTCGAAGTGGGCCTCCCACTTGGAACGGTCGTACGCGCTCGCCCACGGTCCGCGGGGCCGACAGCTCTCATCCATCACCCGGCCGCCGGTGTCGGAGAACACCGCCAGCGAGCTGGTGTAGACCACCCGGGGCACCCCGAGCTCCAGGGCCAGGGAGAGGACGTTTCGGGTTCCGTCCACGTTGACCCGGCGGGCGGGGGAGGTGTCGCGGGCCCCGATCTTGTACCACCCGGCGAGGTGGAAGACCCCGTCCACGCCGTGCATCCCGGAGCGCATGCTCTCGCGGTCGGTGACGTCGCCCGGGGAGAGCACGGCCCCCTGGAGGGCCAGATCGGAGACAAGGGTCGGGGACCGAACCAGAGACACGACGGCGTGCCCGTCGGCCAGGAGCCGTCGGGTGAGATGGCCGCCGATGAAACCGGTGCTGCCGGTCACGAAGTACTTCACGGCCTGGGCCTCCCGGGGGGAACAGGGTGCCGAGTTGCCGCGCTTCCGGTCGCGTGGAGTCGGTGCCCCCGACTCCGGGGCTCATCATGAGGCCGCGTTCGAGCTTAGGCAACACCCCCATCCGCTATTTCCGGCGACCGCAAGACCACGGCCGTCCGGGATGAGTTCCCGGACGGCCGTGCCGAGGGCAATTGATGGATTGTTTCGATCTGACCGGACTGAAGAGCGGGTTTGTCAGTTCCCGGGGAGGAGCACGGAATCGATCACGTGAACGATCCCGTTCTTGGCCATGATGTCGGTCTTCACCACGTTGACGGTTCCGTTCAGCTTCACCCCGTTCGAGGCGTCGATGGCGATCGTCTGCCCGGTCAGGGTCTCGGCCTGGCTGAGCCCGACCACCGTGGAAGCCGGCACCTCGCCCTCCAGAACGTGATAGAGAAGGACCTGGGTCAGCGCCTCCTTGTCGGCGAGAAGCGCCTCGAGGTCCGCCGCCGGGATCTTCGCGAAGGCCTCGTCGGTGGGCGCGAAGACGGTGAACGGGCCGCCGGTGGTCAGGGTCTGCTGCAGCCCGGCGGCCTGGATGGCCTTGGTCAGGGTCTTGAACCCCGCCTTCTGGGCCAGGGGGAAGATCGGAACCTTGCCTTCGGAACCCCGGTTCATCGCGGTTTCGGCAGCGTTCCCGGGGTTTCCGGCGGTCGCGATGCCGACCCCGGTGCCGGCGACGCTGGCGGCGATGAGCGCGCCCATGCTGATCGTGAAGAGCTGCTTGAATTTCATCGTTTCCTCCTGGTTGGTTCGCGATGGTTTGCTGGGACGATTGCCGGTCCGCTTCCGACCGGGGGAGGGATTCCGCGAAGGTCGCGAGGGCCTCCGCCCGAACCCCACGACCAGGAGAATACCCTCTTGTTCATGAGTTGTCCAGTATAAAAGGCAAACAAAAATAGGACAGATCGGCTCTTTCCGGTTAATTTGTTTGATTTAAACGAGTTGCGTGGCAGAAGGGCCTTCCGGGCCGGGGTCGCGGCCCGCGCCCGGTCGCCCCGCCCGACCAGACATTCGGACCGGGGGTCTCGAGGGGTTCGGTGGGGGCGTGGTGCGTGGGGGCCCGTGG
>CAYRIJ010000379.1:0-2016 GCA_964424285.1 uncultured bacterium
TCAAGGCCGGGGCGGCGGCCCAGTTGGCCTCGGTCAGGGTCGCCCCCGATCGGCGGCCCTCGTAGAGGGCAGCGGTGCCGCTCGAGCCGTCGTCGCCGGGGGCGGTCCAGGCCAGGGCCGCCGAGGTCGTGGCCACCGACACCACGTGCAGGTCGACGATCGCGGCCGGCGGGGTGGTGTCGCCTCCGGTATCCGGCGGCGTAATGATGCGGTAGTACCAGGTCCCGAGGGGAGCCACGTTTCCCGCCTCGTCCACCGCCTTCACCGCGAAGTAGTGCGAGGTCCCCGCGGCCAGCCCCCCGATCTCGAGACTGTCCCACATTCCGGGATACGACGGCACCAGGCTGTTTGGGATCGGCGTGGCCGCATCCCAGACCGAGTCGGTCAGGAACTTCTCCAGGGAGTGGCGGATCTGATACGACGTCGCCCGACCACTGTTTCCGTCGTCGCCGGTAGCCCACCACTTGAGGAGGCCGGTGTGCGCGTCGAGCGGATATCCCCAGTAGGCGATGGTGGGAGCCGGCGGAATCGTGTCCGGGGGCGCGGGGTCGACGATGCGGGAACCGATGTAGGCGTCCCACGCCCCGATGTTCGGGAGACCGGCCTGGGCGGTCAACGCGGTGGGGTTCGCGTTCACCACCACCGAGGCCTCGGCGTAGTCGCGCCGCCACACGGCCAGGCCGCCGACCGTGTAGGAATAGGCCGGCCCGTCCGGGTCCCCCAGATGGATGTCGAACTCCGGCTGCCACCAGAGCGACGAATGCAACCGCCAGTCGTTGTCGATGCTGTAGTAGCCGTCGCCGAGGAGGGTGCTTCCCAGGGTGAACCGCTTGTGGGCCTGGAAACGTCCGGTGGTGTCGGGCTCGGTCCTGGTCCCGCTGGCGTAGGTGTTGATGACCGTCACCTGGCGGGGAGCGGCGCTGAAATTCGCGAGGTTGGTGAAGTACGAGGTGGTGCTCCCGTACATCCACTTGGTCCAGAGGGCGGCGCTGGGGATGAGGGTGGAGGAGTACCCGTTGAAGGGGAAGTTCTCGATGATGGTGCCGTTCAGGGCGGAGTAGTAGTGGTTGGGGCCGTTCCCGATCACGATGGCCGAGGATCCGAGGCGCGCCCGCACCGCCTGGGTGAGCGCGTCCTCGCCGGCCCCCCACCAGGTGTCGAGCTGGGCGCTGGGGTCGGCCACCCCGTCCCGGTCGCTGTCGATGGGCGAGGCAAGGCCGCCGTTCAGCCAGCTGATGCTCTCCCAGACGTCGTCCAGGAGCACGCCGTCCCACTGGCCGGTCTGCCAGATCGCCTCGTCCACGAAGCGGGCGAACCAGGCCTCGTAGTTCTCCCCGAGCGAGTTCACCGGGCCGTTGGGGGTCAGGTTGGCGCTCCACTTTCCCGGCCAGTCCTCGACGTGGCTCCCGTCCACCGCGTACAGCCAGAAGTCGCCGTCCTGGATCCCCTGCCAGTGCCGGTGGAGCACGGTGGCGGGGGGGCGCTCGTAGGCGTTGGCTCCGGTTCCGTTGCTGGCGATGAAGGCCAGGATCTTGATGTCGGGGTTCAGGGCCCGGATCTGGTCCAGTTCCCCGGGATTCTCGTAGGGGAAGTCCGCGTCGAGCACCAGCACGTCGTACTTCGCGATGAGCGGGATCTCGTCCTGGGAGAGGGTGCCGGAGAGGTACCACCCGAAGATCCGGGGATAGCCGGTCCGGGCTTCCGCGGGTTCCGGGACCGCGGCCATCGCGGCGACGAGAGCGCCGACGAGAAGGCCGGCGGTGAGCAGGGGGTGCAGACGCCTGGGTGAAGTTGTGGACATGGGCCGTTCTTTCCGGTGGTGTCGCGGACTACCGGCGCAATGCGTGTCTCTCGCGTCGTCCGCCCCCCCCTCCCGTACGCCGGTGACGATTCAGGGGGATCCCGGCGGATGCGCGGGAACTCTATCCGCTGGTATCGGCGGGAAAGCGTGCATGTCGAGCCCTCGACGGAACGGCCCGTCCGTCCAAGGGGACTTTGCCCCGGCGGGAAGCGCGC
>CAYRIJ010000379.1:2116-3561 GCA_964424285.1 uncultured bacterium
CCGTCCAAGGGGACTTTGCCCCGGCGGGAAGCGCGCGCTCAACGGCCCGTCAGCGCGCGGTCGGTCCCGGGTAGCTGCCGGGGGGTCCGGACCCTCCCCGGGGTGGATTGGGGGATCCGACCCGGCGGGAGGCCCTTCGCCGCCGCCGGACGCCCGGCGCCGGCGCCGGCGCTGTCGCCGGGGACCGGGCGCTGGGCGCCGTCTGGGGATCATAGGGGTTTTCCGGTATCCTGGGGGGGCCGGATGACGCGGCAAGAGGATCTCTCGCGGTCGGGGGGGGGAGCATGGCCAAGCCGGTATTCAAAGGTCGAGTGATCGCCCACGTGGACATGGACGCGTTCTACGCGTCGGTCGAGGTCCACGACGACGAGACCCTGCGCGGGCTGCCGGTGGTGGTGGGCGGTCCGGCCGAGAAGCGCGGGGTGGTGGCCGCCGCCTCCTACGAGGCGCGGAAGTTCGGCGTCCACTCCGCCATGCCCATGGGGCGCGCCCAGTCCCTCTGCCCCGACCTGGTTCGCATCTCCCCCCGGATGGCCCGCTACCGGGACGTGAGCGTGACCATCATGGGAATCCTCAAGGGATTCTCCCCCCTCGTGGAACCGCTCTCCCTGGACGAAGCGTTCGTGGATCTCACCGGAACCGAGCGCTCCTTCGGCCCGCCCGAGCAGGCCGGCGAGCAGATCCGGGCGGCGATCCGTGCCGAGACCGGCCTCACCGCCTCGGTGGGGATCGCCCCCAACAAGTTCCTGGCCAAGCTGGCGTCCGATGAACGGAAGCCCGACGGGTTGACCCTGGTCACCGCCGAGACCGCGGTGGAGTTCGTCCAGGGGCAGCCGATCGAGCGGATCTGGGGGGTGGGCGAGAAGACGGCGGGGAAGCTTCACCGGCTGGGACTTCACCGCGCGCGGGACATCGCCCAGGCCGAGCCGTCGTTCCTGAAGCGCCACTTCGGGCTCATGGGGCTGCGGCTGTACGAACTGTCCTGGGGCCGGGACGACCGGCCGGTCGTCCCGGAAACCGAGGCCAAGTCGGTGAGCCACGAGGTCACCTTCGCCAAGAACCAGAAGCACTTGGAGCTTCTGCGGGGGGTGCTCTCGGGGCTCTGCCAGCAGACCGCGCGGCGGCTCCGGCGGGCGCACCTGGTGGGGCGGACGGTGAACCTCAAGATCCGCTACGGCGACTTCACCACGGTGACCCGGCAGGAAGCGCTGGGGCACCCCACCGATGACGATGGGGAGATCTATGCGGCGGCTGCGCGGCTCCTGGAAGTGGAGCGGGCGGTGGATGGGCGGCCGGTGCGGTTGCTGGGAGTCGGGGTGACGGGCTTGCTGCGGCAGACGCAGATGAACCTGGACCTGTTCGGGGGGCCGGGGGGGGGATCGGGGGAGGGATCGGCCGGAGGCGCGGGCGGTGCCGCGGGGGGCTCGGGGGGCGGTGCGGGCGGA
>CAYRIJ010000380.1:0-3556 GCA_964424285.1 uncultured bacterium
GACCGGCGCCGGGCCGGGGCCCAGTCCCCCCGGTGCACGCGCAGGCCGCGGTTGCCTGCCGCTGACCGACGTGGACCAATGGGCTCCGATGAGACTCCTTCCGGAGCGGTCGGGGGAAGATACGGGTCCCGCCGGCACTTCGCCGGGGACTTCGCCGCCAATCTCCTGAACGGTCGGTACATCCTCGGCCGGGATCAGGTCTTGCTCGGCGTCCTCCAGGCTGACTCCTGGCGCCGGCCGCTTTGCTTCGCCTGGACCGTCTCCGATCTGCCCCCCTCGCGCCTCACCCCGGGCTCGGCGGTGGTGGCGGAGATCGACCGGCTCGGCAAGCCGGGGGACCGGTAGCGATCCCCCGGGCAAGATTCCAAGCCCGCGCTTGACGTCGCGCGCGCGGGAGGCGATATACTACTGAATCCGTCCGCTTTGGGCGGAACCGTACCCTGGATTCGAGGACGCATCCCATGAAGGAAGGACCTGTGAAGGGCATCACGATCCGGCGGTGAGCCGGCGGCCCGGACGCAGGTCTGCGTCCCCCCGCCTGATTTCCCACCGACCAAGCTGAGAGAACCGGAAGCCCAACCCGGCGCTCGTGCCGTCCTGGCGCGCCTCCGGAGCATGGGCCCGTGTGCCGGATCACGACGTAGGACCCCGTCACGGACCGGCACCCCGCCGGTTCCTCGTGGGTCCTCCCGATCCTCCCCCCGGGGCTTCTCGATCCCGGGCGCCGGCCCCGCCGCGCGAATCACCGCGGCCCGGCCCGGCGGTATCGATCACCCTCTCAAGGGGAGGACAACCTGATGTTCGGATACCGGACCAAGGCCATCCCGGCCCTGATCCTGAGCGCGATCGCGACGATCTCCGTGCTCGTTGCGCCGGAGGCGCGGGCGGCCGAGGGCCCCAAGCTCAGCCCCTACGGCTTCATCCGCCTGGACGCGATCTTCGACGATTCGCCCATGTCGAACCCCCAATACCCGTTCTGGGTATTGAGCGAGCCGGCGTCGCAGCGGAACGACAAGGAGCTGGACATGCATCCCCGGCTGACCCGGCTGGGGATGAAGCTGAGCCCGTACGACGTCGGACACGGCGTCAGCGCCTCGGGAGCCGTGGAGGTGGACTTCCAGAACGGGGGCAAGGAGTCGCGGGAGATCATTCGCATGCGCCACGCCTTCGTCCAGTTCGCCGAGGGTTCCTGGGAACTTCTGGCCGGGCAGACCTGGGACCTGGTCTCGCCGCTCTACCCCGCGGCCAACAACGACGGGATGATGTGGAACGCGGGCAACACCGGCGACCGGCGTCCCCAGGCCCGGTTCACCCTTCACCCGTCCGGGGGTAGGTCGCGAATCGCCCTCATGGTGGGGATGCCCAACGCGGTCAACAACCAGGATCTGGACCAGAACGGGCAGCTCGACGGCCTGGACGCCGCGGTGCCGGTGGTCCAGGCCCTGGTCGAAGCCCGTGGTTCCCGGCTGCTGGGAGGAGTCTGGGGACACGCGGCGGTGGATCGGGTGGCGGTCCAAGGCCGCGAGAAGAACTTCACCGGCGCCCTGCTCGGGGCCCACCTCCGCATCGAAGCCTCGAAATCGGTCGCGGTCCAGGGGGAGGCCTACTGGGGCCAGAACGCGGACGACGTCCGGGCGGGGATCGGGCAGGGGATCAACCTCGCCGCCGGAAACGGCAGGGTGGTCCGTACGGTGGGGGGCTGGGCCGAGGTCGCGGTGAAGGCCTCGGACCTCTACGACGTGACCCTGGGCGCGACGGTGGACGCCCCCAGCCGGAACGACCTCCCGGCCGGGGGCCGCCGGCTCAACCAGGCCACCTACCTGGTGCAGCATTTCCATCCCTGGGACCGCACCACCTTCGGCCTGGAATACCTGCACTGGATCACCCGCTACCTGGACGCACCGGACGGCATCGCCAACCGGGTCGACGCCTTCGCGAGCTACTCGTTTTGAGCGGCTCCGACGGACTCCGGTCCATACCCGAACCCCCGAGGAGAACGAGCATGCAATCGCAGCACATGTTACGGATCGCGGCGCTGGCCGCACTGGCCACGGCGATCGCGGCACCGGCCCGGGCGGCGGACGGTGCCGGCCCCGCCGACGCCCACGACACCGCCCACACCTACGACATCGACTGGACCGTTCACGTGGACGCGGTCCCGGCCGGGGCCAAGGAGGCCCGGGTGTGGATCTCGATCCCGCAGGAGCTGCCCGAGCAGCAGGTCTCGGACCTCGCCGTCCACACCGACTACCCCTGGAAGATCGTGGAGGACCCGACCTTCCACAACCAGGCGGTGATGGTGACCGTGCCCTCGCCGTCGGGGCAGATCTCGATCCCGCTCTCCGCCCGCGTGAAGCGGGAGCCGGTGCTCGAGCCCATACCGGCGACCCTGACCCCGGCGAACCGGGCGCTCTACCTCCGTTCCGAAGCCCTGGTGAGCCTGAGTCCGAGGATCCGGGCCCTGGCCGACAGCATCGGCGGCACCGATCGCGACCGCTACAACTACGTCCTGGCGTCGATGACCTACGACAAGAAGGCTCCCGGCTGGGGGCACGGAGACTCGGAGCGGGCCTGCGACGTCCACAAGGGGAACTGCACCGACTTCCACTCGCTCTTCATGTCCCTCTCACGGGCGGAGAAGGTGCCGGCCAGGTTCGAGATGGGCTACCAGACCACGCTGAAGGGCGAGAAGGACCACGTGGGGAGCTACCATTGCTGGGCCTGGTTCTACGACGACCCGTCCCGCTCCTGGGTGCCGGTGGATATCTCCGAGGCCGACCTGGAGCCGGAGCGCGCGGACTTCCTCTTCGGGCACCTCGACGCCGAGCGCGTGACGTTCTCGCGAGGACGCGACGTGATGCTGCCGGGGATGCGCGGGAAGCCGCTCAACTATCTTCCCGCCGGAGCCTACGTGGAGGTGGACGGCAAGCCCTTCGAGGGCGTGTCCCGCTCGATCAGCTACACCGTGGATGCCGCCGGGGCGGAGGACTGAGGCCCGCTCGGGCCCTTGTATGGCCGTCGCCGGCCGGGAGGCGCCCGGCCGGCGGCGGAGGGTGGTCTCCCGACATCCATGGCCGGGACCGCCGCTCGGCATGATATAATACCGTGTCGTGAGCGGCGAAATGTGCCACGCACGGTTTCCCGCCTCTACGGGAATCACGCCGTCCGGGACACCGGGACCGACTCCACCGGGGCAGACACCTCGCATCGCCGTGATCCCCGGATCCGCACTGGGGCGTACCGGGCGGCCCGGAAACCGACAGTGGAGCGTATGGCCGCGCCGGCCGCCGAACGTACCCTCTTCAAGGAGTCTGGATCATGAATCTCGGGTATTCCCTTTTCCCGTTGTCATCCCCCTCGATCCGCCGCCGCGGGCGCCGCACGACGGCGGTCCTTGCCGCTTTGTGCCTGGCAGGCATCGCCTTGATCGTTACCCCCGCGCTCGCCGCCGACATCCCCTACACGATCGAGGGTGATCTCGCGCTCTCCGCCGGCACCGACGTCGTGGGGCTGAACGGAGCGCATCTGCAGATCGACGTGATCTTCGCGCCCGCGG
>CAYRIJ010000381.1:0-3505 GCA_964424285.1 uncultured bacterium
CGATGGCGGCGGAGTTCCGCTGGAAGGTGAAGGTCCGGAGAAGGCCGGCCAGCCGGCGGCCGGCGGGGACCGGCGGGACCTCGATGTAGGGCCAGCCGTCCCGCGAGGGCTCGGTGAGGCGGCTCCAGGGGAGGTACCGGAAGGGCAACCCCGCCAGGCGGGGGGCCGCCGGGGTGACCGGTCCCCCCGCCGGGGCTTCCGCCGTCGTGGCCGTCGGCCCGGGGGCGCGTCCGTCCGCCGGGGCCAGGGCCGGCCGGGGCGCCGTGCCCGCGGCGCCCACCGCCAAAAGGACCCAGATCGCCCGGCCGAGGGTGAGCCCGGTCCGCCGCATGCCGCCGTCTCGGTGGATCAACCCGCGTCCTCCTCCCGGGGTCCCCTCCCCCCGGGTCGCCGGAAACAAAAGACCCCGGCCTCCGTTATCGACCGGCCGACGCGGGGATTGACGGGATCGGGGCCCGGCCGGGGCGGCCCGGGGGAAACCGCTCCCGCCGTCCCGCCTATGCCGGCGGAAGGTCCTCGTACAGGGCGTCGGCGATCCGTTCGGGGCGGTTGGTGACCACCGCGGTCACCCCCAGCCGGACCAGCCGCGAGGCCTCGGCGGGATCGTCCACGGTCCACGTGTTGACCTGGAGTCCCCGCTCCCCCGCCCGCTTCATGAGCTTCGGGTCCACCAGGTCGTGGCGGGGGTGGATCGCGACCAGGTTCTCCACGATCTCCTCCTCCTCGAGGTGGTTCAGGTCCTTCATGGACGTGAAGAGAAACGCCAGGAGCACCGAGGCGTCGCGCCGCCGGACGGCCGCCAGGGCCTCCGGGTCGAAGGAGGAGACCAGCACCGATTCCCGGGGCCGGACCGGTTTCAGCGCCTCCAGGAGCCGGTCGGCCACCGAGCCGTGGCGGCCGGGGCCCGGCGGCTTCACCTCCACGTTCAGGAGGCACCGGCCGCGGAGCGAGTCCAGCACGTCCTCCAGCCGGAAGACCCGGTAGGGGCCGGCCGAAGACGGAAACGTCTCCTCCTCGATCCGGGCCCACTCGGTGCCCTCCAGGACCAGGGAGCCGGCCGCGCCGTCCACCGACCCGTCGTGGTGGACCACCAGGACGCCGTCGGCGGTCATCCGCACGTCCATCTCGACCCCGTCGCACCCCGCCTCCAGGGCGGCCTCGAAAGCGGGGGGGGTGTTCTCGCGGGCGGCGGCGGGGTAGCCCCGGTGCCCGATCAGAAACGGGCCGTGAAGACGAATCCAGGAGAGAATGTCGGACATGACGGGTATTCCCCATGCCCCGGACGGGCCGGGACCCCCGAACGCCGGTGATCGGCCGGTTCGAGGGGTGACGGAACAGCGCCTGCGGGGCCATGGTATCATCCGTGGTCCCCGTCCTTTTCGGCAAGCGATGATGGGCGGTCCCCTCGTCCGAAACACTCAATCAACCCCTGAAAGAGGACCTCCATGGCAGAAACGGAAACCCGGAACCTGGAAGCGCTGGAAGAGCTCGCCCAAGGCCATCGCCGCATCCTGGACGAGCTTCGGAAGGTCATCGTGGGTCAGGACCAGGTCATCGACGAGCTCTTGACCGCCCTCTTCGCCAACGGGCACTGCCTGCTGGTGGGGGTGCCGGGCCTGGCCAAGACCCTCCTCATCCACAGTCTGGCCGACGTTCTGGACCTCAAGTTCAGCCGGATCCAGTTCACCCCCGACCTCATGCCCTCGGACATCACGGGCACCGAGATCCTGGAGGAGGACCGCACCACCGGGAAGCGGGCGTTCAAGTTCGTCCAGGGCCCCATCTTCGCCAACGTGGTCCTGGCCGACGAGATCAACCGCACGCCCCCCAAGACCCAGGCCGCGCTCCTTCAGGCCATGCAGGAGCGCCAGGTCACGGCGGGGGGGCAGACCTGGGACCTGGTGCCGCCCTTCTTCGTCCTTGCCACCCAGAACCCGATCGAACAGGAGGGGACCTACCCGCTCCCCGAGGCCCAGCTCGACCGGTTCATGTTCAACGTCCAGGTGGGCTACCCCTCCGCGGACGAGGAAGTGGCGATCGTGAACCGCACCACCGGCGGCGAGCGGGCGGAACTCCAGCAGGTTCTCACCGGCGAGGACATCAACCGCTTCCAGGCCCTGGTGCGGCGGGTGCCCGCATCCCCCTTCGTGGTGGAGTACGCGGTGCGCCTCGCCCGGGCCACGCGCCCCACCGAGACCGGGGGCGAGATCGAGTCGATCAAGCAGTACGTGAGCTGGGGAGCGGGCCCGCGGGCCAGCCAGTACCTCATCCTGGGGGCCAAGACCTGGGCCGCCCTGAACGGCTCCATGGCCCCGTCCTGCGACGACGTCCGCCGGGTGGCGCGGCCGGTGCTCCGCCACCGCGTGGTCACCAACTTCAGCGCCGAGGCGGAAGGGGTGAGCACCGAGGACATCATCGACAAGCTCCTGGCCGCGGTTCCCGAGTCCCCGGGGAAGTAGCCCACCCATGTCCGACTCCGCCCTCCAGTACCTCGACCCCCAGATCCTCTCCAAGGTCCGCGGCCTGGACCTGATCGCCCGGCTGGTGGTGGAGGGGTTCATGACCGGGCTCCACAAGAGCCCCTACCACGGGTTCAGCGTGGAGTTCGCCGAGCACCGCCAGTACATGCCCGGCGACCCGTTCAAGCACGTGGACTGGAAGCTCTACGGAAAGAGCGACCGCTTCTACGTGAAGATCTACGAGGAGGAGACCAACCTCCGCTCCCACCTCCTGGTGGACGCCAGCGCCAGCATGGGCTACGCCTCCCCCGGAAGGCTCACCAAGTTCCAGTACGCCTCGTTCCTGGCCGCCGCCCTGGCCTACATGATGTTCGCCCAGCAGGACGCGGTGGGGCTCCTTACCTTCCGGGACACGGTGGACCGGCTCATCCCCCCGCGCTCCAGCAAGGGTCACCTGAAGCTGATCCTGAACCAGCTCGAGCGGACCCGACCCGGGTCGACCACCGCCATGGGCAACGCCCTGGAGTACCTGGCCGAGCGGATCAAGCGGCGCGGTCTCATTCTCCTGTTCTCCGACCTGATGGACGACCCCGAGAAGGTCATCCGCGGTCTCAAGCACTTCCGCCACCGCCAGCACGAGGTGGTGGTGTTCCACGTGCTCGACCCCTACGAGATCGAGTTCCCCTTCCGCCAGGAGGCGGGGTTCGTGGACGTGGAAACCGGGCGCGAGCTCATGACCCAGCCCTGGGAGGTGGCCCAGGACTACAAGCGGCGCTTCGAGGCGTGGAGCCTGGCCTACCAGCGGGCCTGCCTCGAGAACCGCATCGAGTACGTGCGCCTCTCCACCGACACCCCCTACGACGTCGCCCTGCTCCGCTATCTGGAGAAGCGGAAGACGCTGTACTGACCGGCCGCCGGCCGGCTGGTGTCAACGTATGCCGACACGCCCCCTGCTTGTAACAAGATAAAAACTGTCCGTTGCGGTTGTGGTGACACCCCCAACGGGGTGTCGGCGGAGTTTTCATAAATCGGCAAGCGATTGAAAT
>CAYRIJ010000382.1:0-3504 GCA_964424285.1 uncultured bacterium
GGTGCCTGCCCGCCCTCGCTGACGATTCAGAGGCGCCGTGCGGTGCCTGCCCGCCTTCGAGGGCGATCTCAGGGGCGCTCCACGCCGCCCGCCCCGTTGGCGACCATCAGGGACGCTCCACGATCATGGCGATCCCCTGCCCGCCTCCGATGCAGGCGCTGGCCACGCCGCGCCGGACCCCCCGGCGCTTCATCTCCATGGTGAGGGTCAACAGGAGCCGGGCCCCGGTGGCCCCCAGGGGGTGGCCGAGGGCGATGGCGCCTCCGTTCACGTTCACCTTCTCCCGGTCCAGACCCAGCTCCTTTTCCACCGCCAGGTACTGGCCGGCGAAGGCCTCGTTGATCTCGATCAGGTCGAGGTCCCCGATCGCAAGCTCCGCCTTCTCGAGGGCCCGGCGGATGGCCGGCGCGGGCCCGATCCCCATCTCGCTCGGCTCCACTCCCACGTAGGCCCAGGACACGATCCGGGCCAGGGGCTCGCCCCCCATCGCCTTCACGCTCGCCTCGTCGGCCACCACCAGGGCGGCGGCCCCGTCCACGATCCCGCTGGCGTTCCCCGCGGTGACCGTCCCGTCCTTGCTGAAGGCGGGCGGGAGCTGGGCGAGCTGCCCCAGGTCGGTGTGGGTCCGCATGTGGTCGTCGTCGGTCACCTTCACCGTCTTCCCGCGGCCGGCGGGCGCCTCCACCGGAACGATCTCCTCGGCGAAGATGCCCGCGTCGCGGGCCCGGGTGGCCTCGGAGTGGCTGCGCAGGGCGTAGCGGTCCTGCTCCTCGCGCGTCACCCCGTACTTGGCGGCAAGCTTCTCCGCGGTCTGGGCCATGTAGAGCCCGCACTGGGAATCCAGGAGCCCCACCATGAGCGAGTCCTCGAGCTCGCCCTGGCCGAGCTTGAACCCGCGGCGCGCCCCGCGGATGACGTGGGGGGCCTGGCTCATGTTCTCGGTGCCCCCGGCGAGGATGACCTTCGATTCGCCGAGAAGGATCTGCTCGGCGGAGTTGATCACCGCCTGGATGCCCGAGCCGCAGAGCCGGTTCACGGTGAGGGCGGGGACCGGCACCGGCACCCCCGCGCGGAGCCCGATGTGGCGGGCCCCGTAGATCGCGTCCCCCGAGGTCTGCATCACGTTCCCGAAGATCACCTGGTCGACGCGGTCGGCGGCAACGTTGCTCCGCGCCAGGGCTCCCATCGACGCGGTGACCGCGAGATCGATGGCCGAGACCCGGCCCAGGGCGCCCCCGGGCCGCCCGTCGCCGGTCTTCGATCCCTCGTACTCGCACATCGGGGTGCGGGCGCCGTTCATGATGTAGACGGCCTTGGCCATCGAATTCCTCCGTTCGCGCCCACCGAGGCCGCGATCGGTCGTTGCGGTTGTGTCCGCGCCGCGGCGGCCGGTCGCCCGGCACACGCCCCGCGGCGGTTGTCAGTCAAGCCGGCCCCCCGCCGGCCGTCAGCCGAGCCCACCCGGCGGTGGAGCCGGCCCGCGCCGCCCGGCGGTCAGTTCCCCTTGAAATCCGGTTTGCGCTTCTCCAGGAAGGCGGCCGTCCCTTCCTTCATGTCGTCGGTGGCGGCGGAAAGCCCGAAGAGATGCGCCTCCCACCCCAGGCCGTCGTCGAGCCCCATCTCCATTCCCCCATGGACCGCTTCCATGGAGAAGCGGAGCGCGAGGGGCCCCTTCTCCATCAGGGTACCCGCGAGCTTCCGCGCCGCGTCCATGAGCTCGGCGGCGGGCACCACCTGGTTCACCAGCCCCATGGCGAGGGCTTCCTCGGCCTTCACCATCCGGCCGGTCAGGATCAGGTCCATGGCGCGCCCCTTCCCCACCAGCCGGGCCAGGCGCTGGGTGCCCCCGTAGCCGGGGATGATCCCCAGGTTCACCTCGGGCTGACCCAGGCGGGCGGTGTCCGCGGCGACCCTGAGCGTGCAGGCCATGGCCACCTCGCACCCGCCCCCCAGGGCGAACCCGTTGATGGCGGCGATGATCGGTTTCCCCAGATGCTCCATCTCCCGGGTCACCCGCTGGCCGCGGCGGGCGAAGTCCACCGCCTCCACCGTCCCCAGCCGGGCCAGCTCGGCGATGTCGGCGCCGGCGGCGAAGGCCTTCTCCCCGCTCCCGGTCAGGATCACCACCTTGACCGCGGGGTCGTGCTTGGCCCGGGACATGGCCTCGGAGAGTTCGCCGACGAGCTGGACGTTGAGGGCGTTCAGGACCTGCGGGCGGTTGAACGTCACCAGGGCGATGCCGCCTTCGGTCGCGTAGGACAGGGTCTCGAATGCCATCAGATGAGTCCTTCCGTGGGCCGGGGCGGATCCTGGGAGTAGTCGTAGAACCCCTTCCCGGATTTCCGCCCGAAGTAGCCGGCCAGGACCATGCGCTTGAGGAGGGTCGGGGCGGCGTACTGCGGGCCCTTGAATTCGTCGAACATGATGTTCGCGATGTAGTAGGTGGTGTCGAGGCCGACGAAGTCGAGGAGCGTGAACGGTCCCATGGGGTGGCCGGTGCCGAGCTTCATCCCCTGGTCGATGTCCTCGATCGAGGCCACGCCCTTCTCCAGGGCGCGAACCGCGTCGAGGAGGTAGGGAACGAGGAGCAGGTTGACCACGAACCCCGGGCTGTCCTTGACCAGGATGGGCGACTTGCCGAGCTTCCGCGCGAAGGCCATCCCGGTTTCCACGGTGCCCGGGGAGGTGCGGACGGTCTTCACCACCTCCACCAGCTTCATGACGGGAACGGGGTTGAAGAAGTGGAGGCCGAGAAAGCGCTCGGGGCGGCCGGTCATGGCCGCCATCTCGGTGATCGATAGGCTCGAGGTGTTGCTGGCGAGGACGGTGGTCTCGGGGCAGGCGCGGTCGAGGACGGTGAAGACCTCGCGCTTGAGATCGATGCTTTCCGTGACCGCTTCGATGACGAGGTCCGATTCACCCAGGGCTTCCAGGTCGGTGGTGCCTTGGATGCGGGCGAGGGTCGCGTCCGCGTCCTGGCGCGAGAGCTTGCCCTTGGCCGCGGCGCCGTCCAGGAACTTCCGGATCCGGGCGAGGCCCTTGTCGAGAAGGGCGCGGTCGACCTCGCGCACGGCGACCTGAAGGCCGGCCTGAGCCGCGGTCTGGACGATGCCGGCGCCCATGAGACCGCACCCGACCACGCCGACCCGTTTCACTTCCATGGGCTACTCCTTGCTCCAGGCTCTTGTCCCTTGCCGGCTGGCGGGCGGCTCGTACCGGCGCCTCCGGCGGTTCGATGCCGCACGTTGCCGGTTGGCGGGCGGCTTGTGCCGGCGCGGCCGACGGTTCGATGCTCTTGTCCCTTGCCGGCTGGCGGGCAGCTCGTACCGGCGCCTTCGGCGGTTCGATGCCGCACGTTGCCGGCGGGGCCGGTCGCATGCCGGACGCGACGGGATGCCCGATCGGTCCCGGGCGCGCGGCCGACCCACCGACGGCACGACCGCCGACAGGACGCGCGGGCATTGCGGTGTCCAGCTTCTGGCTGATTGTGAATGACCGGGGTGG
>CAYRIJ010000383.1:0-3500 GCA_964424285.1 uncultured bacterium
TGTGGGTATCGGTTTCCCCCCGCCGAACTTGAGGGGTATCGCCGCCCTTCCATCCCGATTGCGTTCGAAAGCGCACCGGACGCCGCCTCCGCTTCGCCGCCGTCATAATCGACTGAACAACACATACTTGGCGGGGCGCCTCCGCAAGCCGTTCCCGGGGGGTGGCCCCCCTCCCCGCGGACCGGCCCGGTCCCGGGCCTCGGGCGGCCGGGGGGACGGGCTGGTAGACTCATTCGCTCCCGCGCCGCCTCGATCCGGCCGGGAAGCCCGGCGCGCCGACGCCGCCGACCGCGAAAGGAGTTCCGCGTGATCCCCGAATCGGAGTGGACGTTCTTCGAGGCCACCGAGCAGCGCATCCGCCACCTGGAGCGCCACCGGACGGAGAACGATCTCGCCCTGTACCGGGGGAAAGCCCCGGGATGGGATCCGGCCGAACTCGACGCCCGCCGCGCGGAGATCGTCCAGGAGATGGACTACCCGGCCCGGGTGGAGCAGGCGCTGACCCAAGCCCCTACCCCCGACCAGGCCCGCCGGCTCGAACACCACCGCGGCTGGATCCTTCGCGCCGTGTTCGAAACCCACCCCGAGATCGCGCCCTTCATCCACGAGCTGAAGATGCGCCACCTCGGCTTCCGCCCCGCGGTGAACGGACGTCCCGCCACCCGCGCCGAGCTCTCGCACATCCTCGCCCACGAACCCGACCCGGGGCTGCGGGAAGCGGCATGGAAGGCCCTGGCCCCCCTCGCCGAATCCCTGGCCGGGGACCTGACCGAACTCTTCCGCCGCCGCCAGGCGCTGTCCCGCGCCGTCCTCGACTCCGGATTCGCCCCCGTGGCCTTTCACCTCCACCAGGAGGACCGCCTGGAAGCGATCGCCCTCGTCGACGGGATCGAGCGCTACACGCGAAAGCCCTACGCCGACATTCTGCGCGACGTGGCCCGGGTCCTGGGGCGGCACGAGGTGGAGGCGTGGGACCTGGACTACGGGCTCCGGCGCCTCGGCGCGGCGGACGCGGACCCGGACGCCGTCCCGCCGGGGGCGTCCCCGGGTTCGGGCGCGAGCCCCCTCCCCGCCGCTCTCGACCAGGCCCGCCGCTGGGGGCTTCTCCCCGCCGGCCTCACCGTCCATGAAGCCGACCTCCCCTTCGACTCCCGCGTCTTCGACGGCGCCGCCCCGCACGACGTCCACCTCCTCTGGCGCCCGGCCGGGGGCCTCGAAGGATTCCGCACCGCGTTCGGGGGGGTGGGCCGGAGCCTTCCCGCGCTCCACGCCGGAACCCGGGGGTTCCCGCTCTCCCAACCTCCGGCCGTCGCCGAGGCCTCGGCGGAACTCCTGGAAGCGGTCACCCGCGACCCGGCCTGGCTGGCCGAGACCACCGGCGCGGGGGCCCGCGAAATCGACCGGCGACTCGACGTCGAGCGGGCGCTCCGGATCGTGCGCCTCCGGCGGCTGGCCGCGGGGGCCGCGTTCGAGAACCTGGTCTACGCCCAGAGCGATCTCGATCCCCATCGTCTCCACGCCGACGTTCGGGAGCAGATGCTCCAGGAGACCCGGCGGCCGGACGTGCGCTGGCCCCTGGATCCCACGCTGGTCGTCGATCCTCTGGTCCGCGCCTCGCGGATCCTTGGGGTGTTGATCGCCGCGCAACTCGGCGAACGCCTGCGCGAACTCCACCCGGAACCGCGAAAGGCTCCCGAAGCGGGCGCATGGATTCGCGAGAGCCTTTTCACGTCCGACGTCCCCTGGCCGGAGCGCATGGAACGCGCCACCGGAAAGCGGTTGGGGTTCGACGCCTTCGCGCGGGACATCGGCGTGACCTTCGAGGGGCCGGACCTCGCCGAGACCGAAGAGATTTCCGACGAAGCGGCGGCGGAGTACTTCAAGGACATCGACTTGAGCGACCTGGACCTCGAATGAGGGCGCCGGCGGCGCCGCCCCTCGAACTTGATCGCCGACAACTCGGACGCATTTCCCGCTGCCCCATCGCGCGCCCGGTGGTACAATGACTCCAGGAACCCGACTCGGGCGCCCATAAAGCAGGTCGGAGCCAGCGTGGCATGCACCGACGGCCCGCCGGCCTCCGGAGTACCAAGCTCCCGGCGAATCCGATCGGGGGAAACCGGCCCGCTCCCCGGTGAGTCCGTAAGGCGCGGGGAGCCGACCGGAGAGTTGGCGTGGCGGGGCGCTGGTGTCACCCACCAAGCCGGTGCCCCGCTGCCCGACCGGGCGCGTCTCCGATCGCCGGCGCGAGGCCGTGGACGGACCCGGCAGGCTGCCCGTTCGTCTCCCGCGACATCGCTTTCGGAATCGCGTCTTCGTCCCAGCGTTCCGCAAGGAGGTAGCCCCCGATTTACGAAGTAGAGGCCCAGGAGAACCGCCGGGAACGCGCCGTGCTCGTCGGCCTCGTTCCCTCGCCCACCGAAGAAGACTCCCTGAACGAGCTTGCCCTCCTGGCCCGCACCGCCGGGGCCGACGTGACCGGCCGACTCCGCCAGCGTCGCGACTCCATCAACCCCGGAACCTTCCTGAGCCGCGGAAAGCTGGATCAGCTCGCGGCCCTCACCGAGAGCGACGACTTCGACCTGGTGATCTTCGACGACGATCTCTCTCCCGCCCAGGTCCGGAACCTCGAGGAACGGATCGAGAGAAAGGTGCTCGATCGGAGCGAGCTGATCCTGGCCATCTTCGCCGAACACGCGCGGACCCGGGAGTCGCGCCTTCAGGTGGAGCTGGCCCAGCTCGAGTACCTCCTCCCCCGGCTCACCCGGATGTGGGTTCACCTCTCCCGCCAGCAGGGCGGGATCGGCACCCGCGGTCCCGGTGAGACCCAGCTCGAGGTCGACCGCCGCCGGGTGCGCGAGAAGATCGCGGTCCTGAAACGGCGTCTCAAGGAGGTGGACGTCCAGCGACGGGCTCAGCGCGCCCGCCGGGAGCACGTTCATCGGACCGCGCTGGTCGGATACACGAACGCCGGCAAGTCCACCCTCATGAACGCCCTCACCGGGGCCGGGGTGCGGGCGGAGAACCAGCTCTTCGCCACCCTCGACGCCACCACCCGCCGCTACCGGTTCCCCGAGGGCCAGGTGACCCTGTTTACCGATACGGTTGGATTTATTCGAAAGCTACCTCATCACCTGGTGGCATCCTTCCGGTCGACCCTTCAGGAGGTGGTGGACGCCGATCTGCTTCTTCACGTGGTGGATGCGGCCAGTCCCGGAGCCGAAGAGCAGATCGAGACGGTGATTCGCGTCCTGACCGAGCTGGGGGCCGCCGACAAGCCCACCCTCCTCGTCCTCAACAAGGTCGACGCGGCGGACGAGGTGGAGATCATGGGACTCCGGGCGCGGCATGCCGGGGCTCTGCCGGTGTCGGCGGAGCAGAGGACCGGCCTCGGGGCCCTCAGAGACGAGGTTCTGGCGCAGGTTGTCCAATCCAACGGTCGGATTTCTTCCGACATGCCAGGCTGATCCGCCCACCTATTCCGCGCCCTCCCGGGGTCC
>CAYRIJ010000384.1:0-3494 GCA_964424285.1 uncultured bacterium
ACCTCCCGGGACACGGTTCCCCGCGGCACAGCGCAGCTCAAGCTCCCGGCCGCCCACTTCAGCTTCTCGGCTTCGCGATTCGACTGGTTGATCGTGAACCAGGGGAACGCGACTCTCCAGGGAACGGGCACCATCGACCGGACGGGCCACGCCCGCTTCCGGATCTCGGCCGTCGACGGAAAGACCGCCGGGGGTGAGGACAAGCTCCGGATCCAGGTCTGGGATCTGGATGCCGGGGACGCGCTGGTCTACGACAACCAGCCCGGAGACCCGGACACCGCGGCTCTGAGCGCCATCGGTGAGGGACAGATCGAGGTCCAGACCGACGGACACGGTCGTCGCATCGCCCCGCTCACGGAGGCCGTGCCGGTCCGCACCCTGCTCCTGCAGAATGCTCCCAATCCCTTCCGCTCGCAGACCACGATTTCCTTCGATCTCTCCGCCGAGGAGAGCGGGTCCGCGAAGATCGAGATATTCGATGTCGGTGGACGGTTGGTCAGGCACCTGGACGCCTCCGGCCTCCCGCCGGGACACCACGCGCTGACCTGGTCGGGCGAGGATTCCCAGGGCCGCCAGTCCCCCACCGGGGTCTACTTCTATCGCCTCACCACGTCCCGTCACGTCGAGACGAAGACGATGATCCGGATGCGTTGACCGAGCGCGATACGTAACGCCGATGCGCAAGCGCCCCACCGGGGAAACCCGTCGGGGCGCTTGCCTTTGGTCCATGACCGGTGGCGGGCGGCCCCTCTCGAACCGCCGCGCGGCGCCTCTCCTCGGGACGCTGAATCCCCCCGGTCGTGTCGAGCGGGAGGGCCGGCTTCCGCCATGTATGATGGAGCGATGAGCGCGACGTCGAATTCCGATTCCCAGCCCCGGCATCTCCCCGCCGGCCTCACCGAGACCGTGGGAGTCGTGGAGGCGATCCTGGGGGACGTGGTGGCGGCGGCGGAGGGCGAGGATCTCTACCAGGCGGTCGAGGCGATCCGCCGGGAGATGGTGGCGTTCCGGGAGGGCGAGGATGGACCGGCCCGGGAGGCGGCGCTGGAACGGGCGGCGGGGAGGCTGGACGTTCTCTCCATCGACGAGAAGCTGGCGCTGGCGCGGGCCTACACGTTGTACCTGGAGCTGGTCAACGTGTGCGAGAACGCCTACCGGACGCACCGGCTCCGGGAGCGGCTCCGCTCGCCGGCGGAGACCGGCGCCCGGGCGCGTCTCACCTTCGTTCTCACCGCCCACCCGACGGAGTCGCGATCGCCGGCGAGCATCCGACTCCTGCGGCGGGTGCAGGACGAGATCGTCCAGGCGCTGGCCGGGAGCCGGCCGGTCGACCGGGCGGAGATCGAGAACCTCCTTCACGTGGCGTGGCGGGTGGGGACCCACCCCCCGGCCAAGCCGTCGGTGGAGGACGAGGCGAACCACGTCTTCTCGCTCCTCACCGACCCGATCCTGGCGGAGCTGGTGGAGCTGACCGGGACCGGGCATCGGGTCCTCTGCCGCTCGTGGGTGGGAGGGGACAAGGACGGGCACCCGGGGGTGGGGCCGGACCAGACCGAGGCGGCTCTGAACCTGGCGCGGGGCCGGCTGCTGGCCTTCGTGGAGGGACGGGTCCTCGGGCCGGTCCGCACCGACGTGGAGCTGGCGGGGGGCGAAACCGGCCGCACCGCCCTGTCGGAGCTGGAGGACGCGCTCGCCGCCCTCGAGACGGTGGCCGCCGGCGACGGCGGCCGGGTCGCCGCCCTTGACGACGCGATCGACGCGTTCCAGGCGGCTTGGAGGGAGCGGCTGGGGATCGACCACCCGGGGCTGGCGCGGCTCCGGACCCTGCTGGAGATCTTTCCGGCCCTGGTCGTCCCGCTGGAGTTCCGCGAGGAGAGGGGCCGCTTCCAGACCGGCCGGCCGATCGCGGCGATGATGGGTCGAATCGCGGAGATCGCCCGGGGCGGACGGGTCGACGACTACGCCCGGGCCTGCGTGGTCAGCATGGCGCGCGAAGCGGAGGACCTGGCCGAGGCGGCGCGGCTGGTCGGCGAGATCTTCGGCCGCCCCGCGATCCCGGTCATCCCTCTATTCGAGCTTCCGGAAGTCCTCGAGCGCGCCCCGGACATCCTGGACGCCGCGTGGGCGGACGAGACGTTCCGCGCGGGGATCGAGGCCCGCGGCACCCTCGAGGTCATGGTCGGCTACTCGGACACGGCCAAGCGGATGGGGGTCCTGGCGAGCCGGGTGGCGCTCCACGCCGCGATGCGGAGGATCGCCGCCTGGGCCGACACGGCGGGTGTGGCGGTTCTCTTCTTCCACGGGCACGGCGGGAGCGTGGGCCGGGGGGGCGGGAGGATCGAGGATCTGGCCGCGTCCTGGCCGCCCGAGGCGCGCTCGCCCTACAAGTACACGGTCCAGGGCGAGATGGTCGAGCGCACCCTGGCGACGCCGGAGATGCTCCGGAGCCTGGTCGAGAAGGTGGCCGTCGTCCAGGCCGAGCCGCCGCCCTATGCCGGGGCCGGCGACTTCACGGCGGAGCTGGCGTGGGCGTCGCGGGACGCCTTCGGGCGGGCGGTGGCATCGGAGGCGTTCCGCGCCCTGCTGGAGAACGCGACCCCCTATGCGCGGCTCAGCACGCTCACGATCGGCTCCCGGCCGGCGAGCCGGTCGGAAGGCGGCGGGCTGGCGGAACTGCGCGCGATCCCCTGGGTCCTCTGCTGGACCCAGACCCGGCTCCTCCTCCACGCGTGGCTCGGGGTCGGCGCGGCGTGGCGGGAGATCCGGGAGCGCGACGACGCCGGGACCAGGCTCGCCGAGGCGTGCCGGGAGGATCCGCTCTTCCGCTCCTATGCCCGGCTTCTCTCCTTCACGATGGCGAAGATCGCGCCCGAGGTCTGGCGGCGCTACCGGCGGGCTCTGGCGCCGGATGCCCCGGCGGATCTGATCGAGGCCCTGGACGCCGACCTGGACGGGGCGGTCGACCTGGCGCTCCGGGCCCGCGGCGGGAAGGCGCTCCTTCCCGAGCGGCGCTGGCTCGCGGAGTCGATCCGCTACCGGGCCCCCATGATCCACCCCCTCAACCTCATCCAGATCGGCCTCCTCGCCAGGTCCGACTGGACGGACGCCGAGGTTCGCCTCTTCCGCGAGACGGTCACCGGCATCGCCGCGGGGATGCTGACCACGGGATAGGTCCCGGCCCGGTCATTGGTGGGACCCTGAACCGAGCCGGGTTTTCCGGAGCCTTCCCTGAGTGGGGGCCGCAGGTTCGGCAGGTGTCGGCCGTGCAAGACGGAGCAGGCTCCTGCCGGCGAAGCGCCGTGCAACCGGGTCGGCGCCGGGCCCCGGCGCGCCTCTGCCGGCCGGTTCGTGACGTGGGCGGGAGTCGACCCGGGTCGACCGGCAAAGGCTGCACGCGGTCCCAGTTGCGGGACCCCGGTGTGCGAAGCGCCCTTCCCCGGATCAGTTGTAGATTGCCTTGATCCTTGACCACGAAGTGGTCTTGACCGGGATCG
>CAYRIJ010000385.1:0-3482 GCA_964424285.1 uncultured bacterium
CGGTGACGCTCGTAGGCGTCGGGGAAGAGGGTGCACTCGATCATGCCGGTTTCGTCCTCCAGGGTGACGAACTGCATGCGGCGGCCCTGGCGGGTGGGGACGGTGCGCCGCGCGGCCACGATCCCGGCGGTCGTCACCCGCCGCCCGCGGACGCGCTCGGCCTGCGCCACCGGCACCGTGCCGCGCGGGAGCCCGCCCGGCTCGGCCCGGAACGCCCCCATGGGATGGCCGTCCACGCAGAGGCCGAGCACGTGCCATTCCAGCCAGAGCCGCTCCACCGGGCTGAACTCGGGCAGGGGGGGCGTGGCCCACGGGGCGCGGACCGGGGCGGCGTCCTCGAAGAGGTCGCCGCCGGAGCTTCGCTCGCGGCCGCTCCGGCGAAAGAGATCGAACCCCGAGGCCACCGCGCAGAGCATCTCCGGCCGGGTGCGCCCGGTGAAGTCGAAGGCGCCGGCAAGCACCAGCGCGTCCAGCTCCGGGCGGGCGATCGCGACCCGGCTCGCGAGGTCCTCGGGGCCGGCGAATGCCCGCCGAGCGCGCCCGGCCAGGATCGCCTCGCGGGCGGTGAGGCTCAGCCCCCGCACCCGCTCGAGCCCGATCCGGATCCCCTCGCCGTCGGCGGTGAAGGTGTCCCGGGAGCGGTTCACGTCGGGGAGGAGCGCCCGCACCCCGCGGCGGCGGGCGTCCTCCAGGTGGGTGCGCTTGTCGTACATCCCGGCGTGGTGGTTCATGAGCGCGGCGGCGAACTCCACCGGGTAGTGGGCCTTGAGCCACCCCGCCTGCCAGGCCAGGATGCCGTAGCCCGCGGCGTGGGCCTTGCAGAAGGCGAAGGAGCCGAAGCGGAGGAGCCCGTTCCAGATCGCCTCCGCGACCTCGGGCCGGTAGCCCCGGCGCCGGGCGCGCCGGACGAAGGCGCGGGCGAGGTCCGCCAGCTCGCCCTCCCCCGCCCCGGCGATGGCCCGGCGGAGCACGTCGCCGTCGGCCAGCGAGACCCCCGCCACCTCGGCCACCACCCGCATCACGTCCTCCTCGTAGAGCGGAACCCCGTAGGTCTCGCGGAGCACCGGCTCGAGCCGCGGGTCGGCGTAGGCCGGCCGCTCGCTCCCCCGCGCCCGCCGGCAGAAGCGCTCCTTCATCCCGCTCGCCGCGGGCCCGGGGCGGATGAGCGCCACCGCGGCGATGGTGGTGGCGAGGTCGCGGGTCTCGAGCATCCGGTTCAGGTTCCGCATCCCCGGCGACTCCATCTGGAAGACGCCGAGGGTGTCGCCGGCGGCGAGCAGCGCGGCGGTGGCCGGGTCCTGGTGGGGGAAGCGGTCGGGGTCGAGGCGCACGCCGCGACGCGCCTCCACCAGCTCCACGGTTTCCTGGATCGTGGACAGCGCGCGGTTTCCGAGGAGATCGATCTTCACCAGCCCCACCGCCTCGATGGCCCGCATCTCGAACTGGGTGGAGACGATCCCCTTGGCCGCCTCCTGGAGCGGCACGTATTCGGCCAGCGGCCGGTCGGAGATCACGATCCCCCCGGGGTGAAGCCCGAGGTGGCGCGGGAGCCCCACCAGCCGTTCGGCGTCTTCCAGGATCCGCGGCCAGGGAGGCTCGGTGCGCGGGATCTCGCCCCCGCGCGGGGCGGCGCGAAGCGCCTGGCGAAGCGGCGCGTCGGCGGCGTGGGGGACGCAGCGGCTGAGCCGGTTCACCACGGCGTTGGCGATCCCGTGGGCCTTGGCCGCCTCGCGGAAGGCGGAACGCGGCTGAAAGGTGTTGTGGGTCGAGATCATGGCCACCCGGTCCCGCCCGTAGGCCGCGTAGACGTGCTCGATCACCTCGTCCCGCCGCTTCCAGCAGAGGTCCACGTCGAGATCGGGCCAGTCCGGGCGCTTCTCGTGGAGGAAGCGCTCGAAGGTGAGCCCGTAGCGGACCGGGTCCACGTTGGTGATGCCGAGGACGTAGGACGTCACCGCGCTGGCCCCGCTCCCCCGCCCCACGGTGGCGATCCCGCGCTCCCGCCCCCAGCGGACGATCTCCCCCACCACCACGAAGTAGCTCGAGAAGCCCAGCCGGTCGATGATGCGAAGCTCGGTCGTGAGCCGCCGGCGGGCGGCGGTTGGATGCTGCGGGTAGCGGCGGACGAGCCCCGCTTCGCAGAGCTTCCGGAGGTGGGAGGCGGCGGTCTCGCCGGAGGGCAGAGGCGGGTCGGGGAAGATCCAGCGGGTGCGCTCCAGGGTGAAGCGGCAGTCGTCGGCGATCCGGCGGGTGTTGGCCAGGGCCCGCCTCCGGCGGCGGAAGATCGAGGCCATGGCGGCCGGCGCCCGGAACCAGCTCTCGCGCGGGGCGAGGTCCTTGGCTTCGAGCCGCGCGGCCAGGGTGTTCTCGCGGATCGCGGTCAGGGTGGCGTGGAGCCGGTGGTCCTCGCGGCCGAGGGTCACCACCGCCCCGGTGGCCACGGTCTCGAGCCCCAGGGCGAGGGCGGCGTCCTCGACCGCGGCGAAGGCGGGCTCCCCCAGGCGCGGCGCGGGGAGTTCCCCCCACAGGGTCTCGCGGGAGAGGAGACGGGCCAGGGCCTGGAGCAGCTTCGGTTCGGCCACCAGCACGTGGAGGCCCCGGTGGAGTTCGGCCAGGGCCGGCACCAGGCGGAAACCCGGTTCGAGGCCCCGGCGGGTGAGAAGCCGGCAGAGGTTGGCGTAGCCCTCGGCATCGCGGACCAGAAGCGTGACCAGGCCCTCGGGGCCGTCCAGCTCGGCACCGAGGATCGGCTTCAGCCCGGCCTCGCGGGCGGCCCGGGTGAAGGGGACGGCGCCGTAGAGGTTGTTCCGGTCGGTGAGGGCCAGGGCGTCGTGCCCGTAGCGGGCGGCGGCGGCAACCAGCGCGTCCACCGGGGCCGTTCCCCGGCCGAGGGAGCAGGCGCTTTGGACGTGGAGGGGAACGTAGAGCGACATGGGGGTCTCCCGGGGAAAGCGGGCGACCCCCAGAATACCAGAGTTTTGTTTAGTGATTCAAGAGTTTGCCGGGGCCTTGTGCCCGGCGGGAAGCCGCTTTGCTAAGATGGGGCCTCGGCCGGCGCTCACCGCCGCGCCAATCATCAAGGAGTCATGAAGTTATGCGATCGTCACCCGTCCCGCCGGCCCACACCCGAAGCCTTCGCCGCGGCGCCGCGGCCGTGTTGCTCCTCGTCGCCCTCCCCGGCTGCGCCGCGCTCCAGCAGGGCGTCCCCCGGCCGAGCGCGAAGGTTCAGGACGTGTCGCTCACCGGGCTCACCCTCTCGGCGGTCACCCTCACCTTCGACGTCATGGTCGAAAACCCCTACTCGCCGGACATCCCGCTCAGCGCGGTCACCTTCGGCCTGGCGAGCAACGGGAAGTCGCTCCTTTCCGGCGACGCCCAGGCCGGGGGGTCCATCCCCGGTTACGGATCAAAGGTCGTGCCGATCCCGGTGACCCTCGGGTTCGCCAATGTCCTCAACACCCTCTCCGGCGTGTCGCCGGGAG
>CAYRIJ010000386.1:0-3466 GCA_964424285.1 uncultured bacterium
GTCGCCGACCCCGCCGCCGGAGCGGCGTCCAGCGGGAAGCCAGAGCTTCCGGCGGACGATCACCCGGTCGCCGTCCTCCTCCCAGCGGCACTCGAAGGCCCCGGTGTCGTTCTGCACGCGGGTGGTGCCCGGTGCGCGCACCAGGGTCAGCCCGTTCAGGCGGACCACCGCCGAGTCCGCGATCTCCACCCGGCGATCGAGCGACACCGGGAGCATTCTCTCCTTGCCGGCGGCCCGGGTGAGGTAGTCCGGCAGCGGCCAGATGAGCGGCTTCACCTCCCAGGCGGATTCCCCGCGGGGGAGCGCCTCGGCCTCCACCCGGCCGGAGAGGACCGCCGGCGCCTCGGGGGTGCAGCGGGGAATCTCGGGGTTGCGCGCGGTCCAGGCCACGTCGTGTACGCGCACGCCGTACGGACACTCCGCCTCGAGCATCGCCTCCAGGTCCTGGCCCTTCTGCCAGGGATCGAGGCCGCTCACCGTGGGCCAGCTATCGAACCGGTCCTCCACGGTCCCGGCCATGGAGCCGTCTCCGCTCACCGTCCAGACGGTGGTGCGGTCCTCCTGGATCAGGCCGTGGTCCCTCGGGAAGGTCATGAAGGGATCGATCATGTCCGGATCGATCACCAGCATCTCCGGGTAGAGATCGGGGCCCGGATACCCCCAGGTCGCCGCTCGCGATCCCACGTCCCACACGAACTTCTCCGACACCGCCGGGATCCAGAGCAGTGCGGCGTCCAGATAGGTGGGGTAGCAGATCCTCCAGTCCAGGTCCGTCCGGTACGCGGAGGCGGCCAAGAGGAGGCGGTTCTCGACCCCCAGGTCGTCGAGGAGCTTGTGGGCGAGGACCGCCTTGTCGAAGGAGGTTCCCTCCCGGTTCCGGACCACCTCTGCGAGGTCGAAGGTGGAGGCGAGCCCGGAGCGGCCGTCGTCGTAGACCCGCAGGCGCTTGGGGTCGTCCAGGGCCCTGGAGACGGCTTCCACGATCTCCTCGGGGGGGCGGCCGGCGAGGCTGTCGCGGGCCGCGGCGAGGGTCGCGGCGGGCGGCTCGAGCTCGTCGACCCGCTCCGCATAGGTCTTGACCCATGTCGACCAGACGACCCTGGGATTCAGGATCCAGATCTCGGCCGCGGGAAGGTCGCGCGCCAGGGCCAGGGGGTCCATGGGACGGGCCGGAACGTCGTGGATCCGCCAGGCCAGGTCCACGTCCGAGGGGAGATCCGCAGCATCGATCCTCTCCACCGTGCCGCGGGTGAGGACGTTGAACCCGTCCAGGGAGGGGCCGTGGTAGTCGAGTTCCCCCTTCACCAGGGGGAGCCGGCCCAGGAAGTTCCCGCCTCCCATCCCGAAGCCCTCCCCCTGGGTCTCGAAGGTGATGCCGCACACCCCTTGCGAGCTCAGGCCGGGAATGGAGATCCGTTTCTGCTTCCACGAGCCGAAGGTCTTGATCTCGTAGATGTCCTTGGACTCGGACCAGGTGACCCCCTCGGCGCCCAGCTCGTGGGACCAGGCTTCCAGGGTCTTGACCTTGGCCGAGGGGGGGACGTCGAAGGTCTGGTCCAGCTCGTCCTTGGCCTTCTGGAGGTCGAACACCGCCATGACCATGGTCTCGGTGGTCCTGGTCTTCCAGGAACCCATGCTCGGAATCAGGATCTCGACCCGGATGGTGTGATCCAGCATGACCGCGGGGGAGGTGTCCGCGTACTTGGCCTCGAGCTCGTCCCAGTGGGATTCGTAGGCCGTGTACGGGGGCGCGTTCCCGGCGAGGGCGGCGGCGGCGGAAGTGAGCAGGTAGGCCAGGACCGGTCCGAGGATACCCGGCGCGCGGGTCATCGCTTCACCTCCAGATCGTAGGTGCGCGAACCGAGGCGGAGGGCCAGCTCCCGTTCCGCTCGGGCGTCGGCCCAGTCCTTCACCGGAAGGGCCGGCTCGGCCAGGGTGGCGGTCCGGGCCAACCGGAGCTCGTCCGGTCCCAGGGTTTCGCGGAACGCGAAACCGAAGCCCGACACCTCGGCGCTCCCCGACGTGTCGGCGCGAGCGGTGAAGGCGAAGCTCCGGGGACGCACCACCAGGGTGTCGGAGAGTACCTCCAGGTCCGGCCAGTAGACGTCGGTGGTCCGATCGCGCTCCCGGAACACCGCGAAGGGGTAGGGATCCCGCTCCCAGACCGGGAAGAAGGTCGCGCCGCCCACCCGCGCGGTGAGGGGCCGCTCCACCGCCGCGTGGAAGACCATGAGCAGGGAATCCGGAGCGGGGTTCTCGACGTGGATGGCCTCGTGGGGGACCTCGCGGGTGGGGTGGAATGCCTGGGTCTTGAGCCAGCGGGCCACCGCCTTCCCGGGTCCCCCCTCCCGGTCCAGGTGCCGGGACATCTGCTCGGCGAGGACGCCGGAGTAGACCAGGGCCACGTCGGCCCGCCACTTCCCGTCGGCGGTCTCGCTGAGCACCACCGAGTCGGTGAAGCGGTTCGCCGACGCAGGGTTCCTGGGGATCCGGCGAAAGCCGGGGCGCTCGCCGGTCACCACCAGGGTGGGCGCGCCCTGAATGTCTCGCCGGGGGTTTCGGACCGTGCCGTAGGTGTCGGTGGCGTCCAACCAGAGGTCGGTGCCGTCCTGGTTCACGCACGCCACCGCGTGGTTGAAGTATTCGAAGGTGGGGAGCGGGTCCACCCGGAGCCCGGCCGGGCGCCGGGTGTAGACCAGGGCGATGCTCCCGGTCACGTCCCGCGTTCCCAGCATGGAGAGGAGGAGCGTGGCCATGTCCTTGCAGTCGCCGTAGCGCCGGCGGAGGACCTGCTCGGAGTCGTGGGGGATTCTCCCGCCGGGCCCGAGCTCGATGGCCACGTAGCGCACGTTGTTCTGCACCTGCTCCAGGGCGAACTCGAGGGGGGACAGCTCGTCCTGGGGCCGGCGCGAAGTCAGGGAGGCGGCCTGGACCGCCTCGAACCGGCCGCGCGCCTGCTCCCAGTAGCTCCGGCCCACCGCCTCCCAGGTGTCGGTGGGGCCCCAGGCGGTGCGGCTCACCCCGATGCTCACGGTGGGAAGGACGTCGGCAGGGGGAGGGGCCAGCCGTTCGCTCTCGGGGGGGAGAAGCGGACCCACCTTCCAGGTCCACACCGTTCTGTCGCCGTCCGCGCTCGAGTCCGGGGCGGCAAGGCCGTTCCAGATCCGGTATCGCGGGTCGAGCTTCGCGGGGATCCGCACCTCGTAGATCGCTTCGAGCAGGGGAACGCCGTAGCTCCCGAAGGTGTGGAGCGGGAACCCGAGGAAGGGTTCGATCCTGGTTTCGGCGGTGACCAGGAGCGAGTCGCCCGCTTCCAGGGGCGGGAGCCGGTAGCCGAAGTAGCGGGTGTCGGAGACGAACGAGCCGTCGGCCAGGAAGGGGATGTCGGTGAAGTCGGCCAGAGTCTTCACCAGCCGCTCGCCGTCCGCGTTCCAGACCCGGAGCTCCACCCGAACGGGGTGATCCT
>CAYRIJ010000387.1:0-3450 GCA_964424285.1 uncultured bacterium
CCGATGGACGTGGACACCGACGGGGACGGCCTCCCCGACGGCGTGGACGCCTGCCCCACCGAGGCCCCGCTCCTGGGCCAGGTGGACCGGGACTACGACGGATGCCCGGACTCGACCTCGAGCTTCCGCTTCGTGAAGTTCTGGTCGGCGGACCAGCTCCCGGTGAGCTACGAGCTCGACGCCGCCGGGGATCCCCGGATCGGTGACGGGAGCGACGTGACCGAGATCGCGGCCGGGTTCAACGCCTGGACCGCGGTGCCGGGGGTGCCCCTGACCGGGGGACAGGTGACCCCGCCCGGGGGAGCGCTCTCGGACGCGGTCTCCGGGGACGGCCGGAACTCCATCACCTTCTCGGACCCCGACGGGTTCCTCTACGGGATCCTGGCCATCACCCCGACCACCACGGTGACCGGGGACACCATGATCGGGGGGCGGACCTACCGTCCGGGAGAGATCGTGGACGCGGACATGCTGTTCAACACCGCGTTCTTCGAGTTCTCTACCCCGACCTACGACCCGGGCCCCCAGGCCTTCGATCTCCAGAGCGTGGCCACCCACGAGTTCGGCCACTTCTTCGGGATGTCCCACTCCTCGGTCTCCACCTCCACCATGTTCTACGTAGTCCCGCGGGGAACCGGGGCCCGGAGCCTGGAGGAGGACGACCTGGTGCTCACCCGTCGCGGGTACGCGAGCGCTCCCCCGGCGTTGAGCGCCGAGGGACGGGTTCTGCGGGGCGAGGACGGGACGACTCCGGTGGTGGGGGCGGCGGTCTACGCCGTCTCCAACGCCTCGGGCGACACCCTGCAGATGACGATCAGCGGCATGGACGGGGTCTACCGTTTCTACGAGGTCTCGGAGGACTTCAAGATCTGGGTCCAGCCCCTGGACGGCGGGGCCGAGGTGAACGGCCTCACCGCGGGCGCGGTGAACGGCGACCTGGCCTCGGTGGCCGAGACCGACTTCCTGGGCGAGTACTATGACGGGCCGCTCGAATCCAACAGCGACTTTGCCGGGACCGGCTCGGTGATTCCCGAGCCCGGCACGATCGCGCTGAACGCCGACATCCTCACCAACCCCGACCTCACCGGGCCGGTCGTCGTGGACCAGACCCCGGCGGACGGAGCGCTGGACGTCCCCGCGGTGGGGGTCCTCTCCGCCAAGTTCAGCGAGAAGATCGACCGGAACAGCATCTCCGGGAGCACGGTCTCGCTTCGCGACGTCGCCACCCTGACCGGGGTGGGGGGAGCGGCGGCGCTCCTCCAGCGGGACAGCCTCCTCGTCTTCACCCCCTCCGCGCCCCTGGCCTACAACACCCAGTACCGGTTCACCCTGGGACCGGGGCTCACCGACAAGTTCGGGAACCCCATGGCCTCGGCGGCGGTGATCACCTTCACCACGGAAGCGGCGCCGCCGGTCACCCTGACCTCCGCATCGCCCCCCGAGGTACCGGTGGGCGCCACCCTGCTCCTCTCCGGGACCGGGTTCGATCCGGCTCCGGCCGGGAACCAGGTGCACTTCCCCGGCGCGTCCCCGGTGACGCCGTTCGGCGCCACCGCCGTTCAGCTCGCGGTGACGGTTCCGGCCGGGGCGACCAGCGGGAACGTCACGGTGACCGTGGGCGCCCAGAGCAGCGGCCCGATCGCGGTGACCATCGTTCCCCGGAAGGCCCCGCCCCAGGGGAACCTCGTGGACGAGACCGCCCTCGGGGCCGATCCGCGGAAGATGGCCATCGAGCCGGACGGTTCCTTTGTCTACGTGGCCACCGATCAGGGGGTGGCCGCGGTGGACGTGCGTCCGGCGGGCGGATCGTACCTCGCCGTGACCCCGATGGCGGTTCCCGGCGGGTGCGTCGGCGTGGCGAGCCTTCCCGACGGCCTTCATGCGGTCGCGGTGGGGAACGCCCCGGCCAAGCTCTATCTCATCGACACCAACCCGGCCAGCGGTTCGTTCAACTCGATCGTGGACGAGGCCGGCCTGGTGGACCCGCCTCTCGGCGTGGCCTCGATCCCCGCGAGCGGGGACGTGCTCGTGGCCTATGCGGACCGGGTGGTTCTCCATTCCGGCGGCTCCGGCGCCCCCCTGGGCCAGGAGCTTCGCCAGTGGAGCGCGGCCGGGACCGGGTTCCTCGGTGATCTCGCGGTGTCGGCGAGCGCCGGGGAAGCCTACGCGGCCACGAGCGGCGGCATGGTGGCGGTGCTGGGCTTCGGAGCCCTGGAAGGGATCGTGACCCAGCTCTCGAACGGGCCCTACCCGCGGGAGATCGGCCCGCTTCCCACCGGCGGCTTCCTGGCCGCCGAGGGCACCGGGGTGCTCCGGCGCTTCGCCGCGCGCGGCCCCCAGACCCGGAGCCTGGTGCTCTCCGGCGGCTTCAGCGGCATCGCCGTGTCTCCGGAGGGAGAGTTCGCCTACGCGGCCAACTTCACCCTGAACCGGATCGACATCCTGGACGCGCGCGGAACCGGTCTCGCCTCCACCGGGACCTTCGCCACCGACGTGGATCCACGGGACGTGGTGACCGGAAGCGGCGGGCGCTACGTCTACGTCATCACCGGGGGGGGACAGAAGCTCCAGGTGTTCGACACCGAGAGCGGGCCGCACGTGGCCTCGATCTTCCCGTCCTCCGGTCGCGGAGGAACCCTGATCACCCTGGGCGGCTCGGGATTCGATCCCGTTCCCGCCAACAACACGGTTTTGATCGCGGGGGTATCGACCACCCCGCTGTCGGTCGAGTCGGACGGACGGTCGATGCTGATCGTTCAGCCCGCCGCCGCGACCTCGGGCCCGATCACGGTGACCGTGGGCGGGCAGACCTCCAACGGCGTCGAGTACCGGGTGGTGAACCGGGCCAACGCCGGGAACCTCGGGCTGGCCGCGCAACCCGACCTCGGGGGCGCCCCCCTGGACCGGGTGCTGGAGTCGCCCACCGGCGCGTTCCTGTTCGCGCTTCACACCGACGGGACGCTGTCCGTCCTCCGGGCCGATCCGTCCAAGGCCGACTTCCTCCGCGCGGTCGATGTACTGGCCCCCACCGGCTCGGGGCTGAGCGGCCCCGGCCCCATGGCCGCGACCCCCGACGGGCGGAAGCTCTACGTGGGCGACCCGGCCGCCGGCGAGATCGCGGTCTTCACCGTGGACGAGAACGGAACCGCCCCGGTGGCGCGGGCGGGGAGCGTCGAGGACGCGGCGGGGACGGCGGCGATCCCCAGTCCTGCCGACCTGGCCGTATCCCCGGACGGACGCCGGCTCTTCGCCGCCGCCGATCTCCCCTCACTCCTGGAGATCGCGGTGGGTGCCGACTCGCTTCTCGGTGAGGCGGGCCTCACGATCCGGCCCCTTTCCCTCGCCGTCGATCCGCGGGGCGAGCTGGTCTACCTGGCGATCAATCCCGGCGTGCCGTCGATCCAGGCCGTGGACATGAACCCCTCTTCGGGGACCTATCGCACGGTGGTC
>CAYRIJ010000388.1:0-3436 GCA_964424285.1 uncultured bacterium
CCCTGGCGCCCAAGCAGGTGGTGGCGCTGGCCCCCAAGCAGATCGTGGCCCTGGCTCCGAAGCAGATCGCCGCCCTGGCGCCCAAGCAGGTGGTGGCGCTGGCCCCCAAGCAGATCGTGGCCCTGGCTCCGAAGCAGATCGCCGCCCTGGCGCCCAAGCAGGTGGTGGCGCTGGCCCCGAAGCAGATCGTGGCCCTGGCCCCGAAGCAGATCGCCGCCCTCGCTCCCAAGCAGGTGCTGGCGCTGGCCCCCAAGCAGATCGTGGCCATGGCCCCGAAGCAGATCGCCGCCCTGGCTCCGAAGCAGATCGCCGCCCTCGCCCCCAAGCAGGTGATGGCGCTCGCTCCGAAGCAGATCGCGGCCCTGGCTCCGAAGCAGATCGCCGCCCTCGGCCCGGTCGGCTAACCCACCGAGAGCCCACGAAAGAGAGGGACCTCCCCCGGGAGGTCCCTCTCCTTGTTTCGGATCCATCGGTTTCAGCTCCATCGACCCCGCTCGAACGCCTCGGCCAGCCTGAGGAGGTCCTCCTGGTAAGCCTGGGGCATCTTGGCGAACGCCTTGCGGAGGCGCAGGAACCGCTGGCCGGGGGTGGCGCCGCCTCCCTGCATGGCCCCGATCGCGGCGGCGAGAAAGCGCTCCAGCTTGGCCCGCACCCGAGGCTCCAACGCCCGCTCCCCGGCGATCTTCACCGCCGCGGCCTCCACGTTCCAGCGTTCCTGGGCCAGGACCCGGAATCCCTCCCCCTGGAAGTAGTAGGTCAGCCCGCTCCGGGAGCAGACCGGGATCCGGCGCGGATCGTCCACCTCGCGCTGGCGGATGGTGAGCATGCGTTCGGCGAGGGCGAGATTGAAATGGTACCGGCGGAGCTGGGCCAGGACCCACTCCCCCACCTCGGCCGCCGGGGCCTCGGGGTCGCCGGCGGGGCTTTCCGGGGCCGGAGCGTCCGATCCGAGCATGGGTTCGGCGAGACGGTGCCGGGAGAAGACCGCCACCACGTGGCGATCCCGGATCTCCTCGCCCCCCCGGGCCTCGATGAGGAGCGCGCTCACGATGTTCTGAAGCTCCCTCACGTTCCCGGGATAGGAATAGACCATGAGCCGCCGGAGCGCGTCGGCGCGGACGACGGGCCGGGGGCGCTTCCATTCCTGGGCGTGGCGATCGAGGAAGTGGTCGATCAGGGGCGGAATGTCCTCGCGGTGCTCCCGAAGCGGGGGCAGGCGGATCGGAAAGACGTTCAGACGGTAGTAGAGGTCTTCCCGGAAGCGGCTCTGGCGCACTTCGCCCCGGAGGTCCCGGTTGGTGGCGGCCACCACCCGTGCTCCGCTCCGGCGGGTTCCCTCGCCGCCCACCGGGGTGAAGGTGCCTTCCTGGAGGACGCGGAGCAGCTTCACCTGGGCGGAGAGCGTCATCTCCGCGATCTCGTCCAGGAACACCGTCCCTTCGCGGGCGCGTTCGAAGACCCCGGCGTGGGCGCGGGAGGCGCCGGTGAACGCGCCCGGCACGTGACCGAAGAGTTCGCTCTCCAGGAGCGTCTCGGGAATCGCTCCGCAGTTCACCGCCTCGAAGGGCGCGCGCCCGTCGCTCCCGTGCTCGTGGATGAGCCGCGCCACCAGTTCCTTGCCGGTCCCCGACTCCCCCTCGAGGAGGACCGGAGCCCGGGTGGTGGACACGCTCTCCAGGTCGTCCAGCACGGCCAGCATCGCCGCGCTCCGGCCCACGATACGGACGCCTCCCCCCTTCCCGGCCTTTCGCCCGCCGCTCATCGGGTCCGCATCGGCGTGTTCGTAGCCTCCCTCGGTGTGCATGCTCGCACTGTAGCACCGCTGGAATGAGATTTGAATTCCCTTTCAAATCACCCCGACGGACCTGCCCAGCCGGAGCGCGCCACGAAGAGTTTCCCCCGCCGCTCTCGACTTACCCCGCTCCCTCAGCCAGAATATGGGCCTTGCCGGCGAGGGAGAAGGGATTCCCCCGGCGGGCCGGCTCCGGGCCGGGTTCCAGGACGGACCGGGGATCGAACCCGGCCACCAACATGGAGGGGTGCGGTGCGGAAACCAGTCGTTCTCATCACCGGGGCGAACGGAGAGGTCGGGCACGGGCTCATTCAGGAGCTGGCCCACGACGGTCACGAAGACATCCTGGCCATGGACCTGGACCCGGTCGAGGAGTCCCTGGCCGGGCTCTGCCGGGCCACCTTCGTGGGGAACATCCTCGACCGCCATCTGATGGAACGCATCGTGAGCGAGTACGAGGTGCGGGAGATCTACCATCTCGCCGCCCTCCTCTCCACCCGGGCCGAGTACACCCCCGAGACCGCCCACCAGGTGAACGTCGAGGGGACGATGGGGCTCCTCCAGCTCGCCATGGAGCAGTCGAGCTGGCGCGGCGAACCGGTGAAGTTCCTCTACCCCAGCTCCATCGCGGTCTACGGGCTCCCCGACCTCGCCACCAAGGAACGGGCGGGGAAGGTCAAGGAGTACGAGTGGACCAACCCCACCACCATGTACGGCTGCAACAAGCTCTACACCGAGAACCTGGGCCGCTACTTCGCCCAGCACTACCGGCAACTGGCGGCGGAGCTGGACAGCCGCCGGGTGGACTTTCGCTGCCTGCGTTATCCGGGGATCATCAGCGCGGTCACCATGCCCACCGGAGGCACCAGCGACTTCGCCCCGGAGATGATCCACGCCGGGGCCAAGGGCGAGCCCTACGCCTGCTTCGTGCGCGAGGACTCCATCATCCCCTTCATGGCCATGCCGGACGCGATCCGGGCCATCCTGAGGCTGGCCGGCGCGGATGCGGGGCACTTGAAGCGCCGGGTCTACAACGTCACCAGCTTCAGCCTTACCGCCGGCGAGATCCGGGACCGGGTGGTGAAGGCCTTCCCCTTCGCCGACATCACCTTCGAGCCGGACCTGAAACGCCAGGCCATCGTGGACACCTGGCCCCTGGACGTGGACGACGGCCCCGCCCGCCGGGAGTGGGGCTGGCAGCCGGAGTACGACGCCGACCGCGCCTTCGACGAGTACCTGGTGCCGGAGATCCGGAAGCGGTATCACGCCGTCGGGGACTGATCGCCGGATTTCCGACCGATGCGATCGGGTATTTTTGCTCGGGCGGGAAGAACGTCAAAGCCACGACTGAGTTCTGGCAGCCCAAGCAGTCCTTGCATAAACTGTTCACGTACCGGGTGAAACCCCCTCACCCTCCTCCCGAGCCCGCGAGGAGACCCGGCCGTGGCCAGAACACTGCTGCCCGCTCTTGCCCTTCTCGCCGTCCTGTCGGCCAAGAGTTCCGGTGTGCCCGCGCACCTTCCGGCGGTCAAGGAGATCGGGGCCGGTCCGGCAGTGACCGGCCTGCCCGCAGGGGTCCTTTCCACCGCGGCGGTGGAGACGACCTGGTTCGGCGGCACGGTGTGGAACGCCGATTCCTCGCGG
>CAYRIJ010000389.1:0-3431 GCA_964424285.1 uncultured bacterium
GCCGGTGGCGGTCCCAGTCGTCGCCGTCGCCCCCCTCGGGGCGCTCGAACCCGCCGACCCGGGAGGGCTCCCGCCCCCGCCGCGCACCGGCCAGCGCGTCCAGCTCCAGGGGCGAGAACTCGGCCTTCTGGATGGTGCGGAGCGCGTTCTTGTAGCCGTTCAGGATGGCGTCCACCTGGAGCACGCCCTCGTGGGGGAGGTGGGCGGCGGCCTGGGCGATGCTCGCCACGCCGCTCTCGTAGTATCGCCAGGCGACCAGGGCGAGATCGTTCATCATCTCGAGGAACTCGCGGGGGGCCTGGGCCAGGGAGCGCACCTCGCGGAGCTTCTCCACGTCCAGCCCGTGCCGCTTCAGCATGTCCTCGGGGAGGCTGGAGCGCGGGGTCTCCCACCAGTCCAGCTCGGAGAACACGTCCAGCATCTTCCGGACGATGTAGGCGAAGACGCCGGGGTCGTTGGCCAGCTCCTCGACGTCCACCGGGGCCGGCACCCGGAACCGATGGACCCCGCGCTTGGCGATCAGGATCCGCAGGAACACCCAGGCCTGGGCGCCGCCCAGCCGCCGGCCGCGGTCCACCATGGAGGCCAGGTCGGGCACCGGGTGATTCTCGGCCAGGTCGATGAGCCCCTGCTCGAGCACGATCCAGGGGGTCATGGGAATTCCGAAACGGGCCATGGTGTCGGCGAGGGCGAGCTCTTCGGGACGGGCGGGGTTGGGCTGCCCGTTGATGCAGAGGCGGGCGGTGTCCCGCCAGGCGCGGAGCGCGAGCCGCGAGGCCTCGACGGTCGGTGCGCGACCCACGGGACGGGGAAGGTTCTGGGGACCGTTTACGCGGAGCGACACGTACGCCGCGAAGAAGGCATCGCGACGCACCGGGTCGTCGAGCCGCCGCGCGGCATCCAGGAACGGCGTGTGGAAGTTCTCGAGCCGACGCTCGCAGGCCCGGTACGCGTCCTGGACCTCCGGCGTGAACTCGCGGGATACCTGCACAAATTCTCCTTACCGTCCGCGTCTCGATCTTGGACCGGTCCAAACTCATTATGGAGTAGAACCGCGGCGGCGGCAATGATGCGGCTCAACAATGTGTTACACGACTATTTGAGTCGGGTGAGACGCTGGAGTCCACGCAGTGGGGCGATGCCGTCACCGGCGCCCGGAACCGGGAGCACCTCCCGGGCCGGTCCCGGCACATCCCTGAGCCGGCCCTAACCGGCCTTCCTCAGCTCCTCGCGCAGAATACGCCGGAGGGTCCGGGCATCCACCGGGCGCCCATACTGCTCGAGGTACTCCCGGAGAGCGTCGTTGATCATGGTCTGGTAGCCCCGACCTCCGGCGTCGGCCCGTTCCCGGAACTCTTCGAGAACATCCTTGTCCAGGTAGATCGTGATCCGGGTCTTCCCGGCCTGGCGAACCACCGCACCGCGCCGGCCCTTCGTGAAATCATATTCCCTCTTCATACTGCCGCCTCTCTCTGCGCGTGGCCGGTCGGGCCGAAATGAGCCGGAGATCCTCGCCCCGGCACGAATACACCACGACCACCACCCGGTCGAACGGATCGAGACCCACGGAGACGAATCGCTCCTCCCCCTCGACAGTTCGGTCTTCGCAGGTGATCGCACGGGGATCGAACAGCACGAACTCGGCATCCGAGAAGCGGATGCCATGTTTCGCGAGGTTTGTCCGGGCCTTGACGGGGTCCCAGATCACCCGCATGTATGTATTTTATACAGATATCGGAGTCGAGTCAATCCGGCGCGGAGACCCAACGACTTCATTCTCAATGAATTGGCTCCAGGACAGGGGGGTCCGGACGGGGACGAGTGCTCCGTGACAGAAGTCATGTGTACGAGGTGGAGGCGGAGCGCGTCTGGTGGCTGGCCGGGCCGAGACCCGATCACGTGCTCGTCGCGCCCCGCCTCCGGGGAACTCTCGTGGCGCCGCAAGAACTCGCGGCGAATCTCTGGCGCCGCACCGGGCGGGGCACGGCCCCCCGGTGCGGCGGTTACCTACGACCCGCCGTGGGGGCGGCTGAAACCGATCAGGACGGTGCGGTCCACCGCGAGCAGCGTGTCCCCCGGGCTCGGCAACCCGGGTCCGGTGAGCTCGATCAGACCGCCGATCTCCCGGGACACCAAGCCCTGGATCGACACCCAGTCCGACCAGGTGAGGTTCGGGTCGATCCCCACGTCGGTCACGATCCGCGCCGCGCCGAAGGTGCCGGCGGGAACGCGCACCGGCTCGTGGCCGGCCACCTCGCGGGTCTGGGTCCAGGGATCGGTGAAGCTCACCCAGTTCGAGCCGGGGCGAAGCGGGTACGCGAGGGCCACCCGGGGGTCGTCACGGAAGGTGATCGGGCCGTCGAGAGCGGGGCTCGACGCGGCGCGGCCGATGCCGGCGCCGTCGGTGACCCATCCGCCCGAGGGCCCCGCGGCGGTCAACGCCCGCTTCAGCTCCAGGACCGATCCGAAGGTGCGGGAGCCCACGTGGTAGGTCACCCGGTCCTCGGTCCGGATGCCCGGGGCCGGGGTGGCGAGCGAGCCGTAGCCTCGATAGGCGATCTCGGTGAGGGTGGAACGGTCCTGGTGGTAGTAGGTCTCGGTGGTGTACTCGCTGGTCACCCCGCCCTCCTGGATCTCCAGGCCGTAGGTGACGAGCCCGTAGGCGGTGGTGGAGCCGAGGTCCACCTCCCCCATCGCTTCGACCCGGATGGAGTCGGTCACGGATTGCCGGACCGAGCCGTCGGCGGGGTCGATGATCTCGAAGGTGCGGAGATAGTTCCAGGTCCAGCCGGCCTCCAGGGGGTAGTGACCCTTCTCGGCGCGGTGGTCCGCGGTTTCGCCCGGGGTGAGCACGATATCGGTCCCGAAGATGGGCGTGGTGGGTTCGTCTCCCCCGCAGCCGCCCAGGGCGAGGGCCGCCATGGCGACGAGGGGCGTGAGCGGGGTGGACGTGGACAACCAGCGTTTCATGCTGCTGTTCCTCCCTGGCGCGCGCGTGGCCGAGGCAGGCGCCGGCCGGCCCGTGGGGGACGGGCGTACGCACACATTGTATGATTTTGACCCCGCATTTCATACCCCTATGTGTCGGGAGAGTTCCCTCGCCGGTCCAGGTTCTCTCCCCGCCGCCCCGGCGGCCCGGCCAATGCGGTGTAGGTGGCGAAGGGCCAAGGGGCTACAATCCACCCCGCGCCGATCCGGACCCCGGGCACCCGCCGGATCCGGCTCCGCTGCACCGCCACCCACGACCGGACGCTCAACGCGGGATACGGGATGAAAAGCAGAGCGGACAGAACGGTTACGCCGCCCGGCCCCGGCCCGGCCAGGCCTTTCTGTGCCGGGAACCCGGCGAAGGCGGTGGCCGCGCCCGGCACCGGCGCGACCACGGCGCGCGCGAGCGCCACCGCCCGCTCCCGCCGGTGGTTCGGGTTCTT
>CAYRIJ010000390.1:0-3390 GCA_964424285.1 uncultured bacterium
GGGGGACCGTCCGGGCCACGAAGTCGCCCTCCGGCCGCGAGGCCGGGGGGCGTACCTCTACAGGAGCACCAGCTTCCGGTCCCTCCAGAGATCGCGCCAGGCGCCGGGGGGGCCGAAGAACTCCTCCATGTAGCCCTCGATCTCCCCGCGGGTCTTCCTGGAGAGCAGCTCGGCCAGCTCCTCCATGGCCGTCCCCCCGATGGCGAAGGGCAACCCGGTGAAGAGCATGTCCCCGCCGTCGCACTGGGCGCAGACCTGGAACTCGGTCTCGCGGTCGAGCGGCGTCCCCTTGACCACGCAGGCGGAGAACCAGGGCTCCGGCTCCATCCCCGACTCGATCATCAACCGGTCGCGGCGCGCTTTCAGGTCCACGTTCCGGTCGAAGTAAGCGCCGATCCGCGCGGTGGACTCCTCCGAGAAGCCGGCGTGAACCTCCGCCATGCACCCGATGCACATCGCATACTCGAAGATCGTGGTGCGGAGGCCCGAGGCGGGGTGGTTCCGGAACGCCTTCTCGATCACGTACGGCTCGCCGTCGACGAGCAGGAATCGCCCGCATTTGAGGCAGCGATCGAAGGGGGCCCCGGTTTCCTCCGAATGCAGGAGCTTCGGGACCGGGATGTACTCGTAGACGGGCTGCGGTTCGCGGTCGTCCATGGCGGGTTCATGGTAGCACCGGGGGAACGGAGACGCAGGAGAGGCGCGATCCGAGCGCGGGAGTGCCTGGGCCCGGCTAAGGCAGAACGACCAGGCGGGCCGAGACGGTCCCGCCGGAGGAGTCCAACCGCAGAAAATAGACACCCGGGACGACCCGCCGCCCGGCGCCATCCCGCAGGTTCCAGGTCCAGGACCGCTCGCCGCCGGGCAGGTACCCGTCGGCCAGCCGCGCCACCTCGCGCCCCTGCACGTCCAGCACCCGGAGCGCCCCCGGCCCCGGCTCCTCCAGGTCCACGCTCACCGTGACCGGACCGGTGGCCGGGTTGGGGCCGGCGAGGAGGCGGTTCCGGAACACCGGGCGAGCCTGCACGTCACCGTGCCAGACCGCCAGGTACCGGGCCGGATGGTCGCCGGCGGCTCGGAACCTCCCGGCGACGTAGAGATCCCCGTTCCACACCGCCATCGCGGTCACCTCGGGAGCGGTATGGATATTGGGAGACCCCGACCAGACCCCGTGACCCAGGTCGAGCCACCGGTCTCCATCCCAGGCCCTGAGATACGGCTTTCCAAAAAAGTCTTCGCCCAGCGGGAATGCCGTGCCGCCGACGAGCAGATAGGGCCCAAACCCCAGAATTTCGTCCGCCCGCTGAACCGGTGGGGCGACCGGCTCCCAACGGAAGCCGTCCCATTGGGCCAAGTCCCGGGAGGAAGTCCCGCCCGCGGAGTCGAACCGGCCGACCACGGCCAGCCGGCCTCTCCAGAGCGCCATCTCGTGACAATACGGAGCCTCGTAGTAGCGGTCCCTTCCACCGGCCAGGGGTCCGTCCTCACCCAAGCCCGACCAAGCCGTCCCATCCCAGCGGGCGATGGCGGTGATGTGATCCTGCCCCAGCCACCGGAAGTAACCACAGGCGTAGAGATTGCCTCCGTAAGAGTCGAGATCGTCGATCTGAAACGTGACGGCATTGGCCCCGCTTCCCACCGGTCGCCACTCGGCGCCGTTCCAGCGGGCAATGTTCATGGCATTCGCCCCACCGGCGCGGGTGAAGTCGCCGCCGGCGAAGAGCTCCCCGCCGTGGCTCTGGAGGGCGTAGACGGGGCCGTCGGTGCCCCCGCCCATGCTGGCCCAGCCATCCTGGTGCAGCATGGCGATGTTGTTGACCCGGTAGCCTCCGACTCCGTCGAAGTCTCCGGCGACCATCAGCCGGCTGCCGTAGCGCGCGAATGCGAGGACCGTGCCGTGGACTCCGGCCAGCAGGTTCCACTCGCGGCCGTCCCACACCCCGATCGCCGGCACGGGTCCCGGTTCGGTGGGAGCCAGAAATTTTCCCGCGGCCAGGAGACCCGATTCATCTCCGAACAGAGCGCTTGGACGGGACACCAGCTCGACGCCTCGGACGGTGAAGGGAACCCAGCCGCCGTCTTCCCAGGCAAACAGCCCCGTGTAATGGCTTCCAGAGAGTCCGTACCAGGTTCCGGTCACCAGCCATTTCCCCTTCAGGACCGCGGACCGCCCGTCGTACAGACGCCAGTCCGGATCGCTGGAACCGGGAAGTCCACGCCACGCGTCACCGGTCCAAAGCGCCACCCCGTCGGTCGAGTCCTGCCCGGCACGGTCGAACCAGCCCACAACGAAGAGGGAGTCGCCCGATTGGCTAAGGGAAATGACCCTCCCCGGGCCGTCGCCAAACCGCAACCCGCCTCCCAGGGCCTGCCACCGTCCTCCCCACCAGAAGGCGGCTCCCGGTGTGGATCCCTTTCCTGAACTCTCGAACCGCCCCACCGCCACCATCCGTCCCTGGGAGAAAGCCATGCCGGTAACCGGGCCGTCGAAACCTTCGCCGATTGGCTCCCACGCGGATCCGGTCCAACGGGCGATGTTCCGGGCGGTGTCATCCCCGGCGATGACGAAGGAACCGTAGGCGATCAGCTCCCCCCCCACGGTCCTGACGCGCACGACGTCGTCGGTTCCGCAGAACACTGAATCCCCCAGGGCCTGCCAGCCGGTCGCGGTGAAGTGATCGACATACCCATGACGTTCCAGGTGGTCGTCCTCGTTTCGCGTCGTTCGCCGGCCGGACACCACCAGCTCGCCATCGAATTCGGTCATGCTGAGCGCGTCGGTCCATGTGCCACCAAACAGCTCGAGGCCGAATGGGATCCACGCCCCGTCGTGCCACTCCAGGATCGGGCCTCGATCGGCCTCGGAAGTCCCGGAGACGGAGCGTAAAGCGAACAGTCGGTCCCCCACCACGCTCAAGGAGACGCTCGATCCGAGCCCCTCGCCCAGGTCCCACCATCGCTCCTCGTCCCACAGCGCCACTCCCGAAGCCGGTACACCCTCCACGGAATCGAAGTAGCCGGTGATGACCGGATGGCCCCGCCAGACCACGACACCCGAGATGGATCCCGCGTCACCATTGGAAAAAGTGACCCCCGGGGGCGGGAACTCCGTCCCCCACCGATCGTCGCCCCCGAGGGTGGAATCGGCGGCGGTGGCCGGAAACGCGGCCTTCAAGGCGGGAGCGGCGAAGAGGACGGACAAGAGAAGTGAGGAGAGCAGAAGTCGTCCGGGAGACTTCACGGTTTGGAGCATGGACGACAACGATGCGGACACCACGACCTCCCCCCAGGCCGGGCCGCGTAGGGGACGCGTCGGTCCGGACCACACAGGAATCTTACGCCCGTACCGACGAGCGTTCAACAAGCCCGGTACCCGGACCGCCCCTCGAA
>CAYRIJ010000391.1:0-3364 GCA_964424285.1 uncultured bacterium
CTCCGCCGGTCCCTGGGTGACCCTGGAAAGCTTCTGGGACTCCTGGTTCGCCCCCCCTCTCGCGCTGGGCCACCACCCGGAGATGGAAGTCATCTTCGACGCCCTGGGAGCGGAGTTCCACCCCGATGCGCGGGAAGGGGACGACACCCCCGCGCTGGCCACCCCCATCGAACCCGGAGGAAGTCCCGTCCACCACACGTTCTATCCGGCCGGGGACGTGGACTACCACTCCCTGGACCTCGCCGCCGGCGATCCGGCGTCGGTGGAGACCCTGAACATCCTCAGCTACGGGGACACCCGGCTCGACGTCTACGATCCGGGCCAGGTCCTGATCGCCTCGAACGATAACCGGACGGCCGGGGACCCCTCCTCCCTGGTCTCCTTCACCGCGCCGTCGACGGGAACCTATACCGTCAAGGTGACGCGGGCCACCGGAGGCAACGCCGGCCAGGTTCGCTACGGCTCCTACGACATCCGGGCGCTCAGCGCCGTTCCGCATCCGGTCTCGCTGATCTCGGCCGCCTCGGCGGCGGGGGTGGCCAACTCCGGCTACGGGGTGGGCCTGGCCTTCGCCGACGCCGACGGGGACGGGTATCCCGACCTCTACCTGGTGAACAACACCGCCGCCGCATCGGAGGCGCCCGGCTCCGAGAAGGACGCCTTCTACCGGAACGGCGGCAACGGGACCTTCTCCGACGTCACCGCTTCCGCGGGGTTCGGAAACCCCGAGGGTGGGGTGGGGGCGGCCTGGGGCGACTACGACAACGACGGCCGTCCCGATCTGTTCGTGACCGATCACGGGCTCTTCCGGAACGACGGCAACGCCCACTTCACCGACGTCACCGCCGTGTCGGGAGTGCTCGACATCGGCAGGGAGTTCGACGCGGCCTGGGTGGATGTGGACGGAGACGGGCGCCTGGACCTCTTCGTTCTCGGTCGCGACGTGCCCTCGGCCCTCTGGCACAACAACGGCGACGGGACGTTCACCGACGTCGCCCCCCAGGCCGGCTTCGCCTTCCCCGCCGACGGCGCCGATGCCTACGGCTGCGTCTGGGCGGACTACGACCGGGACCGCCTTCCGGACCTCTTCGTGGTCCGGCTCCAGGCTCCCTTCCACTCCCTCTACCACAACCTGGGGGGGAACACGTTCGAGGACGTGACCGAAGCCGCCGGCGTGGCCTCGACCGTTCCCGCCCACGGCGCGGTCTGGGGGGATCTGAACGGCGACGGCTGGGTGGATCTCTTCGTCGCATCCTCCGGGCCCGACGCCCTCTACCTGAACCGGGGCGACGGCACCTTCGAGGAAGCCGGCGCGGCCTGGGGGGTCAACGACCCCGGCACCGCCCTGGGGGCCGCCCTGGCCGACGTGGACCTGGACGGCGACCTCGATCTCTACGTGGTGAACCTCGTCAGCCCCAACATCCTGTATCAGAACCTGGGCTCGACCATGCTCCGGACGGCGGGGGCCGGCGTGCCCGATCCCGATGCGGGACCGGACTACGGGTGCGCATGGGCCGACGTGGACCTGGACGGTGACCCCGATCTCTACGTGAGCCGGGGATCGGGAATGCCCAACCTCCTCTACCGGAACGCCCTGAACGACGGCTCCTCCCCTCGCCCCTGGCTGGAGGTCGAGCTTCAGGGTGTTCTCTCCAACCGGGACGGGATCGGAGCCCGGATCGAGGTCCGCTCGGGGAGCCTGGTCCAGGCGAGAGAGGTCGGGGCCGGAACCGGGTGGGCCTCGAAGAGTCGGCTCCCCGAACTCTTCGGGTTTCCCGACGGGGCCACGGTGGATTCGGTGACCGTGTTCTGGCCGTCCACCGCTCACAGCGTGGTGCTGAGCCCCGCCCTGAACACCGTCCTCAGGATCACCGAGGACCCGAGCACGCCGGTTCTTCCGCCGCCGGTGACGCCGGCCTTCTCCGTGGTCCTCGATGCCCCCACTCCCAACCCCTTCGTCGGGGCCACCGGGGTGTCGTTCAAGCTCTCCGTCGCCGCGGACGTCCGGGTGGAGATCTTCGACCTGGCCGGGCGGAAGGTGCGCACCCTCATCGATCGGCGGATGGAGGCGGGGACCCGGATCGCGGGATGGGACGGGGAGGACGACCGGGGCCGGGCGACCCCCCCCGGGGTCTACTTCTATCGTCTGCAGGCGGGCGGGCGCACCGAGGTGCGGAAGCTCGTCCGCCTCTCACGCTGACCGCCCCCCGGAAACGTGCGTGACCCGGACTATCGCCGGCGGATCATCTTGAGGGTCTCCGAGGTGCCCCGGACGCGGTAGAAGTAGATTCCCGAGGGAACCTCCCTCCCGCCGTCGTCGGTTCCGTCCCAGGCCACCGAAGCTTCTCCCCCGGCCGCGGCGCTCTCCAGGCGCCGGACCCGGCGTCCCGAGGCGTCGAACACCTCGACGGTCACCGTCCCTCCCCGCGGCGCCAGGAGCGGAATGGTGGTGGCCGAGGTGAACGGGTTGGGGAAGTTCTGCCTGAGGACGGTCGGCTCGACGGGATGGAAGCGGAAGGCCTGGCTCCGGAGCCGCTCGCGGCTTCCGTCCCGGTAGGCGGCCTCCAGGGTGTACACCACGTTCCGATCCACCGGCGCCTCCCGGTCCAGGAACTCCCCGACCCCGTTCTCGGTGCGGATGTGCATGGCCACCGGAACCTCGGTCCCCGCGTCGTTGCGATACAGGGAGAAGGCGGCCAGGTCGCCGTCGTCGCGGTACCGCCAGCGGATCCGCGCCCCCTCCGGATCGGAGGTGATGCCGAAGGAGAGGATTCCCACCGGGGTCTCGTCCGGCTCCACCACCGTGATGACCTGGTCCACCCCCCGGTCTTCCGGAGCCAGATGCACCACCTTGCCGCTGGGGAAGCGCACCGTGACCTCGTCGAGGACGGTGCTCTGGCCGAGGCCGAAGTGAAGGTAGGGGGAGTTCTGGGAGCAGTAGGACGACTGCCCCAGCTCCCGCATCCAGGTCCGGTCTCCCGCCCGCACCGTGACCCGGGCGCCGATGGCGCTGCGGTTGGACTTGCTGCCGTGGAGCGCGAACTGGACCCAGTGGTTTCCGCTGAAGTCCTGGCGCGCGGCCGGAGCGGCCCGATCGGGAGGGGAGGCGCGGAGGCCGTAGTGCACCGTCCGGTCCCAGAAGGTCCCGTTCTTCTGGTTGACGTACAGGATGCGGGCCGGGGCGAGATTGGTCTCGGGGCCGCTCACGAAACTGTTGTTGATGACCAGGAAGTCGATGAACCCGTCGCGATTGAAGTCCCCGTAGACCGCCCCCCGCGCGTCGCCGTCGTCGTCGATCCCCGCCCCGTGGCCTATCTCGTGGAAGTGGTACGGGGTCGACCCGTCCGGGCCCAGGTTCTCCCAG
>CAYRIJ010000392.1:0-3338 GCA_964424285.1 uncultured bacterium
CGGCACCGCCAACAGGGCCGCGACGACAAGGGCGCAGCCGTGGGTCCTCGATCGATCACCTGGGTCCGGCACCGGGATCTGCCCTCCTCGCGGCGTTCCCAACGCCGGTCAAGTCCAGGGGGCCGTCCGGTCCCCCCGGATCCCGTCCTCCACTACGCATCCGGCCCGGATGGAGTTGCGGGGGTTCCCGGACGAATCGGGGGTTCCCGCGGCCCGTCCCATCGGTGCCAAGGGAGCCCGTAGCCGGGGCAAACGAGGCGGGCCGAACAGGGTAGGGGATTCCAACCGGTCGAGAGGATGAATCCGGCCTCCCTACACGGCTCGCGTTTCCGGAGAAGTCGGGGTAAACTCCGTCCGTTCCGGTCCCCCTTCAAATCGCCACGTCCTGGACGCGACCGCCCCTGGATCCCGTCTCCCCGGTTCCGAAAGGAGCGTACCCCCTGATCGGCAAAACCCTCGGTCACTACGAAGTCACCGCGTTCCTGGGCAAGGGAGGGATGGGGGAGGTGTACCGCGCCCGGGACTTGAAACTCGGTCGCGAGGTCGCCCTGAAGCTCCTCCCTCCGGATTTCGCCCGGGACCCCGAGCGCCTGGCCCGCTTCCGGCGGGAGGCCCGGGTGCTGGCATCGCTCCAGCATCCCAACATCGCCTCCATCTTCGGGCTGGAGGAAGCCGACGGGCAGGGGTTCCTGGCCATGGAGCTGGCCGAGGGGACCGACCTCTCCGAGCGCATTCTCCAGGGGCCGGTCCCCGAGGAGGAAGCGCTCGAGATCGCCCGGCAGCTCGCCGCGGGGCTCGAGGAGGCCCACGAGCGGCACGTCGTCCACCGCGACCTCAAGCCGGCCAACATCAAGGTGAGCTCCGAGGGCAAGGTCAAGATCCTCGATTTCGGCCTGGCCCGGGCCTTCGTGGGAGAGACCGCCGAGGAGGAGGCCCTGGAGAACTCGCCCACCATCACCGCCGCCCTGACCGGGGGAGGGGTGATCCTGGGCACCGCCGCCTACATGAGCCCGGAGCAGGCGCGGGGGAAGAAGGTGGACCGGCGCGCCGACATCTGGTCCTTCGGGGTGATCCTGTTCGAGATGCTCTCGGGGAAGCGCCTGTTCGAGGGGGAGACGGTGAGCGACACCCTGGCCGCGGTGTTGCGCGCCGACCTCGAATGGGACCGGCTGCCCGGGTCGACGTCCCGCGGGATGCGGCTGCTCCTGGAACGATGCCTGGAACGCGACCCCCGGCGGCGGCTGCGGGACGTGGGGGAGGCCCGCATCTTCCTGGAGAGCGGGGCCATGGATTCCTCGATCCTGGCCGCATCGTCCTCTTCCTCACTGTCGGGGGTGGGGGAGGGGGCACGGGGAGGTCCGCGAGGCGTTCCCTGGTGGGCCACCGCGTTGATCGCGCTCGTCCTGGCCGTGGGAGGGACGGTGCTGGGCTGGAAGGTCCTCGGCCGGTCCGCGCCCCCACAGGTCCTGAACCTCACCGTCCCGCCTCCGCCCGGGGGGGCGTTCGATCTCAGCGGGACCGATCCCGGCCCGGTCGCCCTCTCCCCCGACGGGACCATGATGGCCTATGCGGCCCGGGACGCGTCGGGGCCGGTGACCCTCCACCTGCGGCGGCTGGACAGCCCGGACGCCACCGTCATCACCGGCACCACCGACGCGGTTTATCCCTTCTGGTCGCCGGACAGCCGGTACGTCGGGTTCGCCTCGGACGGGAAGCTCAAGAAGGTCGCGGTGGCCGGCGGCCCCCCGGTCGTCCTCTGCCCGGCGAGCAACATGAAGGGAGGCACCTGGAACCGGGACGGCGTGATCCTCTTCGCTCCCGATCACAAGAGCGGGATCCACCGGGTTTCGGCCTCGGGGGGAACCGCGGTCGAGATCACCACGATCAACAGAGATGACGGCGAGAACTCGCACCGGGAGCCGCGGTTCCTTCCCGGCGGACAGCGGTTCCTGTTCCTCGCCCGCATGATACCGGCCAGGAACGACAGCAACCGGGTCTACATCGGCTCCCTGGACGGAAGCCCCCCGCAGATGATCGCCACGTCGGAAGCGCAGGCCGAGTACTCGGCCGGCAGCCTGCTCACCGTTCGGGAGGGGGTCCTCCTGGCCACCCCCATGGATCCCCGGACCGGGAAGCTGGGACCCGACGGTATTCCCCTGGTGGAGAACATCCTCGTCCTGTCGGGCGGCGCGGTATGCGCCGTCTACTCCTCCACCGGGGAGGGCATGCTCACATACCAGATCTCGACCGGAAGCGCCGAACAGTTCCTGGCCTGGACGGGACCCAGCGGGACCCAGCTCGGCCGGGTGGGGGAGCCGGGACAGTTCCGGCGGCCGCGGGTATCCCCGGACGGCACCCAGGCGGTGGTGGAGGTGGTCGACCCCGAAACCGAAACCTCGGACCTGTGGCTGGTGAACCTGGACTCCGGTCTCCGGACGCGGTTCACCTTCGATCCCGGGGACGAGCAGGACGCGGTCTGGACCCCCGACGGCAAGTCGATCCTCTACGAAACGAAGGTGGACAGCACCTATCGGATCGTGAGCCGGCCGGTGGAAGGGACCGGAGGGGCGACGGTCCTGTACGAGGGGACGGAGGATGTCAGCACCGACGGGATGACTCCCGACGGCTCGACCCTCATGGTCACCCGGGAGGATCCCGACACGGGCTACAACATCTACGAGATGGCGGTCGACACCGGGAAGATGGAACTCAAGGTCGGGGACAAGGGGCTCGACGTGGTGGCGCAGGTCTCGCCCGACGGACGGTGGTTCGCCTATACCAAGCAGTCCGCGAGCGGGGCGTGGGAGGTCATCGTGCGTCCGATGACCGGGGGAAACCGGCAATGGCAGGTCGACCGGGACGGGGGCGTCTATCCGTTCTGGGGCCCCCACGGCAAGAAGCTCTTCTACATCGACGCCTCCGGGGCCGTCATGGAAGTTCCCGTGGACGGGAGCGGATCCACGTTCAAGACCGGGGCGCCGAAGCTCTTCGCCCAGGTCTCCGCGCCGGTGGCGGGAGGGATTCCGGTTTCGCTGGGCAAGGACGGGGACCGGCTCCTCTACGTGGGGGGGGACGTCTCCGAGGACGAGAAGGGCTTCCTGCGACTCGTGACCGACTGGCGGCGGGGGCTGGCGAAGTAGATCGAACCCCTGAGATCGGTCCAGGTCGAGTGCCATGCTCGGCGGTCCGCCGCTCTGGATGCGGTTCGGGAGACCGTCCTGGGCGGGTCGGGGTCGCTATCGGGCGGGAGCCCGGCCGGCGGAGGGAATCCGGGGGTTCCGGGGGGGGAGGAAGAGATGGGAGAGGGCGACGGGTCGCCCCCTCCCAAACCGGACTAC
>CAYRIJ010000393.1:0-3336 GCA_964424285.1 uncultured bacterium
GCCAGGAGCGCGGCGATGATCGTGTACTTCCCCGCCTGGAGCTTGCTCCCGAACCCGCCTCCCATGTAGTGCCCGATCACCCGCACCTTGGCCTGGGGGAGCTTCAGGGTCTCGGCGACCAGGGACTGGACCGCGTAGACCCCCTGGGTCGACTCCCAGATCGTGAGCGCGTCCCCGTCCCACCGCGCCACGCAGCCGTGAAGCTCCATCGGGGTGTGAATCTCGCAGGCGGTGCGGTAGGTCGTCTCCAGCACGACGTCCGCCTGGGCGAACCCGCCTTCCACGTCCCCGCGTTCGGAACCCTGCTCCTCGGAGACCGCGTTGCCGCCCTCATGAACCGCAGGGGCACCGGGCCCCAGGGCCTCGCCCTCGTCCGAAACGAAGGGAAGGATCTCGTAGTCCACCGCCACCGCCCTCGCGGCGTCCCGGGCCTGGTAGGGCGTCTCCGCGGCCACCGCGGCCACCGCGTCCCCCTCGAAGCGGCAGGCGGGGTCGAACAGACGGCTCGCCACCGTGCCCCGGTACCGCCACTCGAGGTCGGCGCCGGGGGTCGAGCCGTCGATCACCGCCCGCACTCCGGCCATCTTCCGGGCCGCGGTGGTGTCCACCCGCTTCACCCGGGCGTTGGGATGGGGCGAGCGCACGATCGCCGCGTAGAGCATGTCGGGGAGCACCAGGTCGGAGGGGTAGACCGCGGTCCCGCTCACCCGCTCGTAGGCGTCCACCCGGGGAAGCGGCTTTCCCACCACCGCCGTCCGTTTCCAGGGCGCGGGATCGACGCCGGGGGCCGGGGTCTCGGGGATCGGGATCCCCTCGCGGTAATACTCCTGTCCGTTCTCGTCGGCCACCGCTTCACCTCCCGCGCTTGAGTTCGGAGGCGCGCTTCACCGCCTCGGTGATGTGGGGATACGCGCCGCAGCGGCAGAGGTTCCCGCTCATGCCGCGCCGGATCTCGTCGACCGAGGGGTTCGGCCGGGCCCGGAGCAGGCCCTCCGCGGCCATGATCTGCCCCGACGTGCAGTAGCCGCACTGGAACCCGTCCTTCTCCACGAAGGCGCGCTGGGTCTCCCCCAGTGCCTCCCCGCGAAGGAGTCCCTCCACCGTGGTGATCCGGGTCCCCTCGGCCTCCAGGGCCAGGGTGGAGCAGGCGTAGCGGGGTTCGTCGTCGATGAGCACCGTGCACGCCCCGCACTCCCCGCGTTCGCAGCCCACCTTGGTGCCGGTGAGCCCCAGCCGCTCGCGGAGCACGTAGAGGAGGGTCCATCGCGGCTCGACCAGCAGCCGGTGGGTGCGTCCGTTCACCACCAGGGGCACCTTCACCAGCTCCTCGGGGCTCATGACCTCCCCGTCCTGGTAGACCGCGGGGGCGATCCCCCCGGTCACCGCGGCGGCGGCGGCGCCCGCTCCCATGGTGGCGAGAAACTTCCGTCGGGACAGACCGTGGGGGTGCTCGGGCCGGCGCTGGTTTCGGGACATGAAGCCCTCCCGTGGCGGTGGTGCGCGCGGGACCGAGACCCCGGCGCGACGGTGTGGTCCGAAGCCTCAAGCTAGGTCGTCGCGGCCGCGGTGACAACGCCCGAATCGGATCATGGAGAAAACATTAGCGACACGACCGGTCGTATTTGGTCGGCCCGCGGTCGGCCCGCGGTCGGCCGGCGTTCGGCCGGTTCAGGGGAGGGTTTCGAGGAAGTCCCGGTAGCACGCGGCCCGCTCGCTCCAGGCGTAGCGGGGGGCCTCGAGCCGGGCCGCCGCGGCGAGGGCGTGGGCCCGCGGGCGATCCGCCAGGAGCGACCCGATCCCCGCGGCGAGGTCCGCCGGGTCGTTGGGCCGGACGAGGAGCGCGGTGCGGCCGTCCCGGAGGATGGCCCGGAGGGTGGGAACGTCGGTGCCGACCTGGGGAACGCCGTGGGCCATCATCTCCAGGACCTTGAGCGGGCAGGTGAAGCGGTCGGAGATGACGCTCACCCCGCTGGGGAGGGGGCAGGCCCCGACCCGGGCCCGGCCGAGGAGCGCGGGGACCTCGGCCGGGGGAACCGGGCCGGCGAACCGCACGCGGTCGGCCACCCCTTCGGCTTCGGCCAGGCGGCGGAGCCCGGGCTCCTCGCCTCCCCCCCCGCCGACCAGGGTCAGGACGCGGCCGGGTAGATGCGCCATGGCCCGCACCAGATCGTCCACCCCCTTTCGACGGACGAGCTTCCCCACGTAGAGAACGTCCAGGTCGCGAGCGTCGTCTCCGGGGATCTCTCCCCGGGGGATTCGCGTGCCGCCCGGGAGCACCAGGGCGGGGGCGACGGTCCCGGCCATCTCGCGGTAGGCGGCGAGGACCCCCTCGGTCAGGCACACCAGCCCGTCCGCCTCCCCGACCAGCCGTTTCTCCCTCCCTCGCACCCGGGCCCGCTCCCAACCCACCCGGACGCGGCGGAAGCGCTTCACCCGGGGCCCCGCCCACTCCGTCACCTGGGGGGCGCAGAGGCGGTGGGCCTCGAAGACCACGCGGAGACTATCGGACCGCCGCCGGGGGAGGCGCGGATAGAGAACCAGGCCTTGCTCGCCGCGAAGGACCAGCACGTGCCGCTCTTCCGGGCTTCCCCGGTCGAGGATCGGCGCGAGCCGGCGGTCCAGGTCGCGACCGTAGGGGCGTCCGTCGAAGAACGGGCGGACGGTGAGGCGCGGATGGGGTTCCAGGCCGTAGAAGGCGAGGGCCGAGGCCTCGTCCGGCGCGCTCCAGGGCCCGGTGAGAACGGAGACGCGGGTTCCCGTTTCGGCCAGGGCCCGCCCGGTGTTCAGGATCTGGATGAGAGCGGCGGCGCCGGCGGGTACGGGATGGTCGTACAGGAAGGTGACGCGCATGGTTGGTGGGAGAGCATACCCGATCCCCGGCCGGACCTGGAGCCCGGTCGCCTCGCGCGAGGCGACGCGGTCAGAATCCCACCGCCATGGACGTGGAGAAGCTCAGGCCGGCGAGGTCGTAGACCGGGAGATCGGAACGCTGATCCGTCCATCCCGCCCACAACGAAACCTTCACCCGCCGGGATCCCCCGGTGTTGAACTGACGGTCGAGGGAGAGGTACGCCTGGGCAACCCGATCGCTACGGACCGCTCCCCCTTCAATCGAGGAGAATTCGAGTTCGCCGTAGTCCCAGAAGCCGTAGGCGCCCCCTCCCTCGAGCCAAACCTGATGGGGCAGGAGCCGGCGCGCGGCCAGCTCGAATCGCGCCCCGTCGCTCGCGTAGGCGTCGAGGAGGGGGCTGTCGTAGAGATCCTCCCGAACCGCGTGGGGGAATCCGCCCGGCGAGAGCCTCCCCTCGCCGTCCACCCAGACCGAGGTCCGATCCC
>CAYRIJ010000394.1:0-3295 GCA_964424285.1 uncultured bacterium
CGCGCGGGGATTCTTGACGAATCGACGCATCTTCGCGGGGGAATGCGAAGCGGGGGGGATCATATCTCAAACCGACGCTGCGACGAAACCCGCCGGCGGAGCGATCCGGGAGGAATCAACCGGCCTCGAAAAGGGTTCTGGCGCCTCGGACGACCCCCAAACGGAGCGAAGCCTCCGGCCCTTCCCCCAAAGACACGCACGAAGTGCGCGCCTGGACCGCGATGCCTACTCCCCCCGGAGTCCCCTCGGCGCCAGAACACCGACTCGATGCCTCACTCCGGCCATGCGAAAGTCCAGCCGGACAACATCAAATTGCCTCTTGCCACCCACTCCTGTCCATCCCAACCCCCGCATTGATCGTCTCATTCTTGAGAATTGCACGCGGAGTCCGAAATGCCGCGGCCCGAGCCGCCTCGGCTCCCCTCCCTCAGCGCCCGCCGGAGAGAACCACGGGCAGAACGAGCCGGGTCCGCTTCTCCTTCTCGTCCGTGAATCGCACTTCGCCGTAGTTGACCATGCCGTCCGGGGCTTCCCGGGGAGGGCGCGCCAGCTCCAGGGTGAGATCCACCGGCGCGTCGGGCCAGAGATCGAAGACCTCGTGCTTCTCCTGGACGACCCGGATGGGGTCGCGCTCGTTTCGGACGTAGGACTCCCTCAATTGAAATCCCCAGCTCGAGTCCGAATCGGCGAAGGTGAAGCCCGCCCACACCTGGAGGGTATAGGCGACCGGGGCCGTCCCCCCGGGCGAGGGGTTGGCGAAGCCGAAATCCAGGAACCGCTGGCCGAAGCCGGTGTTCACCAACGCCTTTCCGTCCGCGTCGAGGATCCGCACCGCGCAGTCGGTGAGGCGGTCGTAGACCTCGGGGGTCATCTCCAGATGAAACTCGGCCCGGGCCAACTCCGCATTCATGTTGAACTCCCGGCTCCAGACGCTCTCTCCCCGGACGGTCACCGCGCGCTCCCGCCGGTAGCCCGTCACCTCGCCCTCCGCCCGTCCCCGGAATCGATCGTCGAGGAGGTTGGTGACCGAGACCCGGGCGATGGGGGCCGATCCCTGGGGCAGGGTGAAGGAGCGCAGGGTGTCCGGCTCGGTGCGATAGCCTTCGGCCCGGGCGACGAACTCCCACACGCTCGAAAAGCGGTTCTGATAGGAGGCCACCACGTCCGCCTCCCAGATTCCGGGCTGGAGCTTCTCGCCGGTGACCACCAGCACGTCGCGGCTCGCATCCGATCCGTCGGCCCAGCCCCGGTATCCCCCGGTGGAGCGGCCCTGGGGATCGTAGACCGCGAGCCGCGCCTTCCCCCGCTTCCCGTCGGGGATCCGGAGTTCCAGGGAGAGGCTGGTGGCGCCGGGGGGAAGGCGGAGGAAGAAGCGACGCACGCCCCCCGGCTCGAGGTCGCTCCCGCTCCACGCGCGTTCGTAGCCCTTCTCCGCGTCCAGCGCGAAGGGCACGATCACCGTGTGCCAGGATTCCCACTCCGGCGCCCGGGGGCCCGGCATGCCCTTGGCGAAGGCGCGGATCCGGCCCACGTAGAGCCCGGGCTCCCGGAGCCGCCCGGGGTCGTAGAACACGGTGAAGCTCTGCTTCGCGGTGCCCTTGAGATAGGTCTCGGACCGGTCCGCTTCGAGCCAGGGCGCGTCGCTCTCGAGCCTGAAGGCCCGAAAGAATCCGTTTCGCTCATCCGGAGAGGCCGACCCGGCGAAGGCGGGAGCCACCGTCACCTTCACCCCCCGGGGCGGCCGGGGAAAGATCCCGCCGGTCCGCCAGTAGGCGGCCAGGGGCGGGGCTCCGGAAGGGACGGGGGCCTCGGCGCTCACCCGGTAGGCGAGGAGCGGCAAACCCACCCGGCCGGCCAGCCCGCGGAGCGCCGTCCAGGCCTCGGGCACCCGGATCACCCCCGCCCCCTGGTCCAGGGCGGTGAACCCGGAGAGCGGTTCGGCCGTCCCCTTGACCGCCTGGTCGAGAGTCGCCCAGGACCACGCCGTCCCCTCCGCCTCCGCCGCCGAAACCAGCAGTGCCATGGCTCCCGCGGCCTGGGGCGACGCCATGCTGGTCCCCCACATGACGTTTCCTCCGGCGTAGGGGGGAACGGTGGACGCGGCCGCGCCCGGGGCGAGCGCGTCGGGTTTGGGGGTGTCGCCGCCCCGGGAGGAGAAGTGGAAGGGGAGGTTCCGCTCGAGGCTCCCCCCGTAGAGGTTCCGCGAGGTCTCCTTCACGAAGAGCGCCCCGGTGGCGAAGGCGAAGGCCCCCGCGCCGGGAGTCCCCACCGTGGAGACCCCCGGACCGTCGTTTCCGGCCGAGGTCACGTAGGCCAGCCGCGGATGGGCGACCAGAAAGGAGTCCACGAACGCGTCGATCCCGCTGTGGCCCTCCACCTCGGAACCGATGCCGTAGGACATGTTGAACACCACCGGCACGCCGTGCTCCTTCGCCCACGCCGCCCCGAACTCGAGCGCACGTCTCACGCTCCCGGTGGTGGTGGCTCCGCCGCTCAGGCTGTTCATCCCGATCTTGAGGCTCAGCACCCCGGCCCCCGGGGCCACGCCGTCGTAGCCCTCGACCCCGCCCAGCCGGTAGCCGGCGGCGATCCCCGCCACGTGCGTCGCGTGGGCGCCGCCGGGAAAGTGAAACTCCACCTTGCTCTCGGCGGGAAGGATGGTGAGCGCTCCGGTCTCCCGGTGGAGCGCGGCTTCGTCGGTATTGGAGCGGAAGCGCAGGGTCCGGTGATCGTAACGATAGGAGCGGATGGGGGTTTCGTCGTCCAGGTTTCCGTCGCCGTCCAGGTCGACCAGGGCCACCCAATCGCTGTCCGAGGGCTCGAGCCGGGTGGGAACGGCCAGGACCGCGAACCGGTCCCCGGTCTTGCCGTTGTGGTTGAGGTCGAAGATGGCCGTGTTCTGGTATTGCTTCTCGGTCAGGAATCCCAGGCGATAGACCCCGTCGGCGGGGACGACCGGCAGGTTCGCCACCCCGAACACCCGTCTCCCCTTTCGGTCGAGAAGCGACGGCCGGCCGTCCACGGTGTCGAACGCGGCGACGGTCCAGCTCACGTCCCCGGTTCCCGAGAAGTCGCGGGCGTCGAGGATCTTGACCGTCCCCGAGGAGGTGGTGAGCAGACCCTCGGTGCCGAGATCGACCCCGGTGTCCATGACCCCGATCACCACGCCGCGTCCGTCCCACTGCGGATGGGCGCGGCGGAAGGCCAGGGCGCCGATGACGTCGGTGGGGAGGAAGCTCCAGTCGTCCAGGGCCGCTTCGGGGGGTCCGTTCCTCGGCGCGGGCGCGGCGACGGG
>CAYRIJ010000395.1:0-3271 GCA_964424285.1 uncultured bacterium
GATCGATTCGGAATCTCGAGCCCGCTCTGGGACCTGGTCTTCCGGACCTACCGGGGCCCCGGGAAATAACGTCCCCACCGGCGCCGCCGGCCCGGCCCGACGCGAGGTCAACCCCTTTGGGGCCAGGGGTTTGTCGGACATCGTACTAATTCGATTGTTTTTGTAATGAAAATGGTCTAGACTTGACCCACTTCGGTCCCGCCCCAAAGCCGCTCAATCGACTGCAACTGCATCAATCGTCGTCCTCGTCGGCCCCCGCCGATCCGGATGGCGGTGTGGGAGACACGGTTCATGCGCATCTCGCGAATCCTCACCGTTCTGGCGCTCGGACTTCTCTGGCTGGGAACGCACCCCTCGGTTTCCCCCGCGACTCCCCCCCAGCCCACCTACGGCACCGCCGTGGTCGACGGCGACCCCGGCGAGTGGAACCTCACCGCCGATTTCTTCGCCGATATGTACCGGGCCGGAAAGGCGAGCAAGCCGCTGGAGTCGAAGCTCTATCTCCGCTACGACTGCTACACGGGGACCCTGTTCGCGCTCATCCTCACCGAGCCCGGCGTGGTTGGATACATCGACACCTCCGCGGTGACCGGTTGGATCGCCATCGACAGCCAGAACAACAAGCTGGTGAACGAGGCGGCGGGGAACGACGGCGTCCCGCCCGATTTCGCATGGATCGACCGGGGATTCGACGCCGATTCGACCCACGTGCACGGTTACGAGGCCTCGTTTCACCTGCCCGAGGGCACCTACGCGATCATCGGCCACGTCGACGTCTACGACGGCGGAGCGCAGACTTCGGCCACCGAGGGCTTCCCCGGGGATGGAGCGGACCTGGAGATCGATTGCGGGAGCGTGCCCACCCAGCCCACGACGTGGTCGCGGATGAAGCAGCTCTATCGCTGAACCGGATCGCTGAGCCGCGGCTCGCGCGGTTCGGTCCGCGACGGTTTTCGGGAGGGCCCGGAGTCTCTGCGCTCCGGGCCCGTTCCGTATCCGCCGGATCGGACCGGACCCCGGCGGGAAGACGGTCCGGGCGCGCCCTGAATCCGACTGAATCGATCGGGTTTGGCCGTCGCCACCCCCGCCTCGGACGTTCCTCGCCCGCGTCCCGCCGACTTGTGCGAAAATACCCCGTCACTCGAACGGCGCTCGCCCACGACCGGGCTCGGCCAGAACCGGCTCTCCGGGCGGGCGGAACGACTTCGAACGGCCGGACCCGGGCGGTCCGGCTTCCACGGCGCGGCGGGCGCGGGAGAAAGCATGATCAACGAACTCTATACGAAGGAGCAGGTGGAACTCAGGGAGCGGGCCCGGCATCTGGCCGAGACGGTGATGCGACCGGTGGCGGCCAAACACGACGTCGAGCAGACCTATCCCTGGGAGGTGCAAAAGGAGATCGCGGCGGCCGGCTTTTCCGGCACGTGGATCCCCAAGGAGTTCGGCGGCGCGGGGGGCGGGGTGCTCGATCTCTGCCTCGTGGTGGAGGAGTTCTCGCGGGCCTGCGGCGGCATGGGGGTGGGGTACGCGGTGAACGCCCTCGGTTCCTTTCCCATCCTGGTGGGAGGGACGGAGGACCAGAAGAAGCGCTGGCTGCCCGGAATCGCCGCCGGCGAGAAGCTCATCGCCTTCGGGCTTTCGGAAAAGGAGTCGGGCTCCGACGCGGGCTCGATGAAGACCACCGCGGTACGCGACGGCGACGAGTTCGTCCTGAACGGTGAGAAGAAGTGGAACACCGGCGGGGCGGTGGCTTCCTACAACACGGTGTTCGCGGTGACCCAGCCGGGGCGGGGGGCGCGGGGAATCTCCGCCCTGGTGGTAGGGGCGGACACCCCCGGCTACCGGGTGGGGAAGCACGAGGACAAGATGGGGATTCGCTGCGTTCCGGTGAACGAGATCCACTTCGAGAATTGCCGGGTGCCGGCGGAGAACCTCCTGGGCGGGGTCGAGGGACAGGGCTTCAAGCAGGCCATGATGACCCTGGACCGGGCGCGACCGGGGGTGGCCGCCCAGGCGGTGGGTCTGGCCCAGGGGGCGCTGGATCTGGCCATCGACTACACCGGGAAGCGCCAGCAGTTCGGCCAGTCGGTGAGCTCCTTCCAGGGCATCCAGTGGATGCTCTCGGACATGGCCACCCAGATCGAGGCCGCGCGCATGCTGGTCCACACCGCCGCCCGGACCATCGATTCCGGCAGCAAGAACATCACCAAGATCTCGGCCATGTGCAAGCTCATGGCCACCGACACCGCGATGAAGGTGACCACCGACGCGGTCCAGCTCTTCGGTGGGTACGGGTACTGCAAGGATTACCCGATCGAGAAGTACATGCGCGACGCCAAGATCACCCAGATCTACGAGGGCACGAACCAGATCCAGCGGTTGGTGATCGCCCGGAGCCTGCTCCGGGAGGCGGCCGCGGCCCACTAGCCCGCCAGCCTCCGGCCCTCGGGGGAGTCCCCGCACCGGCGGCCTCCCGGGCCCTCCGGGCCCCCGATCCGGGTTTCGAGGGGGGGCGGCGCTCGCCGCCGCCTCGCCCCCTCGATTATGCTGATCGGGTCCCCCGGCAGCCCGTCGAACTGCCGGGTCCGGTCGCGCCCGGCCTTCGAAGGGTCGCCGGCCGTTCACCGCATCCCCAACCGGATCGAGAGTCGTCATGCAGCCCGGCACCCGTCAGGGTTCCTACACCGTTCTCGGCAAGCTCGGCGAGGGGGGGATGGGGGAGGTCTACCTCGCCCGGGACGATCGCCTGGGCCGCGAGGTCGCCCTCAAGCTCCTCCCCCGCGAGTTCGTGCGGGATCCTCATCGCCTCGCCCTGTTCCGCCGCGAGGCACTGACCCTGGCCGCCCTCAATCACCCCCAGATCGCGGTCATCCACGGCCTGGAGGAGCCCGAGCCGGGGACCCTCTTTCTCGTCCTGGAGCGGGTGGAGGGGGAATCCCTGGCCCAGCGTCTGGCCCGGGGTCCCTTGCCGCCGGCCGAGGCCCTGGCGGTGGCGGCCAAGGTGGCCGAGGCCCTGGAGGCCGCCCACGAGCGGGGGGTGATCCACCGGGACCTGAAGCCGGGGAACATCATGCTGGGCCCCCGCGGCGTGGTGAAGGTGCTCGACTTCGGGTTGGCCCGCCCGGTGGATCCCCGGTCGCGGGCCGGAAAGAGCGATGCGGTCGCCGGCCCGTCGCCCGCGGATCCGGCCGGGAGCGGTCCCGCGCCCGATCCCGACGCGCCCACCCTCCCCGGCGTTCCCGCACCGGAAGCCGAGACCCTCCCCTCCAAG
>CAYRIJ010000396.1:0-3253 GCA_964424285.1 uncultured bacterium
TCGGGATCGCCCCCGGTGTCCGCCCCCCCTTCCCCCCCGCCGCCGAAGGAGAAGGTCTGTTGGAGCTCGCTCACCATCGCTTCGAAGGGGGCGGCATCGCCGGAGGGCGCCGGGGCGGATTCCCCGGCGTCGGGGACGGGCCCGGGGGCCGGCGTCCGGGCCGGGGGCTCGGCGGTGGCGGGTTCCGGGACGTCGGGGGCCGCATCGGCAACCGGCTCCGTCGTGGCGGGTCCCGGGACATCGGGGACCGCTTCGGCAACCGGCTCCGTCGCGACGGACTCCTCGACGGCGGGCGCCGGCTCGCGACGCGCGCCCTCCACCACCTGGGGCCCCGAACCCTCGGCGAAGGCGATCACCAGGCCGCCGTCCCCGCCCCCGCCGTGCTCGAGCCGGGCGAGGAAGTCCCGGGACGCCCGGTCCGCCTCCCCGCTCAGGGGAAGCCGGCCGAGGAAGAACCGCGTCCCCGGGGCCACCGGAGCGGCCAGGGGGATCTGGGCGTCGAGCGGGCGGCCGGTCTCGGGGGAGAGCGGCACCAGCCGCACCCGCCCCTCGGTGTGGAACCAGAGCTGGTCGCGGTCGAGCACCGCGCAGCCGAACTCGAGATGGACTCCCGCCTCCCGCGCCTCGTGTTTCATCACCCGGAAGGTGGATTCCAGCACGGTGAGGTTGGGGGCGTTCTCGGGGATCTCCTTCAGGTAGCGGACCGCGGCCTGCCCGGCCCGGAGCGCCGCCTCGCGTTCCCGTTCCCCCGCGGCCTCGGAGGGGCCGATCACCAGGAAATGGCCCGAGCACTTCCCCCCCGGGGAAAGCTCGAAGAAGGCCAACCATCCCGAATGACGTTCGGGGCGGAGGCTATGGCAGCGTGCGGTCAGCGGCATGCTCACCCTCCAGAATACCGATCTTCGCCGGACTCATCTCGCGGTGTAGTAGTTCCGATAGACCCAGGCCAGCCAGATGATCCGCCGGACATAGCCGTAGGTCTCAGGATAGCCGATGCACTCCACGAACACCTCCTCGGAATCGCCCCCCGCCCGGTCCATCCATTCCCGGGCCTTGGCCTCCCCCGCGTTGTAGCCGGCGAGAGCGGGAAGAAGCTCTCCCTTGAACTCGGCCAGCCGGTCCGCGAAGAAGCGTGCGCCCAGATCGACGTTCACGTCGGAGCGGTAGAGCGCGTCCACCGCCAAGGGAGCCATCCCGGCCTCCCGGGTGATGCGCCCCAGGGTCCCCGGCATGATCTGAAGGAGCCCGATCGCCCCCGCCCGGGAGACCGCCAGGGGATCGTAGAGGCTTTCCTGGCGCATCACCGCCCACAGAACCTCCGGCTCCACCCCGACCGCTTCGGCCGCCCGCCGCACCTCGCCGTAGTAGGCGGCGGGAAAGGTGAGGCGATCGTACCCGGACCGCATCCCGAAGGTGACCGGGAGCCCCATCCCCGAGCGTCCGGCCCAGTACACCGCCTCGGGGTACACGTGGTGAACGGTGGCGGCCAGGGCCAGGGCCTGGATGGCGGCGGGGGTCTCCGAGCCGAACTCGGCCACGCGCTTCCACTCCCGCCGGGCCTCGTCCATCACCCCCAACCGGGCCAGGGCGAGCCCGCGCGCGAATCCTCCCCGGAGGGGGTCGCTCCACTCCGAGTCGCCCAGCACGTCCAGGGGCTCGCCGGGGGTGAGGGGAAGCCGGTCGGGGGGCTCGGGCGGCGTTCCCTTGAGCCCGAACTCCTCCCGGAGGCGGACGCCGTAGTAGTCCTTGGGTTCGGTCTGCCAGGCCCCGAGCACCGCCGCTTCCCGCGCCTCGGCGTCCCGCCCCAGGTGCTTCAGGGTTCGGGCCAGCCAGTATCCCGCCTGCTCCTGATCCGGGGCCAGGGTGGAGGCGCGATAGGCGGCGCGGAAGTCCTCCACCGCTTCCTGGTCGTGCCCGAGGCGCACCCGGTCGAACCCCCGGCGGAAGAGCGCGTCGCGGTTGCGGGAATGACCGGGATAGGCGCGGATGAACTCGTCGTAGACCGCCGCCGCGTCCTTCCAACGGCCGAGGCTTTCCAGCTCCCGCCCCAGCTCCCAGGTCGCGGTGGCCCCGGTTCCCCCCGGCGTCTTCATGAGGGCGCGGTAGCCCGCCTCCATCGGTTTCACCCGTCCGGTGTTCCGGAAGATGCGCGCCCGGATGAGGCCGGCCTCCCGCGCGGTTTCGGGGCGCGGGGAATCCACGAGGCCGGCGAGCAGCGGCTCGGCCTCGGGGTATCGCTTGGCGGCGTAGAAATAGCGCACGAGGCTCATGGCCGCCGACTCGCGCACCTCCCCGGAGAGCGAATCGGCGGCGGCGATGGCCAGGGTGGATTCCACCGCGCCGCTCGCCGCCTGGGGGAGCAGGGTGCGCATGAGAGCCACCTGCCCCCCGGGGTCGAGCCGGAGCTCGGGAATCGAATCCCCGAGGGCCCGGCGCGTGCGCATGGCTGTGACCGCGAGAGGGTCGCCGCCGTATTTCCCGATCAGGGTCTCCAGCTCGAAGGCGGCCTCCCGGGTGCGCCCCCGGGCGAGCAGCGCCCGGGCCACCAGCACGTGCAGGGCCGCGTCCTCGGCGGCGGGAAGAGCGAGGCGGGCCTCGGCCACCGCCTCCGCGGGCCGGCCCCGGGACAGAAGCGCCCGGGCCCGGGTGATGCGAACCGACGGGGTGCGGGCGCTCCGGGGCGAAGCGGCCACCAGGGTGTCCGCCCAGGCCAGGGCCGCCGAGGTGTCCCCCACCGCCACCGCGTCCGCCCAGATCCGGTAAACCGCCTCGTCGCGGAGCGGATAGTCCCGCGCCCCCGCGGCCAACCGGAGGGCGTCCGCCACCCCGGTGGAATCGGCGGCGGCGGCGGGGTCCCCGAGGCCGTTCCCCCCGGCCGCGGCCGAATCGTCTTCGGCGTCCGCCCCGGCCACCGCGATCCGGGAGAGGGCCACGGTCAGGCCGGCCGGTCCCGCGTTCCCCGACCCCGCTTCCGGAAGGCGGTCCCCGAGGCCCCGGAGAAGCGCCCGGGACCAGTCGACGCGCTTTTCCTCGAGAGCGCGGGAGAGCCAGCGGACGCGGTCGGGCCAGGGCAGGCGGAGGATGACGTCCGGGGTTCGGGCGGCGCGCTCCAACCGATCCATGGCCCGGGATCGAACCGCCGAGGCCTCGACCATGCCGCTCGAATCCCCCGCGAACATGGAAAGGGCCAGGGCCCGTCCCGCCCACGCGGTGGAGTCGAGGGCGGTCAGGATCCCCACCGGGTCGACGGGAG
>CAYRIJ010000397.1:0-3231 GCA_964424285.1 uncultured bacterium
CCCCGGCATGACCGAGGCCACCGTCCTGGTCGGAGACATCCGCGACTACACCCGGCTCATGCGAACCGCTTCGTCCTCGCGTACGCAGCAATCGGTGGTCCGGGTGTTCGCGAAGTTGGAGAAGAAAGTGGTGGAGTACGGAGGCACGGTCAAGGAGTACCAGGGGGACGCGGTGTTCGCGTTCTGGGAGGAGAGCCCGGCGGCTCCCTCGGCGGCGGCGGCCTGCCGGGCCGCCCTCGCCCTCGAGGAGGAAGGCCGCCGGCTGGCCGCGGACCGCTCGGTCTGGGACGTGGAGGGATTTCCCCTGGGCCTGGACTGGGCCCTGGCCACCGGGTCGGTGATCATCGCCAGCATGGGAGGCGAACGGCCGATCGGGCTCTCCATGGTCGGAGAGCCGGTGGTGCGCGCGTTTCGCCTGGAGAAGTTCGCCGACCGGAGCACGGGGCCGATCCTGGTGTGCCGGACCACGCGGGAGCGGGCGGGGGACGGTTTCCGGTTTCGCGATCTGGGTGAGCGTCTGGCCGCCGGGTTCGAGGCCCCGGAGCCGATCTACGCCCTCCTGGGTCCGGCCGGGGGGCCGGAACCCGGCGACGACCCGCGCGAGCCTCCCCTCGGGAGACCCGAACCGTGAGGATCCGGATCCTTCCCTCCGCGTCCGAGGGCGCGGTCCGGAACCACTACCTCACTTCGTTCCTGGTGAACGACGTGCTGGCGGTGGACGCGGGCTCGCTGGGGATGTACCGGGAGCCCCGGGACCAGTCCCGGGTGGATCACGTCTTCCTCACCCATACCCATGCCGACCACATCGGGTCCCTCCCGGTGTTCGTGGGGAACCGCCACGAGTTTCCCGACGACGACCGGGGAGCGCCGGTTCCTCCGGTGACGATCCACGGCTCGGCCGAGGTGCTCCACGCGCTCAAGTCCGACGTGTTCAACGACCGGGTGTGGCCCGACCCGGAACGGATTGCGGAGCCGGGCCGCCCGATCCTGGTGTACTCCCCCCTTCACCCCGAGGCGACGGTGGAAGCGGCGGGGCTTCGGATCACCCCGGTTCCGGTGGACCACGTGGTGCCGACGATGGGGCTCATCGTGGACGACGGGATCTCGGCGGTGGTGTTCGGCGGAGACTCCGGTCCGACCGAGCGCATCTGGGAGCTGGCCCGCGGCCTCCCCCACCTTCGCGCGATCTTCCTGGAGGCGACCTTTCCCGACGCGCTGGTCGACCTGGCCGGCATCACCGGGCACCTGACGCCGCGCCTCTTCCGTGAGGAGGTGTCCAAGTGCCCGGGCCAGACGGCGGTGGTGGCGGTTCACGTCCGGCCCCGCTACCGTCGTGAGGTCGAGCAGGAGCTCCTGGAGCTCGGGATCTCCCGGCTGATCCTCGGCGAGCCCGGCCGGGAGTACCGCTTCTGAGGCGAACCCCCCGGCCGGTCCATGGCCGGAATCCCTCCCGGTGTCCCTCCGCGTTCGGACCGCCCCCCCCGGGATGTCCCCACGGGTACGCCGCCCGAGCCGGGCCGGACGGCCGGATTTCTAACTGTTTGCCGTTCAATTAAGTACGGTCGTACCGCGCGGGCCGTCGGTTTGGCATCGGGGTTGCAAACCGGTCGGACATCCAGGGGCCGGACGATCCCCGGGCCTTCCGAGCGGAGGCCGACCAAGACGACACACGTGACGGAGGACCCAATCATGAAACGGACCACGAGGCGGCTTTGGGCCGTCGGATTCTGGGGTGCGGCGGCGACGGCGTTGGTGGTGGCGGGATGCGGACAGGATGCCGCCGCGCCGTCCGCCTGGACCGGCTACAACGAGCCGGTGACCGAAATGTCGATCGACCTGGCCCGGGTGGACGGGGGGATGAGCGCCGCGGATGAGCGTCCCGGATTCGGGGACGCCTACTTCCGGTCGTTCCTGGGGGACGATCAGCCGCTTTCGTTTTCGGATCCCCTGGCGCGGGACCCGCGGATGACCGGTCTCGAGAATCGAAACGGAGCTTCCGTTCAATACCTGCGCGTCATCTGGGGAGATCTGGAGCGCGGGCCGGAAGCGGCTTCGGGAGACACGTCCGCGGGTTCCGCCCTGGACTGGACCGGCGGGGCCTCGGTGTCCGACGGGCTTCTCCTGCCCATGGGCACCCTGGGCTTCGAGCGCGCCGACCGCCTCGTCCGGCCCCGCACCGACCGGCAGGTGGTGGAGTGGATCTCCCATACCGGGCCGTGCTGGGACGGGGTCGTTCTCAAGATCCTGGTGCCCCCGGCGCACGACACCACGTTCGCCGCCCACCGCAAGAGCCCCAAGAACGACGGGCTGACCGCGGACGATCTCTTCACCTTTTCCACCGGGCCCCTCACCGTGTCCTTCCCCATCGACGGGATCTCCGATCTCGACTCGACGGTGTGGATCGACGACGCTCACGGGGTGAGCTTCACCGGCTTCGAGCGCGGAGACGTGGATCTCTGTCCCCGGGGCGGCATGCTGGGAACGTGGGTCAAGGTGGCGGACGATTCCCTTCAAGGCGGGTTCTTCCGGGCGAAGTGGGTCAATCCCCTCGGGCGCCTCCAGGGACAGGTCCGCGGCCGTTGGGGCGTGCTCTCCGACAGCGGGCAGGTCTTCGTGGGCAAGATCATCGGCCCCCAGGGGCGCTACCTCGGCCACGTCCGGGGCCGGTGGGAAGAGAGCCCCAACCAACCCGGCCACGGACTCTTCCAGGGAGTCTGGTTCACCGTTAATCGCGACAGCACCCGCACCGCGGTGGGGAAGGTGCGCGGAGCCTGGGGGGTGAGCGACCGGGTCACCGACGGAGGATTTCTCCGCGGGCTCTGGATGAAGGACTGCGCGCGCGACGCGGGCGGCGCCTGAGCGAGCGCGGCGCGGGAACCCCGCGCCCGGTCACGAACGTCTCGGACACGCCGACGAGGAGAGAGGGCGGCCCCCTATAGGGCCGCCCTCTCTCCTTGCCGGAGCGCGAATTGGGGTATATGTTGCAGGGTGAGCGTGGCGGTGGCCCCCCGGCGCCCCGCCGGCGACATCTCGCCGGCGCCACCCGCCCCACGGCCGGTCCGGCGCGCCGGCGGCCTCGAAGGTCCCCGGAAGGAGAACTCCGTGTCCGAGTCCCAGGCCCTTCCATCCCCCCGGGGTGGCGACTTCCGCCGGATCGCGCGGTTCGTCGTTCTTTTCGGGATCATGTTCGGGCTTTTCATGTGGCTATTGGACGGGAACGGTCCCCTGAGC
>CAYRIJ010000398.1:0-3192 GCA_964424285.1 uncultured bacterium
CGGGAGAGCGGATCGACGGGCGCACCGTGAACCGTTACTACCGGCACTACCTCAGGGTCCTGGAGGAGCGGAGGCAAGCCGAGGAGCGCGCTCGCGGCGGTCAGATCCGGTTGCCCTTCTAGTCCGCCGAGCCCGGCGCCGGTCACTCCGCCCGCCCGGTCCGCCGCCGTTCAGCCCTCCCGGTTCTCCTGGTAGAGGTCGGAGGCGAGGTAGAGGGCCCGGATCTGCCGGACGAAGATCGTGAGGACGATGGTGAGCGGCACCGCGATCAGGGCCCCCAGCAATCCGAAGACGTTGGCGAAGACCACCAGGGCCAGGAGCACCACCACCGGATGGAGGCCCACCTGACCGCCCACCACCCGCGGTTGGAGGATGTGCCCTTCGAGAAGCGAGATGCCGAAGTAGAGCAGGGTCACCTTGAGCAGCATGGCCCAGCCGAAGGCCGAGAGGGTGACCAGGGCGGCGGCGATGAAGCTGATCCAGAACCCGAGATAGGGCACCACGTTCATCACGCAGGCCAGGGCGCCCAGGGCCAGGGCATAGGGAATGCCGAACGCGAAGAGCCCGGCCCCGGTCAGCGTTCCCACGATGAGGGCCACCAGGGCGATTCCCCGAAGCCAGCGCCCCAGAAGGCGGTCCAGCTCCTTCGAGGTGGCCTCGAACCAGGCGTGATAGGTGCGGGGAATGAGATCCTCCCCGCGGGAGCGGAGGCGGTTGTAGTCGCGAAGAAAGAAGAAGGTGAGCACCGGGACCACCACCAGGGAGACCACCACCGTGGCGGCCAGGCGGGTCACCTGGATCACCCCGGTGAGGGTCTTGGCCGCGATCTCGTTGGTCTTCTCCAGCATCTTGGGGATCTGATCGGCGTAGCGCGACGTCAGATCCTCCAGATGCAGGCGGGTGAGAAGCGGCTTCAGGGCGTCCTGGACGTTGGCCAGGAGCTGGGGGAGGCTCTTCGCGATCTGGCCCACTTCGGCCATGAGAGGGGGAAGAACCAGGATCAGGACCGCCACCACCACCGCGGTCACCGGCACCAGGAGGAGCAGAATGCCGAGGCTTCTCGAAATGCGGTGGCGCTCCAGGAAGTCCACCGCCGGGTCCAGGAGATAGGCCAGGAACATCGAAATCCCGAGCACGAGAAAGATCCAACCGAACCGGGACACCAGCCAGAACATCGCGGCCACGGTGACCGCCACCAGGGTGCGCAGCACCCAGCGGGAGCGCCGGTAGGGAAGGAGGAGAAAGACGAGGATACCGGCCAGAAGGGGCGGTCCGAGCACCGCTCCCAGGGAGAACCCGTAGGCCACCAGAACCAGGGCGACAACCACCAGCAGGGGCCAGGGGATGCGGGGGACGGACTTGACCGGGGTGTCGCTCATGCCGGCGATCATGATGGGGGCTCCCGGACGCTGTCAACGCGGAGGCGCGTTGACGCCGCCCCCCGCCCTGGCTAGACTCGGCTTCCGGCCGCGCAACAACCCCTTCGGTACCGAACATGACACCCTCGACCCGTCCCCGCTCCGTCCGGTTCAGGACCACCCGGGAAGCGGAGGACTACCTCCTCGGCTTCATCAACTACGAGCAGGTTTCCCGCTACCGTCCGACCACGCGGACCCACGACCTCGCGCGATTCTCCCGCCGGCTGGAAAGCCTCGGCTGGGAGCCCTCCGCGGTCCCGGCGGTGCACGTGGGGGGGACCAACGGCAAGGGCACGGTGGCCGTCCTCCTCGAACGGATCCTCCGGGCGGCGGGAATCCGGACCGGGCTCTACACCTCCCCCCATCTCCAGGACATCCGGGAGCGGGTCCGGATCGACGGGCGGCCGATCGGGGCACCGGCCTTCCGGACCGGGGTGGAGCGGCTGGCCCGCGCCTACGCCGGCGAGCCCCGGGCGGGGTTCCGCACCACCTTCGAGCACCTGACCGCGCTGGCGTTCCTGGCCTTCCAGGAGGCGGGGGTGGAGCGGGCGGTGGTGGAGGTGGGTCTGGGCGGCCGCCTCGACGCCACCAACGTGCTTCCCCCCGGTCCCGCGGTCCTCACCCCCATCTCCCGCGATCACCACCGGATTCTCGGCGCCACGGTGGGGGCGATCGCCGCGGACAAGGCCCATATCCTGAAGCGCGGAGGAACGGCGTTTCTCATGCCCCAGAGTCCCCCGGCCTCCCGTGCCCTGGCCGCCCGCACCGACCGCTACCGGATCCCGGTCATCCACACCCGGGACGCGCTCACGGTGGAGCCGGCCGGGATCGCGCCCGAGGGCTCCCGTTTCACCCTCCGCGGGCGCGTCGACTACGGCACGGTGTCCACCCGGCTTCTCGGCCCGCACCAGGTGGAGAACGTGCGGGCCGCGGTCGCGGCCGCCGAACACCTCGTGCCCGGTCCGGGTCTGGCGGAAGCGGTCCGCCGAGGCCTCGACAAGGCCGGGGTCCCGGGCCGGCTGGAGCCGGTGCGGGCGGGCGGAACCTGGTTCCTGATCGACGGCGGGCACAACCCGGCCGCGGGGCGGGCGGCCGCGGCCGCGCTCCGGGCCCACTTTCCGGAGGCGCGGGTCGTCGCGGTCGTGGGCATGGCCGAGGACAAGGAGCACCGCGCGTTCCTCGTGGCCCTGGCCCCGGTGGTGGGAGATTTCGTGTTCACCCGGGCCCAAAGCCCGCGGGCGATCGGGCCGGAGCGGCTGGCCCGGAGTCTGGGTTCGGCGTCGCGTCAGGCGCCGAACGTGGAGGCGGCCCTTCGGACCGCGGCCGGGCTGCGGCCCGACGCCGTCCTGGTGACCGGGTCGTTCCTGGTGGCGGGGGAGGCGCGGCGGCTCCTGGGCCGACCGGTTCGGTAGCGACGGGGGAAGCGGACCCAGGCGCCCGGCCGGGCATGAAAAAGCCCCCGCGGCTGGCCGCGGGGGCTCCTTCCTTGGTGCAAGTAGATCCTAGTTGTACTGGGTCTTGATCTTGCCCCAGGTCGTGGGCTCGGTCGGGGTCGGGGTGGCGCAGGGGCTGTACCCCGGCGCTCCGAACCCGGCGATGCCCAGGTGGGACGGGCTACCCGGAGCGATGTTGTCCTGGAACAGATCGCAGCCGACCACGCTGGCCACGCCGGACACGGGCCGGATGGTCAGGGCGAACTGATCCGGGGAGTAGACCTGAACGTTGAACATGCCGGCGATCGCCAGCACGGTGTTCCGGACGTAGGGCTGAGAGT
>CAYRIJ010000399.1:0-3190 GCA_964424285.1 uncultured bacterium
GGCCGAGAACGCCTACCCGGAGGACGTGGCCGGGTTCCTCTCCGGGCGGGGGTTCCGGGTGCTCCCGGTCCCCGCCCTGGCCATGGCGGTGGAGCTGGGCGAGAAGCGGGCGGCCAACGTGGTGCTCCTGGGGGTTCTCTCCGCGCTCCTCCCCCTGGGCGAGCGGGCCTGGACCGAGGCCCTGGACGGGCGCTTCCCCGAGCGGTTCCGGGAGGTCAACCGCCGCGCCTTCGAGGCGGGACGGGGATTCCCGGGGGCCGCCGCTCCGGCGGCTCCCTGAACCCCCTATAGCGTCTCCGCCACCCGGCGGAAGTGGTGGCCGTAGATCGTGAGGGTGATCGCGGTGGTCAGCGATCCCGGCCGGCGCAGCATCGTGGCCCCGAGGAACCGCCAGTACGGCCGCCGCCCCGGGGAGCGAACCCCGAGCCTCCAGACCGACTTCACCAGCGCCTGGACCTGGCGCACCCCCACGCGGGGACGGGGTCCAGAGTGCCGGGACTCCGTGAGGAACCGGCTCACCCGCGCGTAGAACGCTTCCGGCTCGTAGAGGGCCCGCACGAGGCGCCGGTACCCCTCCACCAGATCCTCGCGGCCGATCTTGGGGAGAAAGTTCAGGCAGGCCTCGGTGTTGTTGCCGGAGCTCTCTCCCAGGAGCCGCCCCTCCGCGGCCAGCCGCTGGTAGAGCCGGGTCTGGGGGAGCGCGGTGAGGATCCCCACCATCGCGGTCACGATCCCCGACCGCTGGATGAAGTCGAACTGCCGCTCGAAGATGTCCGGAGGATCGTGGTCGAAGCCGACGATGAACCCGCCCATCACCTCGATCCCCGCCCGCTGGATCCGCCGCACCGCGGCCACCAGGTCGCCGCGGGTGTTCTGGGCCTTGCTGCACTCCTGGAGGCTCTCGAGATGGGGGGTCTCGATGCCGAGGAACACCCGCCGGAATCCCGCCGAGGTGAGCAGCTCCAGGAGCTCCGGGTCATCGGCGAGGTTCACCGAGGCCTCGGTGAAGAACTCCATCCGGGACCGGGTGCGGCGGCGCCAGGCGATCAGCTCGCGGAGGAGTTCCTTCACCAGCCGCTTGTTCCCGATGAAGTTGTCGTCCACCAGGAAGACCTCGCCGTCCCACCCCCGCGCGCGGAGCGCGTCGAGCTCGGCGACGACCTGGGCCGGAGACTTGGTCCGCGGCACCCGGCCGTTCATGACGATGATGTCGCAGAACTCGCAGTTGAAGGGGCATCCCCGGGAGAACTGGACCGACATGCCGGCGTAGTTCGAAAGGTCGATGAGATCCCAGCGGGGAACCGGGGTCCCGGCCAGGGACGGACGGTTCGCGTCCTCGTACACGGGAGCCAGGGTCCCCGCCTCCATGTCCCGGACCACGCGGTCCATGATCCCCTCGGCCTCGCCCAGCACGAAGTGGCCGATCTCGGGGAAGTTCTCGTGGCCGGTGGTGAAGAGCGGACCGCCGCCGATGACCGTCCGCCCCAGGCCCCGCGCGCGGCGGGCGATCTCGGCCGCCGAATCGCGATGGACGATCATCCCTCCCACCATGACGAAGTCCGCCCACCGGATCTCGTCGTCGCCGAGGGAGGAGACGTCGAGATCGACCAGCTTCACCTTCCAGCGAGCGGGCAGCATGGCCGCCACGGTGAGGAGCCCGAGCGGCGGCAGCGTGGACTTCTTGGAGATGAACGGGAGGGCGTGCTTGAAGCTCCAGAAGGTGTCGGGGGTGCGGGGAGAAACCAGGAGAACGTTCATGATCGCCTCGATCGAAAAAGAGCCCCGGCCGCCACGATCCTCGAAGCGGCGCGCCGAACACGGCCAGGGGGGATAAACAATCGCGCCGCCCGTCGGCTGTCTTTCGAGCCTACGCCCCCGGGGACCGAAACGAAAGCCCGACCTGTCCATGACGAAGCTTGGAAATCTCAAAGCCGACCGGTTCTATCCGGTCTCCGGGGCCGGGAGGAGGCGGGCGCCGGCCGGCGGCTCAGTCGTCCGTCGCCACCCCGGCCAGTTGGCGAAGGCCCGCCGCAGTTCGGCGTGGATGGCTTTCACCGAGGCCTCGGGCCAGCGGGCGGGATCCTCCCGGACGAAGGTGGTGAGGTCGGTGCGATTGTCGAACCGCGCCACCGGCAGATGGAAGGTCTTCCCCCGGGTCTCCACCCGGACGGTGTCCGGGCGGTCGCTCTGCTCGATCAGCCAGCCCATGTCGTCGGTGCCGTAGTCCCCCAGCATCACCGCGATGGGCACCCCGTGGTGGAGGATGGAGGCGTCGCCCTCGGGGCCCGGCTTGGCCCGCTCCTCGTTCTTCCGGCGGGACTCCTCGGGGGTGACCCAGATGTAGAGCACGGCGGCGTTCTCCAGGATCTCATCGGAGAGGCGGGAGAAGCTGTAGGCGTAGCCGTAGGGGGGGTCGAGGGGCAGAGACGACCCCTGGGGCCCCCCGCGCGCGAACTCGATCACGATGGTCCGCCCCTCGAGGCTCTCGGGGATGCCCCGGAGCTTCTCGGCGAGCAGTTCCCTCGCCTCGCCCTCCAGGGCGGAGGCCAGCCGTTCCCGGAGGGCCGCGGGGAGCTTGCCCAGGGCGGGGTCCGCGCCCACCCGGGAGCGCGCGGCGTCGAAGCGGTCGAAGAGCCACGCCGCCGCGGAAGCCGGTTCGATTCTCGGCCGTTCGTGGAGGTCCCGGTAGTCCTCGTTCACCAGCTCGATCAGGGTGCCCCAATCCCTGGGCTCGGAGAAGGGCTGGTCGTTGGACGGAAAGAAGAGCGGGGCGGCGCCGGCCTCCCTCATCTCCTGGGAAATCCGGCGCATCAGGTGCACGTAGGGGTAGTCGTCGAGCTGGACGGTCGGACCCATGTGAAAATCGTCGGCCACCGCGCGGGCGTCCAGCCGGTCCAGGTAACGGCGGACCTCCGACTTTCCCGAGGCGGGGAGGGCGGTGAGGAGGATGGTGTCGAGAAGACGGCTCATGGGTGACTCCCGCGTGACGAGGTGACGGAACGACGTTCGTTTCGGGGATTCTACGCGAAGGGGCGGGGTTGTTGAACCGGGGAAGCCGGCGGCGGGTGGAGGGGCCCGGACGGGGTCGCTTCGCCCGTCCCGCCGGGAGAACCGCCTCGCATCCCCACCACAACGAGAAAGGGCCGCCTCCGGAATACCGGAGACGGCCCCGAAGCGAATCGAACTTGGT
>CAYRIJ010000400.1:0-3183 GCA_964424285.1 uncultured bacterium
GCGGTCCACTTGTACGTGACCGCCCCGGCGGAGTTCATGTGCGCGCGGCCGAGGTAGAGGCCGTTGGCCTGCAGGTGCGCCTCGAGACCGTAGGGAGGCGACCAGCTTCCCAGCTCGAAGGCGTCCCCGACCACGCACCAGCTGATCTCGGGTTCCACGAGACGGTCGCTCCAGACCACGTGGGTCGCGGGAAACCAGCCGTCGGCGTACACGTTGGTGTCGAAGGTGACCAGGACCTGCTGGTTCGGCTGGGTGAGGAGGACCGGGACGTCCACCCCCACGCCCTCCGGGTACTCCGAGGACCCGTCCAGGGCGCCCACCTTGAACGCATAGGTCCCCGCCGGCACCGTGGCGGTGATCTCCCGGCTCAGGATGCCGTCCCCGGCCACCGCGTCACCTCCGGTGCCGTCGTCCCGGAGGAGGTTCCCGGAGTCGGCGCCTCCGGGGCCGGCCGCGCCCAGCTCGCCCGAGGCCGCGTAGAAGGTTCCCCGGGCGTACCAATCCGCGGCCCCGGCGGGCCCGGCGGCGGCCACGAGGGTCAGGGCGAGAAGGGGCGCGAGCCGGCTGGGCATGACGGGACCTCGTGACGGGCAAGGGTGAAGGGGTGAAAACAGGATCGTTCGAGTCATGAATCTAGCAAATCCGCGGGGGGCGCCGGAAGCGGGTTCCCGCGGGGGCGAAGGCTCGTTCGTGGTGCCGGACGCCCCGGCGAACGCGCGGGAGCGCCCCCGAAGCGCCTCCCGTATCTTCGAAACGACGCGGTAGGATCCCCCCATGGACGCCGACCCCTGGGGCCCCCTGGGCCTCGCCCTCCTCGATTACCACCAGGGCGACCGGACCGCCCGGGTCACCGTCCACACCGAGGGGATGAAGACCGAAGACCTCCCCGCCCGGCACTTCTTCCGCGAGCCGGACGACTTCCCCCCCGCCGAGGTGAACGCGCTCGCGCTCTGCCGGGGGCGGGTGCTCGACGTGGGCGCGGGGGCGGGGGATCACGCCCTGGTCCTCCAGCGCCGGGGCCTCGAGGTGGTCGCCGTCGACATATCCCCCCTGGCGGTGGAGATCATGCGGAAGCGCGGGGTCCGGGACGCGCGCCCGGGCGACCTCTTCCGGCTGGACGGCGAGCGCTTCGACACCGTTCTCATGATGATGAACGGGATCGGCGTGGTGGGAACCCTCGAGGGTCTCGATCGTTTCCTGGAGCACGCCTCCGCGCTCCTCGAGCCTCACGGCGCGATCCTTTTCGACTCCACCGATCTTCGGCGGAGCCTCGACGTGAACGAACACCGCGCCATGGAGGCGCGCCGGCGCGAGGGGCGCTACGAGGGCGAGGTCCGCTTCCGGATGGAGTACCGCGGACGGAAGGGCGCGCCCTTCACCTGGCTCTTCGTCGATCCCGAGACCCTGGCCGAGCACGCCGGCCGGCGCGGGTGGCTGACCCAGGTGGTGTTCGAGGAGGAGGGGGGCGAGTACCTGGCCCGGCTCCGCGCCGCGGTCTGATCCGGAGCGGTCACCCCGCCCGCGGCGGATTCCTCCAGTCCACCGGGCCATGGCGGAACCGATGGACCAGGCGCGGGAGGACCGCCTCGCCCCACGCCCGGGTGAAGTACTCGAAGGCCCGGTCCCATTCGTCGCCTTCGCCCCAGCCGTCGTGATGGAGGGTGACCCGGGTCCGCGCGTCGTCGAGGGGCGTGAGACGCACGGTCACGTGGGTGTGCTGGAAGCGGACCGAGCGAAGTTCCGGCGGCGCGTTCCAGGTGAAGGAGAGCATCCGCGGCGCCTGCACGGCCAGGATGCGAACGCCCTCGCCGCCGCGGCTTCCCGGCTCCGCCTCGAGATCGAAGTACATCTCGTACGCGCCGCCCGGCCGGAGCTCCACCCGGGAGTCGGGGGCGAAGAAGGTGCGGGTGCCCGCCTCGGTGGTCCAGGCCTCCCAGACCGCGTCGACCCCCGCCGGGACTTCGACCGCCACGCCCACCGCGCGGTCGGGCCCGGCCAGGAGCCGGATCTCGGCCGGATCGAGCCGGGGGGAGGCTCCCTCCCCGCTCACGCGATCGCCCCCGGCTTCCCGAGAATCCGCCGGAGCAGCCCGGTCTGTCCCGCGTGATACGCCTCGTGGAAGGCTAGGAGGCCGAGGGCGATCTCCAGCGGCACCGTCTTGTCAGGCCGGACCGGATGGGGGACCGGCTCGGCCAGGCGCGCGGGATCGAGGCCCGACACCGCGGCCACGATCAGTTCCTGGGAGCGGTTGAAGGCGCCGAGGATCATCTCGAACGGGTGGCAGTCCGCGTCCTCCCGCCGGGGTTCGCCGCGTCGGTAGCCGCGGGCCTCGTCGTCGGTCCAGAGCGGCGGCCGGCCCAGCCGGCTCAGGATGCCGTTCCGGGTGGCGGTGAGGTGTCCGACCACGAAGTTGATGGGATTTCCCCCTGACGGCGGGCGGACCAGGCTCTCGGCGTGGGTGATTCCTTCGACGTTGGCGTTCAGGACCCGGTGGGTGAAGGCGAGCTGGGAGGCGAGCACGTCGGGCGTCATGACCGGTTCCTTTCCGTTGCGGGGACCGTCTCGATGGCGAGGATGAGGGTAGCGGACCGGGCCCTCCACTGCATCAGCGCAAGAGCGGCACCGTGCCTTGTGCGTCCAGCGGCGCGTGGAACGACCCGAACTTCGACCCCAGGGTCATGTCGCCGGCCAGCCGGTAGGAGGCGTTCTGCCCCTGGAGGAGGCTCAGGGCGGCGGTCCCGAGCTGGAGCGGGTTCACGTGGATGGCGAAGTCCACCTCGTTGCTGCCGTCGGCGGCCAGGTCCACGGAACGGTCGAGGCTCCCCTGGGCCAGGTCGTGACCGCCGAGGGTGAGGGCGTAGTCCAGGTCGGACAGGGCGGTGGCGAAGGCGTTCTTGTTTCCCACCAGCAGCGTGAAGTGCCCGTCGGCCGAGGTGGGGGAGAGGTTGTCCCAGCGGATCCGCGCGAGGCTGACGCTCGGCGGCGCGGGAACCGGGAACTCGCCGTGCTTTCGGACCGGCACCGTGACCCGGCCGAGCGCGGGGACGTCGAAGCCGAGCTGGATGGTCGCGTCGTAGGGGATCACCGCTCCCGGCGACACGCCGGAGAGGGTGTTGAGGACATTGGCGAACCCGAGGGTCATCGGGATCGGCACGACCTTCGATCCGTGGCCGGGGATGGACC
>CAYRIJ010000401.1:0-2367 GCA_964424285.1 uncultured bacterium
GATCCGCCTCGCCGGCATTCCGGGACCCCGACCGGTTTCAACTGCGGATCGCCGCCGCCGATAACGACCTTCGAGGCAACGGAGGGGCAAATCGCGCATGAAAGCGGACAACACGACCCGGGTCCCCGAGGAGGGGACTGCGGATAGCGCGGCATCGGCCGAAACCATGACCGGACTGGAGTCGCTCCTGATCGAGGAGAGCTCCATCACGGGGCCCCAGATCGAACGGGCGCGACGGATCGCCGCCCGGCTCCGGGAGCCGAAGCCGATCCTGGACATTCTCGTGCAGCTGGGCCAGCTCGCCCGCGCCGATCAGGAGCGCATCACCCGGCTCTACCGCTCGCGACTGGAGATCGCGGAGATCCTCCAGGAAGAGGGAGCGCTGACCGAGCAGGGTCTCCGCATCTATCACGAAGCCAAGGCGCGTTCCCCCGAACTCAGCGACCGGCGCATCCTGGTGGACGGAGGCCACACCAGCGAGGAGCAGTTCCTGCGCGCGCTGGCCGCCAAGCACGACTTCGCCTACCTGGAACCCGAGGCGGCATTGGTTCAGGACAAGCTCCTCTCCAAGGTCTCGCTGCCGTACCTGGCGCGGCACAAGGCCCTGCCCTACCGCCTGGTGGACGGGATCCTCACCGTGGTCATGAACGACCCCTTGAAGGCCGACCTGATCCGGGAGCTGGAGAGGATCTACGGGGTTCCCGTCAGGCCGGCGTGCGCGGTCGGGGCGTCCATTCTCGCCGCTCTCGATCGTGCCGCCGGCAGGCTGCACGGTGGCGAAGAGGAGGCCGAGGGAGTCGTCGCCCTCAAGTATCGCGAGATCCAGGAAGTCGAGGAAACCGAGGAGATCGGAGCGGAGGCGGTCCGGATCGTCGACCACATCTTCTTCCGGGCCATCAACATGGGGGCCAGCGACATCCACATCGAGCCCCGGGAGAAGGAGATCAAGGTGCGGGTCCGAGTGGACGGGGTGCTCCACTCCCTGATCGACATTCCCGCTGACTTCGCTCCCCGGATCGCGTCCCGGGTGAAGGTGCTGTGCGGAGCGGACCTCGCCGAACGGCGGCTCCACCAGGACGGCCGGATCTTCGTCAAGGCGGGGGGCAAGGAAGTGGACATGCGGGTCTCCACCTACGCCTCGGTGTTCGGGGAGACCCTGGTCATCCGGCTGCTGGACCGGGCCCGCGGGCTCGTCCCCCTCGACGGTCTGGGATTCGAGCCGGCGGTCCTCTCCCTCCTGAAGGAGGTCGTTCTGCGGGCCTCCTCGGGGCTGGTGCTGGTGACCGGGCCCACCGGGTCCGGGAAGACCACCACCTTGTACTCCTTCGTGGATTCCATGCTGGACGACAGCCTCAAGGTGATCACCTGTGAAGACCCGGTGGAGTACGTTCTGGACGGAACCACCCAGTGCTCGGTCAACCAGAAGAACGGCCCCACCTTCGTGGATTCCCTGAGGGCGATGTTGCGGCAGGACCCGGACATCATCGTGGTGGGGGAGATCCGGGACCGGGTGACCGCGGAGCTGGGGGTGGAGGCCGCGCTCACCGGGCACAAGGTCCTTTCCAGCTTTCACACCGAGGACTCGGTGAGCGCTGTGCTCCGGCTCCTGGAGATGGGGATCGAGCCCTTCCTGGTGGCATCCACCTTGTCCTGCGTGGTGGCCCAACGTCTGATCCGGCGGGTGTGCCCCCACTGTCGGGACCGGGGCTCGGCCTCCCGAGCGGACCTTCGCTACCTGGGACTGTCCCGGGAGGATCTGGCCAGCGTCTACCTGGTGGAGGGGTCGGGTTGCGAAAAGTGCCGGAACACCGGGTACCGCAGCCGGTTCGGGATTCACGAGGTCCTTCTCCTGGGAGACGATTTCCGGGACGGCGTACTGAGCCGCGCCCCCTCCCGCGAGCTCAGGGCCCTGGCGCGGCGCACGCCGGGCTTCATGAGCCTCGAGGAAGCCGGGCTCCTCCGGGTGGCCGCCGGCGCCACCACCCTGTCCGAGGTGGCCGACAACGTTCCGAGGGATGTCGGGGCAAGGACGATGGCGGAACTCGGGGAGATCGCGACGAAGAGGAGCGCAACGTGAACCGCCTGGAAGACCGGGTCGAACGACCCCTGACCGAGCAGATCCGGAACATCGCGCTGAACGGGAAAGTCTCGCTCCCCCCCCTTCCCCGGGTGAGCCGGCGGCTCCTCACCCTGCTCGAGGACCGGGATCGCGCCGACTCGCGTCTGATCGCGGACCTGGTGCGGACGGACTCCGTCATCACCTCCGCCCTCCTGAGGATGGCCAATTCCGCGTTCTTCGGCGGGCTCGAGCGCATCACCGACCTGAGCCAGGCCATTTCCCGGATCGGTCTCAACCGCGTCGGTTCC
>CAYRIJ010000401.1:2377-3181 GCA_964424285.1 uncultured bacterium
CATGGCCGGCGAATGGGCACCGAAGGTGCGGGTGAACGCGTTGATGCCAGGGCTGATCCAGACGGACCGGACGCGCAACGACCCGATGCGCAAAGCCACAGACGACGAATTAGCCGCAGGGATCGGTCTCAACCGCGTCGGTTCCATGGTGGCCACCCTGGTTCACAAGGGCCAGTTCCGGACCGACGAGCCCGCCCGGAGGGAGTTCGTGGGGCGGTTGTGGGATCACGCGGTGGCCGCCGCCCTGGCCGCCCGCCGTCTGGCCGTTCTGGCCGGGGCCGACCCCGAGGAGTCCTATCTGGCGGGGTTGCTCCACGACATCGGGAAGCTCCTGGCCTTGAAGGCGATGGATCACCTGGCCGGGGCGGACTCGAATTTCGAAGTCACCGCGGAGAGTGTGGACGAGGTGCTGGACGCCGTTCACTCCGAGCTGGGGTTCAGCGTGCTCACCCAGTGGCGCCTTCCGGATTCGATCTGCAAGGCGGTGCTCTCCCATCACGACGAGTCGCCCGGGGTCAAGGATGCGCTCATCCTCCGGGTTCAGACGGCGGACGCCGTCAGCCGGAAGCTGGGGGCCCACCCCCGCCCCGCTCCCGACCTCGTCCTGGAGGAGGTCGGGGCGGTGGAGCGCTTGAACCTCACCGATCTGGAGCTGGCCACGCTCCTGGTGGATCTCGAGGACGAGATCCGTGACGTCATGAAACTGATCTGATCCCCCCCGGCGACCTCGGGCGGCCCCCCGGCGGGGGCGCGGTTGACAACCCGGGGCCGGTGGCACACGATTTCCCCCCGGCATGCCCAGGC
>CAYRIJ010000402.1:0-3173 GCA_964424285.1 uncultured bacterium
GTGAAGACGTTCTTCCCCTCCTCCTTGCCCTCCCGATAGAAGGACCACGCGGCGTGCATGGTGTCCGGCCCCTCGAGGTCGATCACGCCGCCGTGAATGTGGCCGTCGACCGCGGGGTCCAGGTTGGAGCCGCCGGTGAAGATGAACACCAGCCTCCGGGAGGATGAAGCTTCGGGATCGAGACGCATCTCCGGCTGGTTCCCCACCGCGCAGAAATGCTTGAGGGCCAGGTCTTCCCCGTCCAGGTAGTACATCGAGATCATCTCGTGGCCGGTCCCCGGAAACTGGGTCTCCATGATCGTGTGGCCCCCGGAAGTGACGCGCCACTCCGCGGCCGTCGCCTGTCCCTCCTCCCCCTCGCCGCCGGCGGTTCCCACCCAGTCGCCGGCCAGGCTCTTGAGCATGGCGAAGGCGGTCCGGGCCCCGAACCCCTCCCCGGCTCCAGCCGGGGGATCCGCGGCACGGGCCGGAACGGCGCCCACCACGCCCATCAGGACGGCGGCGACCAGGAGGCTGAACGCGGCTGGATGACGCTTCTGACCCATGGCTGAATCCTCTCTTCCAAAAAAGGTAAGACCCGGGAAGGGCTTCGGCGGATCCTTCCCCTGGGGAATGGTGGATCATGGAATAGGTCCGTGCAAGAATCATCCGGTCCCGGCCCGCCTCCGGTCCTACGGGGCCGGCGGCATCCGACGACGGGCCGGCCCCGAACCCTGCGGAACCCCGGGAAGGAGCGAGCGATGACCGACGTGGCGATCCCCTATCAGGATCCCTTTCCCCTGGCCAAGGACACGACCCAGTACCGGCTTCTCACCAAGGACCACGTGTCGGTCGCCCGCTTCGAGGGGGAGGAGATCCTCAAGATCGAACCGGAGGGGCTCACGCTGCTCGCCGCCGAGGCCATGCGCGACGCCTCGTTCCTCCACCGCACCGCCCACCTGGAGCAGGTGGCGGCCATCCTCGACGATCCCGAGGCGAGCCCCAACGACCGCGGGGTGGCCCTGGCCATGCTCAAGAACGCCGAGGTCGCCGCCCGCGGCACGCTCCCCATGTGCCAGGACACCGGGACCGCGATCGTGATGGGGAAGAAGGGCCAGCGGGTCTGGACCGGGGTGAAGGACGAAGCCTACCTGACCGAGGGTATCCGCCAAACCTACGCGCGCGAGAACCTCCGCTACTCCCAGACCGTGCCCCTGACCATGTACGAGGAGAAGAACTCGGGGAACAACCTCCCCGCCCAGATCGACATCCTGGCCACCGACGGGAGCGAGTACACCTTCCTCTTCGTGGCCAAGGGCGGCGGCTCGGCCAACAAGACCTACCTCTTCCAGGAGACCAAGGCGCTCCTGAACCCGGAGAGCCTCGAGAAGTTCCTGGTCGAGAAGATGAAGACCCTGGGGACCGCGGCCTGCCCGCCCTACCACGTGGCCTTCGTGATCGGCGGCACCTCGGCCGAGAGCACCTTGAAGACCGTGAAGCTCGCCAGCACCCACTACCTGGACGGCCTCCCCACCAGCGGCAACGACCAGGGCCGCGCCTTCCGCGACGTGGAGCTGGAGCAGAAGCTCCTCGTCGCCGCCCAGGGCACCGGAATCGGGGCCCAGTTCGGGGGGAAGTACTTCGCGCTGGACGTCCGGGTGGTGCGCCTTCCGCGCCACGGGGCCTCGTGTCCGGTGGGGATGGGGGTGTCGTGCTCGGCGCACCGGAACGTCCGCGCCCGGATCGACCGCGACGGCATCTGGATCGAGGCCATGGAGCGGAACCCCGGCCGGTTCATCCCCGATACGTACCGCGGGAAGCACGAGCACGGGGTGGTGAAGATCGACCTCAACCGCCCCATGCCGGAGATCCTGGCCGAGCTGGCCAAGTACCCGATCAAGACCCAGCTCTCGCTCACCGGGCCGATGGTGGTGGCGCGGGACATCGCCCACGCCAAGCTCAAGGAGCGGCTCGACCGCGGCGAGGACCTCCCCCAGTACATGAAGGACCACCCGGTCTACTACGCGGGCCCGGCCAAGAAGCCGGAGGGGTTGCCTTCAGGATCCTTCGGCCCCACCACCGCCGGGCGCATGGATTCCTACGTGGGCCTCTTCCAGTCCCACGGCGGGTCCATGGTCATGATCGCCAAGGGGAACCGCTCGAAGCAGGTCACCGAAGCCTGCCGGGAGCACGGCGGGTTCTACCTGGGCTCGATCGGCGGCCCGGCGGCGATCCTGGCCCAGGACAACATCAAGAAGGTGGACCTCCTGGAGTACCCCGAGCTGGGGATGGAGGCGATCTACCGGATCGAGGTCGAGGACTTCCCCGCGTTCATCCTGGTGGACGACAAGGGAAACGACTTCTTCGAGCAGCTCGGCTGACCTAGAAATCCAGCCACCGCGTCACCTTCACCAGCACCACGTCGTCGGTGCGGGCGGAGAGGAGCGCGTCCAGGTCCCGCCCGAAGGCCAGATCCCCGGGGTGTCCGGTGTCCGTCCCGTTCCGGGTCCAGGCCAGGAAGATGGTGGAGCCGGGCCGGTACTCCCACCGGAGCACCAGGTTCAGCCGGAGCGACTTGAAGTTGAAGTCGGGGTTGCCGACGTTGAAGCTCTGGCCGCCGTCTCCGGGGTCCACGGCGTAGTCGCCCGAAACCGGGTCCCGCGAAATCGACCCGCCGTCCCTTCCGTACTCCCGGAACGCGAATCCTCCGGGGTCCGAGAACTCCTTCAGCCCCTTGTAGTCCCCGACCGCGATCAGGGGCTGGACGTAGGTCTGAAGGGTGAGACGCGGGGTGAACGCCCAGTCCACCCGGGTGCTCATGGTGATCTCGCGGTACATGAGGTCGGCGAAGACGTAGCGGTGGCCGTAGGTTCCGGTAGCCGCGGCATCGGCCACCGTGGTGACGTAATGGTAGGTGTCGTGGGTCCGTTCGTAATAGGGCCCGAAGCTCAACTTCAGGGCCGGGGTGGGCCGGACCGAGAGGGTGATTTCCCCGCTCTGCCCGTTGCTCCCGGCCCCGTCGCCGAAGGCGAAGCCGGAATAGTTCACCTGGTACGCCTTCCGTGAATCCGTGGAGAGGGCAAGTTCGATCTCCCGGTTCACCGGCGATCGCATGATCGGCCCGCCCCGGGTCGCCCGCGTGTTGTCCGCCCGGGGGTTCAGGAACAGGTGGCCGTCCATCGACCAGTAGTTCG
>CAYRIJ010000403.1:0-3161 GCA_964424285.1 uncultured bacterium
GCGGTCCCGGACGCGGTAGAGCAGCTCCGCGCCGCGCGAGCCGACCTCGCCCGCCGCCACGTCGATGGAGAGCACCTGGCCGTGGAACGCCTCGCGCCGGTAGCTCACCGCCAGGTCGACCAGGATGATCCCCAGGCCGTCCACGTCCCATTCCTCCATCCCGTGGGCGTGGAGGAACGCGACCCGCGCCTCGTGAAGCATGGAGACGAGCTTGTCGTGGGCGAGGTGCTTTCCGTAGTTGAGGTCGGTGATGCGCACCGCGATGTCTTCGGTGTGGAGGGTGCGCTCGGGGTAGTCGATGCGGATGCGTTCCACGACGGTCCTCCGGATTCGAGGCTCGGGGGTCCGGCCGCCGTGCGCGCGGCCCGGCGCCGACGTCGCCCGATCCTACCGCGTCCGGCCGGTGAAGAGCACCGCCGCGCGCTCCCCGTGCGCGATCTCCCCGCGGCGGACCAGGTCCACCAGCCCCGCGAACCCCGCCGAGCCGGTGGGATCCACCGGGATCCCGGTGGCCTCGCGGCCGAGCCGGTTGGCCTCGGCCAGCACCTCCTCGGAGACCACGAGCGGGTAGCCGCCGGTGAGGAGCATCCCCCACACCACCGCCGCCCAGTCGTAGGTCTCGTCGTCCAGGATCCCGTGGGCGATGCTCCGGGGCTCGCTCTCCCACGCCCACATGAACCCGCTCCGGTGGCGCATGGCGTGGTGCAGCTCCTCCTCCACCCACTCCCGCGGCACGCGGTCGCGGATGAAGAGCGAGCGGCCGTCCTCGTCCTCGGGCGGGGCCGCGCCGTCGCCGTCCCGGCCCCAGCGGGCCAGCACCGCCGCCGCCACCCGGTCGTAGGCGCGCTTCAGGGGCCACGCCCCCCGGGTCTGCACGGTGTGCACCCGGGGAAGCGCGTCCAGCGAGCCCAGGGCATGGGCCTCGAAGAGCCCCTGGATGCATGCGCTGGCCAGGGCGCCGCCCCCCACCTGGACGAACAGCCGATCGATACCGGCCCCGGCCGCGGCCAGGTCCGAAGCCAGCTCCCAGGCCAGGGTCATCCCGCCTTCCACCGTCAGCCCGTTCTCGTTCCCCTGGACGGTGAACGGCAAGGCGCCGGCGGCCACCGCCTCCCGGAACCGGTGATAGCACGGGTCGCCGGGGGTGCGGCCGTCGCGCGGGCAGGAGACCAGCTCCGCGCCCAGGGCGCTCAGCCGCTCCATCACCGGGACCTCGGCGTCGGGGGGCACGTAGACCTGGATCGGCCGCTCCGCCGCCCGCGCCACCACCGCCGCGGCCAGGGCCGCGTTCCCGCAGCTCGCGATGGCCAGGGGCGGGACGGCCGCCGCTCCGCCGGCCGCGCCCCCGGCGGAGCGCGCACCCGCGCCTGGCGCCGGCCCCACCTGCCGGGCCGACTCCAGCCACAGCATGATCCCCATGAGGTGGCGGCCCTTGTGGGAGCCGGAAACGTTCCCGGTCTCGTCCTTGACCCAGAGCGCGCCCAGGCCCAGCTGGCCCGCCAAACCGTCGGCCCGGACCAGCGGGGTGGCCCCGAACCCGTGGCCGTCCACCCCCGCCACCCGCCGGTCCAGGTCCCGGACCAGGGTGACGAACGCGTCGTCGGTGAGCCCCCGTTCGGTCCCGGTGTGCCAGGCGTGGAAGAGCTTCCGGTAGCGGACGAAGGGGTTGGGCTCGGGGTCGGCGAAGAGCGCCGTGGTGTCGATCGCCGCGCGCAGGCGGTCCACGTCGATCACCCGCCGGAGCACGTGGTCGACGTCGTCCCCGTCGCGGGCGGCCGGACATCGGAAGGGGTACGGCTCATCGTCGGGGACGACGGCCCCGCACCCCTCGCAGCGCATGGACGTGACCGGCGGAACGGTCATAGGGAGTTCAGCACCCCGGTCCGCTCGTTGAACTCGTCGATCATCCGGTCCCAGGCGGGGATCAGGTCGCGCAGGTCCCGCCAGAACGCCTGGTCCCGCCTCGAAGTGAAGTCGGGAATCGGAATCCCCTGCTGCTCCACCCAGGTGAAGTAGCCGAGGTTGAAGATCCGCTGGCGGTCCTGGTGGGTGAGCTCCAACAGGTGATCCACCCCCGTTCCCAGCATGTGGCGGCCGAAGGTCTCCCCGGCCGAGACCGCGTCGAACGCGCCGCCGAACTCCTGGGCCAGGGTCTTGTCCCGCTCGGTCTCGTACATGGCCGCCCCGTCGGTGGCCACGGTGACGATCACGTCGTCCGGGCCCATCCCGTAGTACTTCGCGGTCTTGATCGCCGAGAGCACGTTGCAGATCGAGGACACCCCCATGAAGCCGAGCTGCTCGACCAGGCCGGCGGGGACGTCGCGCCGCTGGGCCAGGTACTCGCGCCCGGCCGGAGTGTTGAACACCACGTTCAGCCCGTCGGTGCTCTCGTCGGAGATCGCGGCCACCAGGTCGGTGTTCATGACGTTGTGGATGTAGGGGACGTGCTTGTCCCCGATCCCCTGGATGTTGTGCTCGCCGAACCCGTTGTACAGAAGCGTGGGGCACTCCAGGGCCTCGGCGGCCACGATCTTGGCGCCGTAGCGGTCCTTCAGGTAGTCGCCGGTCCCCAGGGTCCCCGCCGACCCGGTGGCGGAGACGAAGGCCCGGAGCCGGAGCCCCTTCCCCTCGCCCCCCATCGACTCGAACACCCGCTCCAGCGCCTTCCCGGTGCAGAGGAAGTGGGCCAGGTAGTTACCGAACTCGCTGAACTGGTTGAAGATGATGTTCCCGGGATCGCGGTCCAGCTCGGCGCACTTGTCGTAGATCTCCTTGACGTTGCTCTCGGTCCCCGGGGTGCGGATGATGTCCGACGGATCGGCCACCCACTTCTCCAGCCACCGGAAGCGCTCCTGGCTCATGCCCTCGGGGAGCACCGCCACCCCGCGGCAGCCCATGATGCGCGAGATGGCCACCCCGCCGCGGCAGTAGTTCCCGGTGGAGGGCCAGATCGCCTTGTGCCCGGTGGGATCGAACTGTCCGGTGATGATCCGGGGGGCGAGACACCCGTAGGCGGCCAGCACCTTGTGGGCGTGGATCATGGGGAAGCGGTCGCCGCGGGCGATCACGATCCTCGCCTTCACCCCGGTCAACGACTCCGGGAGCACGAAGTGCTCGGGCACCGAGGCCCACTCGTTCGACCCGCCGGTGTTGTACCAGTG
>CAYRIJ010000404.1:0-3146 GCA_964424285.1 uncultured bacterium
CATCGCGCCTCCAGAGGAGCGCCTCGTCCGAACGGGCGCCGCCCCCTCGGCCGCGTCCGGGGGCCCATCCCGGCCGGGCGGCGCGTCCGAATCCGGGTCCCCGTCGGCCTGCTAGAGTCATGCGGGATCCGGCGACCCCCGGATCGCGGAAGGAAGGAGGCGTGTCATGACGGTGGCATCGTTCGAGGGCAAGACGCCCCGGATCGGGGCGGGAACCTGGGTGCACCCCTCGGCCGACGTGTTCGGGGACGTCGTGCTGGGGGAGGGGTGCTGGATCGGCCCCGGCGCCCGCATTCGGGGGGATTACGGCCGGATCGTGATCGGCGACTGCACCGCGGTGGAGGACAACGTGGTGGTCCACGCCCGTCCCGGGGAGGAGACCCGGATCGGGAACTGGGTGACCCTGGGCCACGGCTGCGTCATCCACAACGTGAAGATGCTGGGCGACTACGCGGTGGTCGGGATGAAGGCGGTGGTGAGCGACTGGACGGTCCTCGGCGAATGGGCGGTGGTGGCCGAGGGAGCGGTGGTCCCCCAGAAGCGCGAGATCCCCCCCGGGAGGATCGCGGTGGGGGTGCCGGCCAAGCTGCTCGACAAGCCGGTGGACGAGGCCTACAAGGCCGAGTGGACGAAGTTCAAGGCGATCTACGTGGATCTGGCCCGCCGCTACCCGGAGGGGTGGCGGCCGATCGAGTGAACCCGGAGGTGGAGCAGCGATGAGCAAGCACCCGGCGGCGACGTACCCCTGTACGATCTGCGGGAAGATGAAACCCCGGTCCGAACTGGTTCCGGCGGAAACCCTGAGGGATTCCATCGCCGCTCTCATCATGCGGGAGCGGCCGGACTGGACTCCCGAGGGCTTCATCTGCCGGGAGGATCTGAACCGGTACCGCGCGGCCTACATCGAGAAGCTGGTGGAGACCGAGAAGGGCGAGGTGACCTCCCTCGAGAACGAGGTGGTGGAGAGCCTCAAGCAGCACGAGATCCTCTCCCGGAACGTGGACGAGGAGTTCGAGCAGCACCTCACGGTGGGGCAGCGGCTGAGCGACCGGATCGCCACCTTCGGCGGAAGCTGGCGCTTCATCATCATCTTCGGGGTGGTGCTGGTGGTCTGGATGGCCGTGAACTCGATCGTGTTGCTCGCCAAGCCCTTCGACCCCTATCCCTTCATCCTCCTCAACCTGGTGCTCTCCTGCATGGCGGCCATCCAGGCCCCCATCATCATGATGAGCCAGAACCGGCAGGAGAACCGCGACCGCCTCGGGGCCCAACGCGACTACCAGGTCAACATGAAGGCCGAGCTGGAGATCCGCCACCTGCACGAGAAGATGGATCACCTGCTCTCCAAGCAGTGGGAGCGGCTGGCGGAGATCCAGCAGGTTCAGATCGAGTTCATGAAGGAGCTGATGGAGATCCGCGGGAGGGGAAAGGGCGCGTAGTGTCCGGTCTCCCGGCGGCGCCGCGGCCGCCGGGAGCCGGAGACGGTCACTTGATGAGCCGGATCGAGAGCGGATACCGGTAGGGCTCTCCGTCGTTGGCCTTGACCGCCCCGATGATCGGGAAGATGACCATCATGAGGCCCACCACGATCAGGAGGAAGATCCCGACTACCACGAGCATGAGAATGCCGCTCACCGCCGCCGCGATGAACATGGTGATCTGGAAGTTCACCGCTTCCTTGCCCTGGGCGTCCACGAAGGGATCGACGTCCTTCTTGAGGAGCCACACGAGCAGCGGCCCGACGAGAAATCCGATGCCGTTGGCCAAGAGCCCGACCAGCGCGCTCAGATGGCAGAGCATGCCCCACTTCCGCGCGTCCGCCGACAGCATCGCTCCGCTCGAAACCTCGGTCATGATTCCCCCCTCCTTGGTTTGGTGACGATCTACGGCAACAGCACCATCTTCCTCGACGTTGCGTGACCCATGGCCATGACCCGGTAGAAGTACACCCCCGCGCTCACCCGCCGGCCGGCGTCGTCGGTACCGTTCCACGGGATCTCGTGGATCCCCGAGGTCTGATTCCCTCCGGAGAGAAGCGTGCGGACCAGGCGGCCGCGGTAGTCGTAGATCTGGAGCCCCACCGGACACTCCTCCGACAGCTCGAAGCGGATCACGGTCTGGGGCCGGAAGGGGTTGGGGGCGTTGACCAGGGTCACCACCGGCCCGCTCGCGTCTCCGTTCCGGGTTCCCGGCGCGGTCCCGCCCACCGGCTGGAGCCGGATGTCGGCCAGGACCGCGGGGGTGGCGTCATCGAGGCGGATCAGGGTAATTCCGGCGTCCCCCTCCGCCCGGTAGGCGGCGCTCTCGTACCCGGGCCGGTCCGCGTAGGCGGTGTAGGTGCCCTGGCTCAGGCCGGTGAGGATGACCGCGCCGTTCTCCGCGCTCACCCCGCCCGACACCGGAATCTCGATCGGCGACGCCGAGAGGGGATTCACCAGGTAGAAGAACGCCCCCGGCAGGTTCTCCTGGTGCCAGGCCAGGGCCAGCACGCCCGGGTCGGAGAACGTGGTGTCGTCGGGCGTCACGGCGCCCGCGATCCGCACCCGGCCGGCCTGGAGGAACCGTCCGCCGCTCATCGCCGGTCGAAGGGTCATCACGACCTCGGCCACCCGGAGGTTCGGCCCTCCGGTGACCACCCGCTCGGCGTTCCGCCAGCGGTGCGCGTTGGGGTAATAGGCGGGGACGAACCCCTCGGCGTCCACCGCCATCAAGACCGAGGCCCCGGCGGGGAGGCCCTGGACCATGAAGCTCCCGTTGGCGTCGGTATGGCCGCCGGCCACCCGGCCGCCCGCGGATTCGGGATCGAGAAACGCCCGCACCCGGGCGTGATCCACGCCATGGCCGTCCGGGTCCACGATGCGTCCGGCCAGGAAGCCTCCGGTCGGAGGCGTCGAGGTCCGGCCCAGGAGGATGATCCCCGCGTCGGCGGCCCGGTTCGGGTAGACCACCAGGGGGCGGGCCTCGGGGAAGGGAACTCCACCCGGGTAATAAGCCAGCTCGTACCCCGGGTACTCCGCCGAGACGTAGTAGGAAAGCGACCCGTCGGGGCCCGCGGTGATTCCCGTGGCGCGGAAGCGCCCGTCGGGACCGACCTTGGCGCGGACCTCATAGGGCGCGAAGGTCGGGTAGGCGGGGACGATGTGCAC
>CAYRIJ010000405.1:0-3133 GCA_964424285.1 uncultured bacterium
CGCCACCACCCGGCCTCGCCCTCCAGGCGGGAGAGAAACAGATCGCCCCCCAGGGCCAGGTCGGGCCGGCTCCCGAGTTGCAACAGCTCCAGGGGGTAGTCGGCGGGAAGAGCGGCGCGGGCGACCGCCGGCGCCGCGGCCAGGGCCAACGCCACCAGCAGCAGCCGGGCGGGAAGCTTCGTGCTCCCCGCCCGGAACGATCGTCGCAGAGCCTCCACCCGTACCCCCCCGCGCACGACTACGGAGCGCTTCGGTGTGCCGGCTTCGTCGCGGGAGGCGCGAACTCCACGCCGTTGGTCCAGTCCAGGCGGAGGGCCTTGTTCCAGCCGTCGGTATCGATCCCGAAGAGCTGGACGAGCTGGTCCACGTTCTGGATTCCCGGGAACAGGCCGTTCACCGTCGCGCTCGGGAACTGGCCCGCCCACTGGGCGTAGGTGTTCGCGCTGAACGTGAGGACGGGGATATCGACCATGCGATCCGCGATCTCGTAGCCCTCGGAGTAATCGACCGTGATCGACTGGGTCCCCTCCGCGAAGTTACCGCTGTAGCTCACGTAGACGTCGAGGTATCCGGACCAGTTGGGCAGGGCCTGGATCGCGGAGACTCTCTGGTCTGCCAGGCTTTGGAGCGTGCTCGTGAGCCAGACCGGTCCCGAACAGTAGGAGTAATCCTCTCTGCCGTTGTAGTAGTACACGCTGCAGTTCGCGCTGTAGGAGCCGGCCGAGGGAGCCGTGACGGCCCCGGTGAGGGTGCCGTCGTGGTAGAAGTAGCTCTCGTCGTACGGGACCGTCTCCAGGGAGACCGTGTACGGCGGCACCATCTTCTTCCAGTCCTGGACCGGGGTCCCGCCCGGGGTCCCGAAGAACGCGGCCAGGTTGATGGTGAGGGGCGCGTCCGGGGTGGACGAGTTCCCGTCCCAGTCCTCGGTCCGCGTCACCGGCCCCAGGAAGGCGGCCCGGATGTCGGGCAGGTCGTTGTTCTGGAAGTCCTCCAGGTCGGAGCGGTTGAGACCGTCGGGGCCGATCTTGATGAGGTCGTGGGTCTGGGCCGTGCCTCCCGGCTCGGCCAGGAGCGAGGTGATGGCGGCGTCGATGTCGTCGGCGGCGGCCACCAGCTCGGAGGGGATGCTCTGCATGTAGCTCTGCCCACCGCTCCGGAGCTTCCCCAGGCTTCCCGAGTTCTGGTTCAGTCCCGCCGTCACGCTTGACCCGTCGTAGGCCGGGAGATCCGCATCGTAAGCCATGGCCGCATAGCAGCCGGCCCGGAGCCCGTGGAGCGCGGCCCTAAGCGCCAGGAAGTCGGTCCGGTCCGCGGTCACCGGGTCCTCGTACTCGTCCCCCTGCATCCGGGGGGAGATGGTGAACTCGAAGGTCGGGGCGGCGAGCACCTTCTCCAGGTGGTCCAGCCCCGAGGCCGCGAGCGGCAGGACCTTGTTCTTGAGAATGTTCTGGGTCCGCGAGATCTCCGGCACACCGGCCTGCGGCTCCATGGCCGCCAGGAAGAGGTTCCTCTGGATGAGCGCCAGGGGAAGCGCCAGCGCCCCGCTTCCGGCGGGGAGGCTGGGAGCGACCCGCGCGAGGCCCTTCGACGCCCCGTGCTCGAACGGGAGGTAGTCGCTCAGGTAGCTGTCCCACTCGTCGAAGGCGGCGTTCACCTCGTCGTCGGCGAAGAGCGCGGCCAGGTCCAGGATGGCCAGGGCCAGGTTGGCCTCGGGGTCGTCGGGCTCGCACGTGAGAACCTGAGCGTAGAAGTCCTGGGGCTCGGTCAGATCGATATCGGCCGGTCTCTGCACATCGGAGTCGTCGAGGAGGCGGTAGAGCTGGTCCTCCAGCGACGCGTAGGCCCGGGCCCGGAGCAGATCCAGGTTGCCGCACCCGCCGCCGCCGGGAAACAGGGTGGGATCATCCGGGATCCGGGACGGATCCAGACCGGGTACGTTCGCGGAGGCGTAGGCCTTGGCCGCCGCGGCCAGGGGCTTCACGCCCTCCGTGTCGATCCCCGGGAAGCCCTCGTCGGTTCCCCCAGGAACCGCGCGACGGAGGGCGTTGCCCTGCGCGTCCCTTGCGTCCAGGACCCCGTCCGAAAAGTCGTCGGCCAGAAGCACGATGATCTGCCCCATGCCGGACTCGGTGACCGCCGCGGCGAGCAGGGCGTCGTCGTGGACCAGGGTGGAGATTCCCCCCAGGAACGCGGCATAGCGCTTTTCTCCGTCCGTCGCCCCGTCGCCGATGGCGGGAATCGTCCGCGTGGCGTCGAAGCCGAGGGCAAGCAGCATCTCCGCGGTGACGTCGTCCCAGGCCTCCCGGACCCCGGTTCCGGTGGCGATCCGCGCCCGGGCCGCGCCGTCGAGCGCCTGGGTGAAGGGGGAGACGACCACGAAAGGCGTGCCGGACCGGAGATCGAGCCGTCCGGTGAGCTGGTCCTCCCCCCCGAAGGACTCGGCGTGGCCGGTGGCTTCGTCGGTATAGGCGCCCCCGGTCGAGACCACCAGGAGATCGTCACCCTGGTTGGTCGGGACGCTCAGCGTCCAGGTCCCGTCCGAGGCGGTGTTGACCGGGCCGGCGGCTCGGGCGCCCGGGCGCCCGTTGGTGTTGATGGCGAAGACGGAGACGATGGCTCCGCTCACCGGCGCCTTGGTGACCAGTCCGGAGACCTGTTTGGAGGCGGGCCCGGTGGGCCCGTTGTCGCCGCCGCAGCCGAGCGCGAGGGAGAGTGCGAGGATCGCTCCGGCAAGAACGAGAATCAGCGGGAGTCTTCGCATGCTACGGCCTCCTCATCCCCGTTAGGTTGAGTGCTTTACGCCGTCGGCTCCCCGGAGGAGCTGAGGCGACTCGGGCGGTACCTTAGCACAAAAAGTTCGATCTGGATTTGACTTTCAGGCATGGCGAGTCAGGTCCGGCGGGGGGCAGGGGGGATGGTCTCCGGAGAGTTCACCCGGGTGAATCCTCGGCGGGGGAGGGGGTGGGGCGGCGGCCGGGGACTCGCGCCGGCCGGCAGGAACGCCGCGCCCCCCGGGGAGAACGGTCCTGCGGACGCTCTTTTCCCGATCGGTGCGCCGGACTGTTCAGACTATACGGCTGCCGGTTCCTTGGCCATGCAGATTCTAACATCCTGCAAATGTTTGAGGGATATT
>CAYRIJ010000406.1:0-3098 GCA_964424285.1 uncultured bacterium
TCTTCGTTTCGGTCGCCTTTCCCCAGGGGGTCATCGTGGAAGGGACCCTCGGGACCTCCGGAACCGGCCGGAAATCTTCGTGACCGACACCGGCAACGATCGCCTGTTGATCGTGATGGGACCGGATCCGGTGGAGGCGTCCACCTGGGGGATGCTCAAGCAGCGATACGGCCGGTAGGAGCGTCGGCCGGAGGGGATCGTCGGGCACCTTCGAGGTTCCCACCGCAGATCGGGCGTTCAACTCGGCCGACCGCCGTGGTAGGATTTCATGCATCGTAGCGCCGGGGTGGGTCCCGCGATGACGCGGGCCCCGGGACCAAGGCCGAAGAGTCGAGACTCCGCCGGGAGACTCCTCTTCCCCGGTGGCAGGCCGAGGCTCGGGACGGCTCGAGCCGCAACCGAACACTCCGCGAAACCGACGCGCGCCGCGCGCGATCGGTTCAGAACCGGTCGCGCGGTCCGCTGAGACGCGCGTCGCGAGGGGTGCCGCCGACGATGGCGGGGGAGGTGTCTGCCTAGATGAGTAGTAGTCCTTGTGGGGATAGGCCGCGTTAGATCCTCACGGATCTGACGCGGTCGCCACGGAATCAGGGCCGAGAGGGAGACCTCCGGCCCTGTTTCTTTTTGACTCTTCGGGGGACTTCTGGAGGTTCCCCTCCCGGTTGACGGGGCGGCCGTGATCGCCGAAGCTCGAAAACTCTCGCTTTCGGCCTCCCACCGGAACGGGAGGGACTCCGGGTGCGCAGGCCGATGGGAGCCCCGGGAGGGGCGGTGACCGGAAGGGGGAGCCGGATCGTGCGGTGGGGCCTCGGATGGACGATCACCCTGATCCTGGCCGTCGCCGGAGGCGCCGGACCGTTCGGTTCCGCTCCCGCCGGCGCGGCGAAGGGGAGCGCGGCCCCCGCGCCCGCCGACTCCGGATACGCCCCGGAACCGGTCACCGAAATCCCCCCCGCGATCCCCCCGATCACGAAACCCGCGCTGGGGGTGGTCCTGAGCGGGGGAGGCGCCCGGGGGCTGGCCCACGTGGGAGTGCTCCGGGCCCTGGAGGAAGCGGGAATCGCGCCCGACGTCCTGGTCGGGTGCAGCATGGGCTCGGTGATCGGCGGGCTCTACGCCTGCGGCTACTCGCCGGCGGAGATGGAATCGGTGGCCACCGCCATCGACTGGAGCCGCTTCTTCTCCGGCTCCTCGAAGCGGCGCTACGCCGACGTCCTCCAGGAACTGGACGAGCGTCTCGGACTCCTCACCATCCACTGGAAGGGGATCCGACCGGTCGATGCCACCGGCTCCCTGGCCAGCTCCGCCGAGGCCGAGGAGATGTACACCCGGCTCACCCTCGACTCGGAGGCCCTCGCCGGGGGGGACTTCGATTCCCTGGCCGTTCCCTTCCGCGCCGCGGTCGCCGATCTTCGCTCCGGCGACCTGGGGCTGGTCGGCCACGGGAGCCTGGGCCGGGCCATGGCGGCCAGCTCGTCGGTGCCGCTGGTGTTCGAGCCGGTGGTGATCGACACCTTCACCTTCGTGGACGGCGGGGTCGTCGACAACTTCCCGATCTTCGCGGCGCGGGACCTGGGCGCGACCGCGGTGGTGGGGGTGGACGTCGCGGTGCCGCTCGGCCCCGAGCCCGCTTTCCTGAGCCCGATCACTGTAGCCGCGCGGACCCTGGAGATCTTGAACCAGGGGACGAAGGGGAAGACCAACGACCAGGCCTCGGTGATCGTCCGCCCCGACCTCGGCGGGTTGCGCACCACCTCCTTCGGGCGCGCCGACTCCCTGATCGCCGCCGGCTACCGGGCCGGCCGCGCCGCGATCCCGGAGATCGTGGCCGCGCTGGACTCGTTGGGGGTGGATCGCTCGCGGCTTCGGGCCCGCATCGATTCTCTCCGGGCGTTTCGCGCCCGCTCCCGCCGGACGCTCGACGGGAAGCGAATCGGCCGGATCGAGATCGCCGGCCTTCATCGCTATCCGCCGCGGGTGGTGCGCCAGGAGATGGTGATCGGTGAAGGCGATCTCTGGGACATGAACGCGGCGATCCGAAGCCTGGGAAACCTGAACTCGACCGGCCGGTTTCAGTACGTGCGGTTCGAGGTGGAACCGTCGGGCGTCGACCGCCTGACCCTCCGTGTCCGCCTCGCTGAGACTCCGGTCATCACCACCGGCCTGGGGGCGAGGGTGGGAACCGAGCGCGGTTGGGAGGGACTGCTACGGATCGCCGACGCCGATCTCTTCGGCTCCGCGAACACGGGGAGCGTGGAGTTCATGGGCGGGGAGGACCGGCAGTTGATGGTGGTCCAGGCGGAGACGCCCTACCTCCTTCCGCGGCATTGGACCCAGCGTGCCAGGCTGTTCGGATTCCTCGACCAGCTTCCCCGCTACCAGGGCCGGCGGCGGGACGGGACCCTGGATCTCCGGCGTCTGGGCATCGACGCGCCGCGGCTCGGATACCTGGTGGGCCGGCACGGCCTGGTCGAGGCCGGTCCGCGGTGGGAGTGGGACCATCACGGGGCGTTCGCGCGGAGCGGGATCGCCGAGCACGACAGCCGGACCTTCTCCCTGGTGGCCAAGGCGTTCTACCTCGCCTGGCTCCCCGCCTCGGAGACCCGGCGGGGACTCGACCTCGACCTGGAGGGGGAGTGGGGGTGGCGGGCCCTGGGGGGGGAGTTCCCGTTCCGGCGGTATCGGGCGCGTCTGGCCGCCCGGGTGCCCGCGCCGCGCGGCGGGTTCTGGGGGGCCCACCTCGAACTCGGCTACGCGGACCGCGCCCTCTCTCCGGCGCGGCGATTCCGGCTGGGCGGACCCGAGAGCCTGATCGGCATCCACCAGGAGGAGCTTCTGGGGGACGAACTCCTGAGCACGGGGCTCTTCCACGAGTTCAAGGCGGTGGGGCCGGCCCGGCTCCGGCTCCTGGCCGATCTCGGCGCGGTATGGAACCGGCCCGACGACATGCAAATCCACGACCTCCGGGGCGGGGTCGGAGCCGAGTTGCGGGTGAGTCTCCCCGTCGGACCCCTGAGCGTGAGCTACGGCCACGCCGCCGGGGGTCGGGATCTCTGGATCCTGGAGCTCGGGTTCCCCTTCGAGCGGCCGCGGTGAGT
>CAYRIJ010000407.1:0-3073 GCA_964424285.1 uncultured bacterium
CCGGCGTGGTGGGGCCGGCGATTGCCCGGCGACGAGGCCTCGGGCGGGCGGGCGCGCCGGTCCGGACGAAGGAGGACTTTGCATGAAGATCGACATCCGCTACCAACCGTCCTACTCCCTGGCCCTGGTCTCTCTCGACCCCGAGGAAGCGGTCCAGGCCGAAGGGGGCGCGATGGTGAGCATGTCCGCGAACCTGGAGATCCAGACCGGGATGAAGGGCGGGATCATGGGCGCCCTGAAGCGGACGGTGCTCGGAGGGGAGTCGCTCTTCTTCAACACCTTCGTGTCGCGCGGGGGGCCGGGGGAGATCACCTTCGCCCCGGCCCAGCCCGGCGACAACTCGACCCAGGAGCTTTCCGGGGAGCCGTTCTTCCTCCAGTCCGGGTCCTACCTCGCCGCGCCGCCGCAGATCAACGTGGACGCGAGCTGGGGCGGAGCCAAGACGTTCTTCGGGAGCGAGGGGTTGTTCCTCCTCAAGGCCACCGGGAACGGGCCGGTCGTGTTCTCGAGCTACGGGGCCATCCACATGGTCCAGCTCTCCGGGACCCCCTACGTGGTGGATACCGGTCACGTGGTGGGCTTCACCGGCGGGCTCGATTTCAACGTGCGCCGGGTGGGCGGCTGGAAGTCCACCATTCTCTCCGGGGAGGGACTGGTCTGCGAGTTCCGCGGGAGCGGTACGCTCTATCTCCAGACCCGGAGCACCCAGTCCTTCCTGAACTGGCTCATCCCCCGGCTTCCCCGGAACCACTCGTCGGGGGGCGGACGGGGGAGCGGACTATTGGGCGGGCTCCTGGGCGGTCAGTAGCCGCCGGCGCCCACGAGCCGGCGTCGCCTACGAGCCGGCGGAGCCCTGGATGTGCCTGGTCAGGGCCGGGGTGAGTCCCAGGAGCCGCGCGTAGAGGGTGATCTGCCCGCGGTGGTACATCTCCTGGGCGATCCCGTGCTGGAGCCAGGCCATCTTGGTGCCCTTCCGGCCGTCGAAGCGGGTGAGGAACTGGAGCAGCGAGAGCTCGCCCGCCGCCCGGAACTGCTTCTCCGCCTCCTTCATCTGGTGCTTGAGGAGCGAGACGAGCTGGCGCTTGGTCTGGGCGTCGTAGGCCGGCGCGGCGTAGGTGCGAAGGAGCTTCGGGAACGGGGCGCGACGGAAATTGGTGTCGGGGCGCGAGAGCTCCCCGGTCATCATCATCGCCACCTCCAGGATGTGCTGGACCAGCTCCTTCACGCTTCGCACCCCCTCGGCGGGCCGGAAGTCGAAATCCCGGGCGGGGATGTTCTCGACCTCCTCGATCAGCCCCTCGCGAACGTCCCGCCAGGCCTCGAGCGTCTCTTCCAGGAGCGATGCGAACTCGGCCATGATGGTCTCCTCCTCAATCGGATTGGTGGCGGACGGAGTCCGTATCGCGGCGGACCGCGTCCGCATTGCGGCGGACGGCGTCCGCCTCGATCTCGATCAGCATATCGGGATGGATGAGCGCCCGCACCTCCACCATCGAGGTGGCGGGGGGATGATCGCCGAACGCCTCGGCATGAGCCCGGCCGTATGCTTCCCAGCGCGCGATGTCCGTGGTGAACATCCGGGTGCGTACCACGTCGGCGAGACCGGCCCCAAGACCGGCGAGCGCCTGCTCGATGATCTCCAGGCAGCGCCGGGCCTGGGCGTACCCGTCCCCGGGTGCGTGGACTTCGCCCCCGGGGTCCACCGGCGCGGTGCCGGAGACGTAGATCGCTTCCCCGGCCCGGATCGCCCGGCAGTAGCCGACCCGGCTCTCCCAGGGAGCGCCGGTCTGAACCCGTTCTCGGTGCATGGTGATTCCTTTCCTTCCGCCCCGGCGGTACGGCGTGGTTCTCCGGTCGGCCGGCTACGAAGATCATATCCACAGACCGGGTCCCCTGGACAGCCGGGGCGCGCCGCCGGGGGGGGCGCGCCTCCGTGAAGCGGATCCGGGGATTCTTCGGTCATCGGGGGAACGTCGCCATTCGCCGATCCGGGGGTATGATGGCCACCATATGTCGGGATGCCGGCGCACGGGTTCGGCTGGACCGGGAGCCGGGTTTCCGAAGATGCAATCCGGGAGGCACGTCGTGAAGCCAGTGTCGTTGCTCGTGATTCCGGTGGTGTCCGTCCTCCTGGCGGGTCCGGGTCCGGCTTCCGCCCGCCAGGCTGCTCCCCGAGCGCCCACCGTGGAAACGCCCGCTCCGGTCGCGGCTCCCGCACCGCCCGCCGAGGCCTCCGGGTGGCGGACGCTGGAGCCGGGGTTGGAACTGGGCGCTTTCGACTTGCCCGAGCCGTCCGACACCGGCGATTCGCGCCTGCGCGCGCTCCGGATCGATCCGGCCCGCTGGCGCTTCCGGCTCCTCTGCGCGGGGAATCTCGGAGACGGGAGCGCCCTCACCGCCCGGGAGTGGTGCGGGGAGTACGGCCTGGCGGCGGCGATCAACGCCAGCATGTTCCAGGGGGACGGGCGTACCAGCGTGGCCCACATGCGGACGGGGGAGTACGTCAACAACGGCGCCTTGAGCGACGACAAGGCCGTGCTGGCGTTCGATCCTTCGGGGCTCCGGGACGTGCCGCCGGTGAAGCTCCTCGATCTCCAGTGCGAGGACTACGCGGACTGGCGGGATCTCTACGGGACGTTCATCCAGGACATCCGCATGATCACCTGCCGCGGCCGAAACGCCTGGTCCCGCCAGGACCGCCGCTGGAGCACCGCCTGCGTGGGCCAGGACTCCACCGGGCGGATGCTCCTCGTCCACGTTCGATCGCCGTACCCGGTCCACGATCTGATCGAGGGGCTCATGGCCCTCCCCCTGGGGCTCACGCGGGCGATGTACGTGGAGGGAGGGCCGGAGGCCCAGCTCTACGTCCAAGCCGGCGGCGTGGAGGAGGAGTACGTGGGGAGCTACGAGACCGGGTTCAACGAGAACGACGACAATCACGTCGCGTGGCCGGTCCCGAACGTGATCGGGGTGGAGCGGGTTCGACCGTGATGTGAGGGTCCGCTCCGGCGGGGTGGCCGCCTACACCACCTTCCACACCGAATCGATCACCGTCCCGTCCACCCACTTGATC
>CAYRIJ010000408.1:0-3063 GCA_964424285.1 uncultured bacterium
CGCTCGTAGCGGAACATCGGGCCGAGGTAGTAGACCTTCCACGGTTTGGGTCCGGCGTAGAGCTTGTGCTCCACGAAGGCGCGAGCCACCGAGGCGGTGCCCTCGGGCCGGAGGGTCAGGCTCCGGCCCTTCCGGTCGGGGAAGGTGTACATCTCCTTCTGCACGATGTCGGTGGACTCCCCCACTCCGCGCAGGAACAGCTCGGTGTGCTCGAACACCGGGGTGCGGATCTCGCCGAACCCGTAGCGCTCGAGCACGCTTCGAAACGCCGATTCCACCCGTTCCCAGGCCGGCGTGCGGTCGGGAAGAATGTCCTGGGTGCCCCGGGGGGCGTTCAGCTTCATGATCCGGTGCTCCCCGGGGTCGGGTTCCCCGCTCCGCCCCGATCCCGTTGCCAAAGCCAGTGCGGGGAGTGCGAGGCCCGGCCGCGGAGCCAGGCGTCCACCGAAACCGCGATCAGGACCGCGGTCAGGTCGGTGAGCCAATCTCCCAGGCTCTTGTCGCGGCCCACCGTCCCCTGAAAGGTCTCGTCCAGGGCGGCGATCCCCGCCCCCATGACCACCGCCAGCGCCACCCGGAGCGCGGCCCGGCGATTCTGAAGGGTGCGCCCCCACGCCCGGGCCAGGAGCCCTCCCAGGAGGGCGTACTCCATGAAGTGGCCCAGCTTGTCCGCGTTGGCCACGTGACCGGGAGGAGCCAGGGTCGGGATCGACGACAAGGTGAAGATGAGGGCGGCGTAGGTCGCCACCGGAAGCCATGCGCTCAGACTCAACCGGTAATCCGCTCTTCCTCGTGTCGAATGCAGGCCATGGCCTCGGCCGGAGTGCGCGCGCGCAGGAGGTTCCGCTGAAGATCTCCCGAGTAGAGAAGCCGGCTGATCCGGGCCAGCACCCGGATGAACCCGCCCCGTTCCTCGGGTCCCGCGACCAGGAACACGAGCTGGACCGGGCGCTCGTCCAGCGCGTCGAAGTCGATGGGCCGGACCAGACGCCCCAGGGCCAGGGAAAGCCGGGTGGCTCCCGGGCTTTGGGCGTGGGGAACCGCGATCCCCCCGCCGATGCCGGTACTCATGACCCGTTCACGCTGTTGGATGTCGGCGACCATGCGCGAGGCGTCGGTGACCGCTCCCGCCTCCACCAGCGCCTCGACCAAAGCCTCGATGACGGCATCCTTGGTGGACGCCGCCACATCCAGCCGCACGCACGACTCGTCGAGGATCTCGGTGAGCAGGATCGTCCCTTTCGAATGAAAACGGCCTCGCATCGGGCCCACGGGCCGCGAGGGCTCTGGGTGGTCCGACGGCGACGCCGAACGCCGGAACGGTAATGCGCGCAATCGGTTTCTCCGGATGAACTATATCAGCCGTCCGGCGGGTGTCAAGGAAGCGGGACCCCGCGCCGCCGGAGCCGGAGTCCGGACCGGCCGGATCCGGTCCCTGGGCCACGGTGGGCGGCGGGCATCGTCATCTCCGGTACACGAAGCTCATCTCGAACCACGCCTCCACCGGCTCGCCTCCGAGTCGTGCCGGGACGAAGCGCATGGCCCGGGCCGATCGTTCGAGCGCCTCGCGGAGGGGAGCGGGGAGGTCGGGTTTCCCGGGCACGACCTCGGCCACCCGGCCCCGGCGATCCACCCGGAGCCGCACCGAGATCTCGAGCGGCGAGGGAAGCCCCTCGGACTCCTCCGGGGTCAGAGGCAGCGCCCCGGCCAGAAGCTTGGGGGGTCGATACCGAAGCTCGCCGGTCGCGCCGCTCCCGGGGGCCGTCGCCGCCGGCGATCCCGCCGCCGGGTCCGAGGCCCCGGCGCCTCCCGTTCCCGTCACCGCCGGCGTCCGGGGCGGGATCCCGGAGGGAGCCTCGGCCGGGGGCGGAGCTTCGGCGGGGGAGGCGGCCACCGCCGGGGCCGGCGGAGCGGCCTCGAGCGGTTCCGGGCGCGGCGGCCCCGCCGCGGACGCGGGCCCCCACGGCACCAGCGATACCGTCAACGGACCTTCGGGGCGGCTCCCCGCCCGGCCCGGCGCCTCCGGGAAGATCAGCCCCTCCCACCAGCTCCCGGGCGCCAGAACCAGCGCGGCGTGGAGGAGCAGCGAGGCGGCGGCGGTGCGGGCCAGCACCCGGTTCTCGGCGCTCATCGCGCCCGCGCCCGTTCCAGAACGGTGAAGGGGCCGGAGCGCCCGGCGGCGCGTCCCCCCAGGAGATCCTTCACCTCCACCCGGAGCACGTAGCCTCCCGGATCGAGAGGCGGCAGGTCCACCGAGAGGAGCTGGGACAGCGTCGGCCCCGGCCCCGAGTCCTCGAACACCAGCTCGCCCTCCGCGCTCGACCGCCCGAACGGGAGGAGGACCCGGAACCAGCCGCGCGGGGTCTGCCGTCCGACGGTGACCCGGATCTGGACCGAGTGGTCGCCGTTCCCGTCCTGGTTCAGCCCGTAGGCCTCGAACCCGATCCCGATCGGCCGGTCCCCCCGGTAGACGTGCCCGGGATCGGGAAGGGCGCTGCCGTAGGCCCAGGGGTATCCCCCGTCCCCGGGATCGAACCCCACCTTGCTGAAGAAGGCGAGGTCGCTCAGGCTCGGGCGGGCGCGGGCGGTGTCCGGCGGGAGGGTCGCGTAGGAGTCGGACCGCCCCGCCTCCTGCCGATCGAGGGTCTCCATGCCCACGATGAGGCTCTCGGGGAGCGCGTCCAATCGGAAGAGACCGATGAGCCGCCCCTGATCGTCCTTCTGGAACAGGGCCCAGCTTCCCACCGCCGCGTCGCGACGCGTCCAGGTCGAGTCGTAGACGGCGATCCGGGTGGCCAGCCGATGGGGCGCGTCCAGGACCCCGTCCGGCCAGTCCTCGGGCGAGAGCGCCGCCGCCACCTCGATCCGTCCCCGGCCGGTGGCCGGGTCGAGGAATCGCCAGATCTCGATCTCCTGATCCCGCTCGGGCGACGGGAAGGGGGGCCGGTAGGTGGACGGGTACTGGGCGGCGAAGAGATCCAGGTTCGAGGGGTTCCCGGAGACCGGCGGGAGGAACCGTCCGTTCAGGTTGTAGTCCAGGAAGGTGAAGAGGATCGTTCCGCC
>CAYRIJ010000409.1:0-3051 GCA_964424285.1 uncultured bacterium
AGCGGGGGCCGGCTTGGGTGGAGTCGGGCTCGAGGAATCCTTATCCGGCTTCAGGGTCCGCCCGGGTTGCTGGCCCGTCTGGGCCGGCGTTGAGTGGTCGCTTCCCGAGGATCCCTGGGTCTCTGGACCCACCGAGGGCGAGGCCGACCCCCCGCCGCCGGGGGCGGGATTGTAGACCGGCGGGCGGCTCGGAACCCCGCCCGCGCGCACGCCGCCCCGGCCTCCCACGTGCCGCTCGTCGTCTCCGGTGGCGATCCCGGACCGGGACCCGCCGCCCGAGCCCCCCGACCACCGGCCCCCGGGGGCGCCGGGCGCGGGATCGTAGTAGGGAAGCCACCATGGACGCCCGTAGTAGGGGAAATACCAGGAGCTGGTGTAGCCGTAGGGATCGGGGACGAGGGGCTGGGAGAACCCGTCCGAATGGCAGGAGGCGCAGTCCGAATACCGGTAGTCGCCGCCGTGGGTGTCCTCGGCGGTGAGATCCGTGGTGGGGTGCCTCAGCACGGTGTAACAGCCGGCCAGGAGCGCCGCGGCCGCGACCGCCACGGGGACCCTCATCGTCAACTGACTGAAAAATTTCAACTTACACCTCCCGAGGGGTGGGCGGACGACCCCGTGCCTATGATAACCTTCCCCGGGGGGTTTGTGTTCCCCTCAAATGCGGTTTTCCCCTCTCCGGGAACCGTTTCCGGCCCTCGGGGTAGAACGCCCCGAGGTACCGCGTGATTGGATGGAGGCATCTCTGGAAAGCCGAGCCTTCTACCAGGACCTCTCGGATGAGGACCTCATGGATCACGTGGTGGCGGGTAGCGAGACGGCCTTCGCCTGCGTCGTCGATCGCTACAAGAACCGCCTGCAGAACGTGATCTACCGGTACATCCGGGATTTCCAACGGGCCGAGGACCTCGCTCAGGAGGCCTTCGTCCGCGTCTACCTTCATCGTGAGCGGTACCGGAAGACCGGGAAGTTCTCGACCTGGATCTTCACCATTGCGGTGAACCTGGCCAAGAACGAAATCCGCCGCAAGGTGCGGCTGCGGAACGTCCTGAGCCTGGACCACCTGACCGAGGTCATGGGCTCGGTGGAGCCCCTGCTCCGGGACGACGAGCAGACCGGGACCGATCGACGGGTGGAACAGGACCAAACGGGCCGGTTGGTGGGCAAGGCGATCGCGCGCCTGCCCGACGTCTACCGGGAAGCGCTGATCCTCCGGGACCTGGAGGGTCTCTCCTACGAGGAGATCGGAGACATCCTGGACATCCCGGGGGGCACGGTGCGCTCGCGGATCAATCGGGCCCGTCTCATGCTCAAGGAGAAGCTCAAGACCTTTGCGAAATCGGAGCTGTGATCCGGCGGCGGGCCGCCGGACGATCGAGGAGCCTCGGTATGAACCCTTGCCAACGCGTCGATTCCCTCCTCTCCGCCTACATCGAATCCGAAACCAGCCCGGCTGAAACCCGCTTCGTCGACGGCCACCTCACGGTGTGCCCCCGGTGCCGCGAGCAGATCGCCGGGATGGAGGCGCTCCTCGTCCGGCTCTCCCGAGTTCCCGGCCCCCGGGTCTCGGGTGACTTCACCCAGCGCGTTCTGGCCGCGGTGAAGGACCTTCCCCCGGCCGGACTCGAGGTGCCGGTGGTGCCCCGGCCTTCCCGGGGCGCCGCGGGGTGGGGGGTTCCCCTGGCCGCCGCCGCCGCCCTGGTCGTGGCCTTCCTGGGGATCTCCCAGTTCCGTTCGCCGGAGCCTCGAACCGGTCCGACCCGGGCCGAGCGGTCCCTGAGCGCGGCTCCCGCCCCCCAACTGGCGGCCCGGAATCCCGGCGCGATCGCCTCCCAACCGGTGGACTTCGGCCCCACCCCTCCGGTGGCCACCATCTCCGATCTCTACCCGGGGATCGACGCCGAAGCCGAGGGCCCGGGACAGCCGCTGGGGATGGCCCAGGACAGCTACGCCCTCGAGGACTGGATCCTCCGGGAACCCCCCGGGGGCGGTGACGCCGTGCTCACCCGCGTCGGGAGCGACCCCACCGCCAAGGTGGTGGTGACGTTCTGATGCGCGGCTGGGTGGGATTCGGTCTGGTCGCCGTTCTCGCGATCCGGGTGGGCGTGGCCGCCGCCGGTCCCGCCGGCTCCGAGGTCCCGCGGGAGTCCAGTGGGCGAACGGGCTTCTCCGATCTCGCCGCCGGGGTCACCCGCGTGGCGAGCGGGGCCGCGCCCTACCTGGTGCGGGTGATCCGCGCCACCGAGATCCCCCCGGGAGCCGCGAATCAGCGGACCCGCCCCCGGATCATCGGCTCCGGGGTTTCCCTGGGCGGCGGGCACATCCTCACCTGCGCCGGGGTGGTGGGACCGGCCCGGGAGGTCCTGGTCACCGCGGCCGACGGCGACACCCTACCGGCCAAGGTGCTGGGCGTGGACCGCCGCACCAACCTGGCGGTCCTGGAGAGCCCGGGCCTGAGCCTTCCCGCGATCCCGGTGGCCGAGGACGCCCTGCTCTTTCCGGGCGACCTCGTGGTGGCGGTGGGGATGGGTCCTCCGCGCGCCCCTACCGCCAGCTTCGGGTCGGTGATCCTGGTCCAGGGGCCCAACCTGGGGTACAGCGACGTGGAGATGGTTCAGGTCTCCGCCCCGGTCTACCCCGGAATCACCGGGGGCGCGCTCCTGAACGGCGAGGGCAAGTTGGTGGGCCTCATCTCCGGCCGGGTGGAGATGGAACCGACCCGCGCGATGGTGCCCGCGGGCGCCGACATGGTGGCCGGGTTTCTCTACCGGGGGCGGATCGCCACCGCCTCTCCCGCCGCCGCCACCGTAGCCCTTCCCGCGGGCCACGCCATGGAGACCGCGCGCGAGCTGATCCGTCTGGGCTACGTGGAACGAGGCTATCTCGGCGTGCAGGTCGAGCTGAGCGAGTCGGCGCACCCGCGGGGCCGGGAACTTCGCGGGGTGATCGTCCATCGCCTGGTGGAGGGGGGGCCGGCGATCACCGCGGGCCTTCTGCCCGGAGACGTGATCCTCGACTATGCCGGAGCCCGGGTGCAGAGTCCCGAGGATCTCT
>CAYRIJ010000410.1:0-3035 GCA_964424285.1 uncultured bacterium
ATCCGCCCCCTCGTTCAGGTTCAACCCGTGGAAGACGGTGAAGATGTGATTCCCGTAGTCGTCCACCTTGGGTCGCTGGATGTTGTTGTGGCAGTCCTCGATGGCCAGGGGATGGAAGGCGAACACCCCCTGGAGGGCGTCATAATCCGCCATTTCCGGATCGAGAAGGTCCACCCAGATCCGGCTCTCCGCCTGGGCCAGGGCGGGCCCCAGTTCCTCCAGGGGCGGGTCGACCTCCAGGGAACCGTCGGGTTTCAGCACCAGGATCTGCACCGGCATCGTCGCCCCCCTTCAGAGTCTCCGCCCGTTCGGAGGTTCGCCGTCCTCCGGGACTCCGGCACACCATAGGGACGCGAACCCCTTCGGGCAAGGGCGGAAAGCCGCTCCCCAACCGGCCCCCCGCCCTACCGGGTTCTCCGGGTCGGATTTACGACCGGACCGCTGTCTTGATACACTGCTCGTTTCCCATGGTGCAACAACCCGTTTCGAGGAGGCTCCGGTCGGACGGGGCCTCCCGTCGCATGAGGGCCGGCTCGGGGCTCCCCCTCGGGGGGGGCGTCACGCCGTGCCCGCCCCCCGGGCTCCCGCATTCCCCCTCCGAGGCCTCGGAGGAGACGCCGTGAACGCGCTCGCCGCCCTGGGCCCCTACCTCCGCCGGCACAAACGGACCATGTACTGGGGAATGCTGGCCCTGATCCTCTCCGACGCCTTCCAGCTCGCCAGTCCCTGGGTGTTCAAGTACGCGATCGACGGCCTTACCGCGGAGATCAGCCGGGGAAAGCTGATGGCCTTCGCCGGGGCCCTGGTGGTCATGGCGCTTCTGGGAGGGCTGGCCCGGTTCTACATGCGCCGGCTCATGATCGGGGTGTCCCGGGAGATCGAGTACGAGCTCAGGAACGACTTCTTCCGAAAGCTCACCACCCTCTCCTTTTCCTACTACAACCGGATCCCCACCGGGGACCTCATGGCCCGCGCCACCAACGATCTGAACGCGGTGCGGGCGGTCCTGGGCCCCGGGATCATGTACTCGATCAACACCGTGGTCACCCTGGCCGCCGCCCTGACCTTCATGATGATCCTGAGCTGGCGGCTCACCCTGGTGTCCCTGATCCCCCTCCCCCTCATCTCGCTGTTCATGTACCGGTACGGGAGGATCATCCACAAGCGCTTCGAGGAGGTGCAGGCCCAGTTCTCGGCCATCACCGAGCGGGCCCACGAGTACCTCTCGGGAATCCGGGTGGTGAAGGCCTACGTCCAGGAGGACGCGGCCACCCGGGACTTCCACCGGAAGAACATGGATTACCTGAGGGGCAACATGACCCTGGTGAAGGTGAACGGCATCTTCTCCCCGGCCATCGGCTTCCTGGCCGGGACCGGCAGCGTCCTGGTCCTGGCGGTCGGCGGCTCGCTGGTCATCGACGGGAAGATCACCCTGGGCGACTTCGTGGCCTTCAACTCCTACCTGGTCATGCTGATCTGGCCGATGATCGCCCTGGGCTGGGTGGTCTCCATGTTCCAGCGCGGCGCGGCATCGATGAAGCGCATGAACCAGGTGCTGGAGGCGGAACCGGAGATCGTGAACCCGGTCCCGGACTCGGAGACCGACGAGAAGGACGGCGCCCCGCCCCTGGCCGGCGAGATCGAGTTCAGGGACGTCCACTTCGCCTACTCCACCCGGCCCGATACCCCGGTTCTGGCCGGGATCAACCTCAAGGTCCGTCCCGGGGAGACGGTGGCGGTGGTGGGGCGCACCGGCTCCGGGAAGACCACCCTCGTGAACCTGGTTCCGCGGATCTACGATCCGGTCCGCGGGCGGATCCTGGTGGACGGGATGGACGCGAGGGAAATGGATCTGAACCGGTTGCGCTCGTCGATCGGGTACGTCCCCCAGGAGACGTTCCTGTTCAGCCGCACCGTGGCCCAGAACATCTCGCTCGGCTCTTCCGAGGCGGGAGACGACGAGATCCACCGCATGGCCGAGCTGGCCCGGCTGGCCGAGGACGTCGAGGACTTTCCCGACCGCTACGCCACCATGGTGGGCGAGCGCGGGGTGACCCTGTCCGGAGGGCAGAAGCAGCGCACGGCCATCGCCCGGGCGCTGCTCCGCAATCCCCGGATCCTGATCCTCGACGACGCCCTGGCCAGCGTGGACACCCGCACCGAGGAGGACATCCTCTCCGGGCTCCGGGTGTTCATGAAGGACCGCACCACCATTCTGGTGGCCCACCGGGTGAGCACGGTCAAGCTGGCCGACCGGATCGTGGTTCTCGACGAGGGGAGGATCGCGGAGGAGGGCACCCACGAGGAGCTTCTCGACCGGAACGGCCAGTACGCGGAGCTGGTCAGCCTCCAGCAGCTCGAGCAGGAGCTGGAGGCGACGCTGTGATCGGCCACGAGTTCCAGGAAGACGAGGTCCTGGGCAAGGCCTACGACGGCCGGCTCATGAAGCGGCTCCTCACCTACCTCAAGCCGCACCATACCGCGGTGGTCGTCTCGATCCTTCTCCTGATCGGGACTTCCCTCCTCGACCTGGCCGGGCCGTTCCTGACCAAGATCGCCATCGACCGCTACATCGGGGGGAAGGACCTTCCCGGCCTCATTCGCATCGCCGCCCTCTTCCTGGGCACCCTCGTCTTCGCCATGGTGCTGGGCTACGCCCAGACCTACATCATGCAGAAGGTGGGGCAGGAGATCATGGTGAGGCTGCGCGGGCAGATCTTCCGCCACCTCCAGAATCTCCAGATCGCCTTCTTCGACCGGAACCCGGTGGGCCGGCTGATCACCCGGCTCACCAGCGACGTGGACGCCCTGAACGAGATGTTCACCAGCGGGGTGGTGGCCATCTTCGGGGACGTGGTGACGCTGTTCGGCATCATGATCGTCCTCCTGGTCATGGACTGGCAGCTGGCCCTGATCTCCTTCGCCGTTCTCCCCCTCCTCTTCTGGCTCAGCAGCTGGTTCCGGAGCAACGTCCGGGACAGCTACCGTCAGGTCCGCGTGCGGCTCGCCCGCATCAATTCCTTCCTCCAGGAGTC
>CAYRIJ010000411.1:0-1287 GCA_964424285.1 uncultured bacterium
GCCGCGGGGGTCCTGGCGCCGCCCCGGGCCCCGGCCCAGAGCGTGACCCGGGAGAAGGACCCCGTCCAGCGATCCCGGGATCTGGCCCGCCAGGGCCTGGCCGCCCACGACCGCCATGACTATGCGGCTTCGGCCCGGCTCTTCAAGGAGGCGTCGGATCTCAGGCCGAACCATCCCACCCTGGTCTACAACCTCGCCGCGGCCTACGCGCTGAACGGCCAGGTCGAGGCCTCGCTGGGCGCGCTCGGCCGCCTGATCGAGATGGGGGTCTACGTGGACCCGGTGGCCGACCCCGACTTCGCCTCCCTGCTCATGGACCCCCGCTTCGTGAAGGCGACCAAGGAGCTTCAGGGGAACGGGAAGCCCCAGGGCGACGGCGCAACCGTGTTCACCATTCCCGCGAGCGGCTTCATCCCCGAAGGGGTGACCTACGACCCGGCGTCGGGCGCGTACTTCCTGGGGAGCGTGCACCGGCGGACGATCGTCCGGGTGCGGGACGGGAAGGCCGAGCCCTTCGCCGATCGCGAGGACGGGCTGTGGTCGGTCATGGGCATGCGGGTCGATCCCGCGCGAAACGTTCTCTGGGTGGCCACCACCGCGTGCGTGAACGGGGAGGGGACGGCCGAGGCGGAGATGGGGAAGGCGGCGCTGGTGGCCTTCGATCCGGCCTCGGGAAAGGTGACCGGACGGTTCGTTCCCCCGGCGAGCGAGAAGCCCTACTGGTTCGGCGATCTCTGTCTCGGCCCCCAGGGCGCGGTCTACCTCACCGACAGCGTGCGGGGCGAGATCTACGTGCACCGGGCCGGCGCCGACACCCTGGAGATCTTCAAGGGCGACCCGGTCTTCGGTTCCCTCCAGGGCCTGTGCGTGTCCGCGGACGGACGCTATCTCTTCGCCGCCGACTACGGAAACGGCATCTTCCGGATCGACATGCGGTCCAGGGACGTGCTCCTCCTGGACTGCCCCCCCAACGCCACCCTCCTCGGAATCGACGGGCTCGACATCCACCGGGGGCGGCTGATCGCGGTCCAGAACGGCATCCGCCCCCACCGGATCGTGGAGGTGGCCCTGAACGACGACCGCACCCGGGTCCGGTCGGTGACGGTCCTGGCCGCCGCGCTCCCGGACTGGGACGAGCCGACCCTGGGCCAGGTGCGGGGGGACACATTCATCTACGTGGCCGACAGCCAGTGGAGCAAGTTCGCCAAGGACGGCTCGCTCCCCGAGGACGCGAAGTTCCTCGACCCGCGGGTGATGCGGCTGGCGCTGAAGTAGCCGCCCCCGTCC
>CAYRIJ010000411.1:1387-3020 GCA_964424285.1 uncultured bacterium
CCCGCGCACACGGCTTTTCAATCACGAGTCCGGGCCGTTCAGGGCGCGCAAGGGGCGCGCCTGAGCGCACCGGCACGATCATGGGTGGAACAATGGCAACGACGACGACCGCGACGCATGACTTTCTGAAGAAGCTGGGGATCGGGGAGAAGAACAAGGGCGGATTCGGTGGGGAGTGGATGGGATCGGGCCCGGAACTCGAGGTGATCAGCCCCATCGACGGCTCCCGGATCGCCGTGGTCGAGCAGGTGACCGAGGAGGAGTACGACCGGATCGTGGACCGCGCCCACCAGGCGTTCCTGGAGTGGCGGAAGGTCCCCGGCCCCAAGCGGGGCGAGGTCGTGCGCCAGCTGGGGAACCGCCTCCGGGAGATGAAGGAGGATCTGGCCGCGCTGGTGACGTTGGAGATGGGGAAGATCCTCCCCGAGGGGAAGGGCGAGGTCCAGGAGATGATCGACATCTGCGACTTCGCGGTCGGCCTCTCCCGGCAGCTCTACGGTCTGACCATGCCGTCCGAGCGCCCGGACCACCGGATGTTCGAGCAGTGGCACCCGCTGGGGGTGGTGGGGGTGATCAGCGCCTTCAACTTCCCGGTGGCGGTGTGGAGCTGGAACACCGCCCTGGCCGCGGTGTGCGGCGACAGCGTGGTGTGGAAGCCGGCGTCGAAGACCCCGCTCACCGCGCTGGCCTGCACCCGGATCGCCGAGCAGGTATGCAAGGAAAACGGGGTCGATCCCGCGGTTTTCTCGCTCACCATCGGTAAGGGGTCGACGGTCGGCGACCGCATGCTCCACGACAAGCGGGTGCCGCTCATCTCGGCCACCGGAAGCTGCCAGATGGGCTACCGGGTGGGTTCGGTGGTGGGAGAGCGCCTGGGCCGGACCATCCTGGAGCTGGGCGGGAACAACGCCATCATCGTGACCCCCAGCGCCAACCTGGATCTGGCGCTCCGGGCGATCCTCTTCGGCGCGGTGGGGACGGCGGGCCAGCGCTGCACCAGCACCCGGCGGATTCTCGTCCACGAGTCGATCCGCGAGGAGCTGGAGGCGCGGCTGGTCAAGGCGTACCAGGGGATCCCGATCGGCGATCCGCGGGAGGCCGGGACCCTGATGGGGCCGCTGGTCACCCACGAGGCGGTGAGCGATCTCCAGAAGGCGATCCAGCGGGTGAAGGACGAGGGCGGAAAGATCCTCTACGGCGGCGAGAAGCTCGACGGCCCCGGCTACCCCGGCGGCCACTACGTGAAGCCCTGCATCGCCTCGGTCAAGAACGAGTACGCCATCGTCCAGGAGGAGACCTTCGCCCCCATTCTCTACATCATCGGGTACGGGAAGAAGGACTCGGCCGGCCGGAAGGCGGTGGAGGAGATCACCGACGCCCTCCGCATCCACAACGACGTGCCCCAGGGGCTCTCCTCGGCCATCTTCACCGACAGCGTCCGCGAGGCGGAGTACTTCCTCTCCCATCGCGGGAGCGACTGCGGGATCGCCAACGTCAACATCGGGACCAGCGGGGCGGAGATCGGGGGCGCCTTCGGCGGCGAGAAGGAGACCGGCGGCGGGCGCGAGTCGGGCTCCGACGCCTGGAAGGCCTACATGCGCCGCCAGACCAACACCGTGAACTGGAGCACCGA
>CAYRIJ010000412.1:0-3012 GCA_964424285.1 uncultured bacterium
CGTTCGCCTTTCGCACCACGTAGGGCATCGGCACCGACTCGGGTCCGGCGTCCCCGCCGACCGACCGCTCGACGATCACCGCCACGTCCACCTCGTGAAACAGGATCAGCTCACGGCCGCCGCGGCGGACCGCATGCACCCGGGGGTGCTCCGCCGCCGCCCGCGCGACGCAGCTCACCACCCAGGCGGTGAAGCTCAGGCCTTTGCCGGTCTCCCGCCGGTAGGCGCGCACGGCCCGGCGGGCCTCGGTGACGTCGACCTCGACCAGGAGGGGGACCGCCAGGCGCTTCTTGGCCCATCGAATCGTGTCGATGGTGGCGTTCCGTTCGGGACGGAACGGAACGACCTCGTGCGGACCCACCCGGCGGACATCGAGCATGTCTCCCCTCCTCCCGGGCGTTCACCCGGGTGACCGCCCGGCGGTCCCCCGGAGCGCGGCGGGCATCCGGCGACCGCGGGTCAGCCCAGCGACGCCGCGATCACCCCCACCGCCTCCTCCAGCAGCTTCTCGTCGATGGTCAGCGGCGGCGTGAGGCGGATCACGTGGTCGTGGTGGAGCGTCCACCCGAGGAGCACGCCGCGCTCGCGGCATCGCTCCACCAGGGCGCGGGCCGCCGCCCCCGAGACCAGTTCGATCCCCACGAAAAGGCCGAGGCCTCGGATGTCGCGCACCGCGGCGTGAGCGCCCACCGCGTCCCGGAGCCGGGCGCGGAACCGCTCCCCCACCCGTTCCGAGCGCGCGGGAAGCCGCTCGGCCAGCAGCACCCGGAGCGCGGCCCGCCCCGCCGCGCAGGAAACCGGGTGGCCCCCGAAGGTCGTCACGTGGGCCAGCGGCGGATCGTGGGCCAACGTGTCCAGCAACTCCGAGCTTCCCAGGAACGCGCCCAGCGGGTAGCCGCCCCCCAGCGCCTTGGCCAGGACCAGGAGGTCCGGGGTCACCCCCCACCGCTCGCCGGCGAACAACCGCCCGGTGCGGCCGAAGCCGGTCATCACCTCGTCGAAGATGAGGAGCGCTCCGGTCTCGCGGCAGCGGGCGGCCACCGCGGGGAGAAAGTCGTCGGGGGGAACGCGGACGCCGCCCTCCCCCTGAACCGGCTCCACGATCACCGCGGCCACGGTCGAGTCGACCGCGCCCAGGGCCCCGGTCTCCCCGAACCGCAGCAGCGTCACCGGCCCCAGAAGCGGCTTGAAGGGATCCTGGTAACTCGCGTTTCCGGCAACGCTAAGCGCTCCGAAGGTGTCGCCGTGGTAAGCCCCCTCGAAGGCCACGAACCCGGCCCGGCCGGTGGCCTTCCGCGCGGTCTTGAGGGCGCCCTCCACCGCCTCGGCCCCGCTGTTCACGAAGTAGACCCGGTCGAGCCCGGCGGGGGCGGCGGCGGAGAGCTCCGCCGCGTAGAGGGCCTGCTCCTCCTGGACGTACTCCCCGTAGACCATGACGTGGTGATGGCGGCGGTTCTGGCGCTCCACCGCCGCCACCACCGCGGGGTGGGTATGGCCCAGGTTGGCCACCCCGATCCCGGCCAGGAGATCCAGGTAGCGGCCGCCCTCGGGGGTGAAGAGCCAGGGGCCCTCCGCCCGGTCCACCACGATCCCGACCGGCTCGGGCGAGGTCGCGGCGAGGTGCTCCCTGAACGCGCGACCCCACCCCTCGGATCCGCTCGAGGTCGATCCAGTCATCCCTTTTTGTACCTTTCAGTTGTGGGATGGAGAACGCGGCCGTTTCGAAGCAGCTCGGCCAGGCCGGACCGACCGTCGGCCCGCCAGCCGGCGGGGGGGTCCTGGAGCCGCTGGAGGAGGGAGGTGAAGGGAACGCCCCCCTTGGTCGCGGTCTCCCGCCAGCCGCGCTCGTGGGAGCCCAGGAACGCCAGCCCCATCCCCTGGATCTCGCGGCCCTTCGGCGAGTGAAGGAGGGTGGTCATGGACTTCATGGAGAGCCGGCGGGTGACGCGCACCACCCGGGCCGGCGGCCCGGCGTGGAGCGAGGGCGCGTGATCCCAGGCCACGGTCCAGGCCGTGCCCTTGGGGGCGAGGATCCCCACCGTCTTTCCGTCCGCCATCTGGTAGCGGGAGCGGAAGCCGTGGACCTCCGCGGCCTCGGCGGGGGTGCGGGGACGCGCGGGCCAGCGCCGCTCCCACAGGGCCAGGGCCTCGGCCAGACGGGCCGCGAACCGGCGGCAGTCCCCTCCCACGAACAGCACCCGCGGCGAGAGACAGCCCTCCTGGTCCCAGAGCGCGATCTCCCGCGCCGCCTCTTCCCACCACGTGTCCGACGCGTTCCGCCAGCCGAGCCCCAGGACGCCGATCGAGTACTTCGGTCCGTAGAGGAGCACGGGGCCGGCCACCCGGCGGCGAAGCGAGCCCATGGCTCCCTCCCCTCCGCTGGCCACCACGAAGTCCACCTCGCCGAAGACCCGGGACTCCACCGACTCGTCGCCCCCCTTCCAGCTCTGTATCTGGACCGCGGCCCCCAGGGCCGGCGCCGCCCGATCCAGGCTTTCCTTCATGAGCGGCGCGGTGACCGCCTCCCCCGAGGCCGGCTTCACCACCACCGCGCTCCGGGCCAGCAGCGCTTCGATGATGGCGGGGATCGCCAGGCCGGCCACGTTTCCGGCCAGGATCTGGGCCACCACGGCGGGACCGGCGACCGGCGAGGGATCGGGGGCGGGAGCGGGAACCGGGGGCCGGCGGGTCCGCCCCGGGGCGGGGGCGGCGAAGGCCGCGGCCTCGGTCCGGGCTTCGGCGAGCCAGCGGGCCAGGGAGGCGCGGTCGTGAGCGGCCACCATCCGGGCCAGCCCGTAGCGGACCATGGCCCGGCTCATGCCGCGGGTCTCGGAGAGTTCCCCGGCCGCCCGGTCGGCGTAGCCGTCGGGCCCGGCCCAGAGAGTGAGCGCGGCTACGATCCCCCCCAGCACCTCATCATCCGTCAGGGAAGCCAGGGCGGCCGAGGCCGCGCGAAGGCGTTCCAGCGCGCTCATGGGGGAAGATTCCCAGGAAGCGGGCGCGGACGCAAGC
>CAYRIJ010000413.1:0-2985 GCA_964424285.1 uncultured bacterium
CCGCCGACCGGATCGGTCGGATTGCCCGGGGAAGGCGAAGGTCGTGGAAGTCCGGGGGGTTCGGAAAGCGCGGGAGTGCGGGGCGTTCGGGGGGCGCGGGGGCGCGGGGGGGCGCGGCAAGCCCCCTGGGCGAACCGCCGCGAATCTGGCAAGCTCTTCGGTTCCGTTTCCCCCCGTCCCGAGGGCTCACGACGTGACCTCCACCCGATTCGAGATCAAGCGCCTCGCCGCCCTCGCCACCCCGGTGGTCATCACCCAAGTGACGAGCATGCTCATGGGCGTGGTGGACATCCTGATGGTCGGTCACGTGAGCGTGAACGCCATCGGGGCGGCGTCCCTGGGGCGGCTCTGGGTGTTCGGCACCCTCCTCTTCGGCCTGGGGGTGGTGTTCGGGCTCGACCCCCTGGTCACCCAGGCCCACGGAGCCGGGGACGCCCGGCGCCTGGCGGTGGCCACCCAGCGCGGGGCGGTGCTGGCTCTGGTCCTGGGCCTTCCCCTGGGGGTGATGTGGCTCTTCACGGGGCGGGTGCTCCTCCTCCTCGGACAGAGCGAGGATCTGGCCCGGCTGGCCCAGACCTACGTCACGGTTCAGATCCCCAGCCTCCCGGCGATCCTCCTCTTCACGGTGATCCGGCAGTACCTCCAGGGCCGGGCCATCATGCGCCCGGCCATGTGGACGGCCATCATCGCCAACGGGGTGAACGTGCTCCTCAACTGGGTGCTCATCTTCGGGCACTGGGGGGCGCCGGCCATGGGGCTCATGGGGGCCGGGATCGCGACCGCCATCACCCGGTGGTTCATGTTCGGGACGCTCTTCTTCATCACCCTTCGATTCCGGCTGCACGAAGGCGGCTGGGTGCCCTGGAGCCGGGAGGCCATCCGCCTCTCGGGCCTTCGCGAGATCATGCACTACGGGCTTCCGGTCGGGCTCCAGATCAGCTTCGAGGTCTGGGCCTTCGAGATCACCACCCTCATGTCCGGCCGCCTGGGGGCGGTTCCCCTGGCCGCCCACACCATCGCTCTCAACCTGGCGTCGCTCTCCTTCATGGTGCCCCTGGGGATCTCCGGGGCCGCGGTGACCCGGGTGGGAAACCTGATCGGCGAGAAACGTCCGCGGGACGCCCAGCGCGCGGCGTCGGTGGCGCTCGCCATGGGGGCGGGCGTGATGACGGTGTCCGCGGTGGCGTTCGTGGTGCTCCGCGGCCTCATCCCCCGGCTCTACACCTCCGACCTCACGGTGATCGCCGCCGCCGCGGGCATCCTGCCCATCGCCGGGGCCTTCCAGATCTTCGACGGGACCCAGGTGGTGGGAACCGGCATCCTCCGCGGCATGGGACGCACCCGCCCCGCCGCGGTGATCTACCTGGTGGGCTACTACCTGCTCGCGTTGCCGATGGCCTGGTGGCTCGGCTTCCGCCTGGAGTACGGGCTTCGCGGGGTCTGGTGGGGTCTCTGCATGGGGTTGGCCGCGGTGGCGATCATGCTGGTGGCGTGGATCTGGCGGCGGGGGCCGGCGCACTTCCCCATTGCCCCCGGCTTGTCGTCCGAGGGCTCGACGGGTTAGAAAGATCGACATGCGCGGAACCGGGGACGGCAAGCTCGGCTACTGGGAAGCGACGGCCATCGGGGTCGGCGGCATGGTCGGCGGCGGGATCTTCGCCGTCCTCGGCCTCTCGGTGAACCTGACTCATGGGGGAGCCCCGGTCGCCTTCCTCCTGGCCGGGATCGTGGCGCTCGTCACCTCCTACTCGTACGCGCGGCTCTCGGTGACCCTTCCCAGCCAGGGAGGGACGGTCGCCTTTCTGGATCGCGCGTTCGGCTCCGGCCTCCTGACCGGAAGCTCGAACATCCTGCTCTGGATCAGCTACATCGTCATGCTCTCGCTCTATGCCTTCGCCTTCGGAAGCTACGGGGCGTCGCTCCTTCCCCACGGCTCGGAATCGCTCTGGAGGCACGTTCTGATCACGGCGAGCCTGGTCGGCATTACCGGTCTGAATCTCCTGAGCGCCAAGTTGATCGGCGAGGCGGAAGACTGGATCGTGTTGATCAAGCTGGCCATTCTGCTCTTCTTCGTGGCGATCGGGATCTGGGGAGTCGACGGCTCCCGGCTGGCGCCGTCGTCCTGGGCGCCCCCGCTCGACCTCGTCGCGGGCGGGATGATCATCTTCCTCGCCTACGAGGGGTTCGAGCTGATCGCCAACACGGCCCAGGACGTCCGGGACGGGAAGAAGACGTTGCCCCGCGCCTTCTACTCCAGCGTCGGTTTCGTGATCGTTCTGTATGTCCTGGTGGCCGTGGTCGCGGTCGGATCGCTTCCGGTTTCCAAGATCGTCGCCGCCCAGGATTACGCCCTGGCCGAGGCCGCCCGGCCGTTTCTGGGGCGGTTCGGATTCCTCCTGATCGCCATCGCCGCCATGCTTTCGACGGCGTCCGCCATCAACGCCACGGTCTACGGCGCGGCCCGGATGAGCTACGTGATCGCCAAGGACGGGGAGCTCCCGCGCGAACTCGAGCGCCGGGTGTGGAGTGAGCCGATCGAGGGGCTGGTGATCACGACGACCGCCGCCCTGCTCATCGCCAACCTGATCGATCTATCGAGCCTGTCGACCATGGGTAGCGCCGGGTTCCTGGTGATCTTCGCCGGGGTGAACGCCGCCAACGCGAAGCTCGCCCGCGACACCGGGAGCCGGAGATGGATTTCCCTGCTCGGGGTCGGGCTTTGCCTGGGCGCCCTGGGGTGTCTGATCTGGCAGACCGCCGCGACCAAGCCCTCCCACCTCTGGATCCTTCTGGTGATGCTGGGGGCCGCCTTCCTGATCGAGTTCACGTTCCGCGTCGCCACGCGCCGGAAGATACGGATCACCTAGGTCCGGGGGGGCGTCGTGATAAGGAATTTATTGCGAACAATGTTCCCCCGGGGGGAACACGGACGCTCCTCCCGGCGCCGTCGCGCGGCCTCCGGCCGCCTAGGGCGACCCCCGGCGC
>CAYRIJ010000414.1:0-2931 GCA_964424285.1 uncultured bacterium
GGGCGACGCTCCCCCCGAGAACCTGGAGTACAAGCTGATCGACGACACCGGAGAGAACGTGTGGTGGTTCGTCCGGCGGGACTTCACCTTCCCCGGAGAATGGACCACCTTGAAGACCCGGAAGCGCCAGATCCGGTTCGCCTGGGGACCGGCGGGCGGGGGGGAGATCCACCACGCGGCCGCCCTGGAGATCGTGGTGACCGCGGGGAGCGGAGGGAAGGGAACGGTGTGGGTGGACGACCTCACGCTCCGCCCGCTTCCGCCGCCGGACGCCAACCCGCCCGCCCCGGTGGCGAGCGCCTCGTCCGAGGCCGGCGGCCACCGGGCGCGCGCCGCCGCCGACGGCGACCCGGCCAGCTACTGGGCCGCCCGGGATTCGGACCGCGCGCCCTGGCTCATGCTCGACCTCCGGGAATCACGCGAGTTCGGCGGGCTCGTCGTGGACTGGCTCCCCGGTCGCGCCCCCGCCGGCTACGCGGTGGAAGCGGCGGACGAGGACGGGAACTGGAAGACCCTGGCCGCGGTCGACAGCACGAACGGCGGCCGCGACTATCTGTACCTCCCGGATTCGGAGTCGGACCGGGTGCGGGTCCGGGCGACCGGCGGGGTTCCCCCGGACGGGGTGGCGGTCTCGGAGATCGTGCTGGAGCCGGTGGCGTTTTCGGCCGGCCGCGAGGCGTTCTTCGAGGCCATCGCCGCCGACGCTCCGCGAGGGATCTATCCCCGCGGCTTCTCCGGACAGCAGGTCTACTGGACGGTGGTGGGCCAGGACGGGGACCGGCGCGAGGTGCTGGTGAACGAGGACGGCGCGGTGGGGACCGGCCCGGGGTCCTTTTCCCTCGAGCCCTTCATCTTCACCGCCGGGAAGCTCACCACCTGGGCCGACGTCGGGGAGGAACAGAGCCTGACCCTGGGCGCCCTCCCCATCCCCAGCGCCCGCCGGCGGATCGGGGACCTGCTCTTCGACGCCACGTTCTTCGCCGCCGGAGACACCGGGGCGTCCTCGGTGGTGGCGCGCTACCGGCTCCAGAACCGCGGCTCGGCGCGCTCCACCGGCACGCTGTACCTGGCGCTCCGTCCCTTCCAGGTGAACCCGCCCAGCCAGACCCTCAACAACCCGGGGGGATGCGCGCGGGTGGCTTCGATCGCGCGGGAGGGGCGGACGGTCCGGGTGAACGGCGACCGCGAGGTGATCTCGCTCACCGGGCCGGGCGGCTTCGGGGCGGCTTCGTTCGTCGAGGGCGACGTCGTGGCGGATTACCTCGCCCACGACCGTCTGCCCCCCCGAACCGCGGTGCGCGACTCCTTCGAGGCCGCCTCGGCCGCCCTCGCCTACCCCTTCGACCTCGGCCCCGGGGCGGCGCGCGAGGTGGACGTGGTGATCCCGCTCCATGCCGATTCCCCGCTCCCGCCGGAAGGGAACGACGGGGACGGGGTCCGGTGGGTGGGGCAGGTTTTCGACGCCGTCCGGGGGAACTGGTCGGCGGCCACCGACCGGGTGACCCTCAAGCTTCCCGACCCGACCTCGGTGGTGACGGCCACGGTGCGCGCCCAGCTCGGCTACATCCTGGTGAACCGCGCCGGCCCGGCCATCCGCCCCGGGGCCCGGGCCTACCGGCGGTCGTGGATCCGGGACGGCTCCCTCACCTCCACCGCGTTGCTGCGCCTGGATCACGCGGACGAGGCGCGTGCCTTCGCTTCGTGGTTCGGCGCGCACCAGTATCCCAACGGCAAGATCCCCTGCGTGGTCGACGACCGCGGCGCCGACCCCGTGCCCGAGCACGACTCGAGCGGCGAGTTCATCTACCTGGTGGCGGAGATCGAGCGCTACACCGGCGACCGGGCCTTCGCGGAGGGGCAGTATCCGCGTGTCTTGCGTGCGGTGGCGTACCTGGACTCCCTCCGCCACGTGGACATGACGCCGGAGTACCGGGAGGGGGAGAAGCGGGAGTTCTACGGGATCCTTCCCCCGTCGATCAGCCACGAGGGCTACTCGGCCAAGCCGATGCACAGCTATTGGGACGACTTCTGGGCGCTCCGGGGGTTCGAGGACGCGGCCTACCTGACCGGAAGGTTGGGGCACGAGGCCGACCGGAAGCGGCTGGTCGCGATCCGCGACGAGTTCCGGAAGGATCTCCTGGCCTCGATCGCGGTGGCCATGGAGCGGCACGGGATCGACTACATTCCCGGCTCCGCGGATCTCGGGGACTTCGACGCGACCTCGACCACCATCGCGCTCTCGCCGGTGGATGCCCTGGACGTCCTGCCCCGGGATGCGGTGAACGCCACCTTCGAGAGGTACTGGAAGTTCTTCACCGATCGCCGGGATGGAGCGGCCTGGGACGCCTTCACCCCGTACGAACTGCGGAACGTGGGGGCGTTCGTGCGCCTGGGCTGGCGGGAGCGGGCGGGGGAGCTGTTGGACTGGTTCCTCAGGTACCAGCGGCCGGCGGGGTGGCGCGAGTGGGCCGAGGTGGTGGCGCACGACGAGCGGAAGCCCCGGTTCATCGGGGACATGCCCCACACCTGGGTGGGCTCGGACTACATCCGCTCGGTGCTCGACATGCTGGCCTACGAGCGGGGGGCGGACAGCACCCTGGTGCTGGGGGCGGGGGTCCAGCCGGCCTGGATCGAGGGCTCCGGGCTCCTGGTGCGCGGACTGGAAACGCCGTTCGGAAAGCTCAGCTACCTGATGAAGCACGACGGGAACGAGGTCACGGTACGGATCGACAAGGGGCTCCGGATCCCGCCGGGGGGGCTGGTGATCGCGCCGCCGGCGCCGTCGGGGGCGTCGGGGGCGGAGGGCGCGGCGGGCGCGGCGCCGTTCGCGTTCAAGGAGGCCTACGTGAACGCGAAGGCGGCGGCCTTGAGCCCCGAGGGGACGGTGGTGGTGCGCGAGGTGCCGGCCACGGTGCAGTTCCGGTACTGATC
>CAYRIJ010000415.1:0-2918 GCA_964424285.1 uncultured bacterium
CCTGGCCGCGCACCCGGACCTCAAGATCCACGCTTCGTCGGTGGGCGAGCCGGAGACCGGATCCTCCCCCGATGGGGCCCCATGCTGACCACGATCCTCTGGGTCATCCTCGCCCTCTACGGCCTGGCCATGTTCCTGGTGTCCCCCACCGCGCGCCGGTTCGGGGAGTTCTACGGCGGGCGCCGGGCCGACGACCGCGAGGTCGGCCAGGGGCTCCTGATCGGCTCGGTGGTGATCTCCTGGATCTTCGCCAAGTCCATCACCAACGCGGCCAACCTGGGGGAGCAGTTCGGCCTGGTGGGGGCGGTGGCCTACGCCGGGTGGTACCTCTCCATCCCGGTGGCCGGGTTCGTGATCTACCGGATCCGGCGGCGGACCCGGGCGGAGAGCCTCACCGAGTTCCTCACCGCCAAGTACGGCCGCGCCGCCGCGGCGGCGTTCATGCTGGTGGTGATGATCCGGCTGGTGAACGAGGTCTGGTCCAACACCGCGGTGGTGGGGACCTACTTCGGGCCCGCCGGCACCCCCTCCTACTTCGCTGCGGCCATGGCCTTCGCGCTCCTCACCCTGGCCTACACCCTGCGGGGGGGGCTTCGAAGCTCCATCCTCACCGACGGCATCCAGTTCGTCCTGGGGCTGGCCCTCCTCGCCGCGGTCCTGGCCTGGGTGGTTCCGATCGACGGGCCGCGCCGCCTGGTCCACTCCGGCACCTGGACCCTGGCCGGGGGCGTGGACCTCCTCCTGGTGGCCCTCCTCCAGTCGTTCAGCTACCCCTTCCACGATCCCGTGCTCACCGACCGCGCGTTCATCACCGACGCCGGCCGGATGCTCAAGGGCTACCTCTGGTCCGGGGTCATCGCCGCCGCCTTCATCGTGCTCTTCGGCCTGGTGGGCGTTCACGCCCGGAACGCGGGGCTCGGCCCCGGCCAGGACACCCCGTTCCGGGTGGCCCGGTCCTTCGGCCTGGTCGCCCTGGTGGTGACCACGGTGCTGATGATGGTCTCGGCCGGCTCCACCCTCGACTCGACCCTGAGCTCCTTCAGCAAGGCGGTGGTGCTGGACGTGGGCGGCGAACGCGAATCCGGCCCCACCGCCGGTCTGAGCGCCGGTCTGAGCCGGCTCCTGGCCCGCGCGAACAGCCTCCGGGCCGGGCGCTGGATGATGGTGCTGGCGGTGGCCATCGGATCGGTGCCGCTCTTCACCGGGGCGGCCATCCTCAAGGCGACCACGGTCAGCGGGACCATGGTGCTCGGCCTCGCCCCCGCGTTTCTCCTGTTCGCCTGGCCGAGGCCCCGCGCCGCCGCCTTCCACCTCGCCCTCTGGCCGGGCATCCTGCTCGGGGTGATCTACGCCGCGGGCCGGGTTCCCGCGGCGTGGGCCCTGGGGAACGGCCCCAACGCCGCGCTCCTGGGGGTGAACGTGTACGGCACGCTGATCGTGTTCGGCGGGTTCCTGATCGGGGCGGTCCTGGATTCGGCGGTTCGCCGGGTCCGCTGAGAAGCGCTCATCCCGCCCCGAGCCGGCCCCCGGTCGTTTACGCCTTCACACCCCCACCACCCGACGGGTAGAGTTCTCGCGCCCAACCGGCCGCGCCGGCCCGGCCCCCCCGGTCCCCGGCCCGACCGGCCCCCGAATCGACACGACGAAACAGCCCTTTACCCCCCGGACGGCGCCGCCGTCCCCCGGAGGAGACCGGCATGCGCGACGCGGTGAAGCAACTCTGGCCGGAGCTGGACTGGATCCGGGACGACGACCTCCGCGAGAAAACCCTGGCCACCTGGGTCCGGGCCTTCGAGCGGAGCCCCCTGACCCCCGAGGACCTGAAGACGATCCCCTTCACCCTCCTCGTTCCCGACTGCCCGGTGACCTTCATGGAGCACAAGCGGGCGGTGGTGCACATCTGCCGCCGGTCCGCCGAGGCGATGCGGGAGCACATGGGTGACGCGCTCCCCATCGACATGGACGTGCTGATCGCCGGGGCCATCCTGATCGACGTGGGGAAGCTCCTGGAGTACGAGAAGGTGGGCGGGAAGGTCCGCCAGAGCGCGCGGGGGAAGGCGCTTCGCCATCCCTTCACCGGGGTGGCGGTGGCCATGGAGTGCGGGGTGCCGGACGCGGTGTGCCACCTGATCGCCGCCCACTCCGAGGAAGGGAACCTGGTCAAGCGCACCACCGAGGCGATCATCGTCCACCACGCCGACTTCATGAGCTACCTGCCCTTCAAGGCGATGGCGGGTTGAAGGTCACGCGGGAAGGAGACTCGAACATGACCGACGGGCCGAACGGAACGGTGTCCGCGCGGATGGCGCGGTGGGCGGCGGACCTTCGCTACGAGCATCTCTCGAAGGAGGCGGTCTACCAGGCCAAGCGATTCCTGCTGGACTCCCTGGGCTGCGCCCTCGGGGGCTGGTCCCAGCACGACGTCCGGATCGCCATGGAGGTGCTGGAGGAGATCGCGGGGGACGGCCCGGCCACGGTCATCGGGAGCCCCCGGAAGCTGGACCCGGTCTCGGCGTCCCTGGCCAACGCCCTAATGATCCGGGTGATGGACTACAACGACATCTACTGGAAGCAGGACCCGTCCCATCCCTCGGACCTCATCCCCGCCGCCATGGCCTCGGCGGAACGGGCGGGAGGCGACGGGCGGGAGCTGATCGTGGGGACGGTCCTCGGACACGAGTTCGAGATGCGCCTCTGCGAGGCGGCCATCCCCGGCATCAGGGAGCGGGGCTGGCACCACGCCACCCTGACCGCGTTCGTCTCCCCGATCGTGGCCGGCCGGATGCTGCACCTCGACGCCGAACGGATCCAGCACGCGATCGGGATCTCGGCCAGCCGCCACGCCACCCTGGGGGCGGTGACCGCGGGCAAGCTCACCATGATGAAGAACACCGTGGACCCCATGGCCACCCAGAGCG
>CAYRIJ010000416.1:0-2917 GCA_964424285.1 uncultured bacterium
GATCAAGTGGGTGGACGGGACGGTGATCGATTCGGTGTGGAAGGTGGTGTAGGCGCCGCTCGAGGCAGGGCGCCCGCGCGCCCGTCCCGACCCGTCGGTGTCCCGATTTGACGCGGGCCCGGCAAAAAGGCTAGAGTGCCGGCACAGTCGCTTCCGGCGACCGGACCGGGGTTGGCGTCGGATCCGGGCTTGGATCGGGGAGACCATGCCACGTCGCGCGCTCCGGGCCTCCGGCCCTGCGCTCACCCTCGCCGCGCTATTGCTCGCCTACCCCGGCGAATCGTCCCCACCCGTCGACGCCGCCCGCGACCCGCTCGGCGTGGTCCTCGCTCTTCCCCAAGGCCGGGTCGAGCGTTGGACCGTGGTCACCGTGGTCCTCGACCGTCCGGTCATCGCCATGGGTGCCGCCGACCCCACGCCACAAGCGGGTCGGCGAATTCTCTCCATCGTTCCCGAGCCGGATGGCCACTATCGCTGGCTCGGAACCCGCACCCTCTCCTACGTGGTCCCCCGCGGGTTGCCGCGCGCCACCCGCTACCGGGCCGTGCTCCATCGCGGGCTTACCGCGGTCGACGGCACCAGGCTCGACCAGGACAGCACCTGGACCTTCTTCACCCCCGGCCCACGCCTGGTCGCGAGCTTCCCCTGGCCACGGGAGCGGCTCATCCGCCCCGGGGAACCCATCATCCTCGCATTCGATCAAGCCGTGGACCCGGCCGAGGTCGCCCGCCATGCCGCCCTCACCGGCGGCGCGCATCTCGAAGCGAGCCGGCCCGCCGCGGCGGTGCTGGACTCCCTGGGCTACCGCTTCCACAGGTATCCTCCGGATCACATGGTCCGGATCGATTCCCGGCCGCGGTTCGTACCGGACGAGGCGTACGAACTCACGCTCGACGCCGAACTCCGCGGCACCGAGGGAACCATCCCCATCGGCTCCGATACCTCGCTGAGCTTCTCGACCTATCCTCCGCTGGAGGTATACGGCTGGAACCGCTTCAGCGCCCATGATCTCGCGTTCACCACCCCGGTGAACGGCGACAGCCTGGCCCGCTACCTCACCATCGACCCGGTCCCGGAAGGATTCGGGTTGCGCGGGCACGGGGTCTCGATCGGCATCGAGGGCTGGATCGATCCCGACACGACCTATACCGTGCACATCCGGAAAGGGCTCCCCGACCTGTTCGGACAGCGCATGGCCCGGGACGCCACGCTCAACATCGAACCGTGGAGACTTCCCGTCCAGACCGGCCCGGTCCGGCTCTCCCCCCCCACCGGGATGTATCTCCTCGGAGCGCAGAGACGCATCGTGGTGAGACTTGGAGACGTGAAGAACGCCCGGGTGCGCGCGCGAACCGTGGCTGCCGGCCGGCTCCCCGGGCCGAGGGACGCGCCGCCGGACACCGGCTGGGCCATCGAGCGGACCTACGCCGATTCCCTTCCCCGTCCCGGACTCCGGGACACCCTGGATCTCGCCGGGCTCGTTCCCGCGGGAGCCCCCGGGATCGTCGAGGTCGTGGCCGACGCCCGAGCCCGGGCCCCTGGGGACACCGGGTGGGCCACGGTGGGTGAGCGGTCCATCCTCACCTGGACCGACGTCGCCGCGACCGCGCGCCTCACCCGGGACGACGGGGTGGTCTGGGTCACCCGCATCTCGAACGGCGATCCGGTGCCCGACGCCCGGGTCGTCCTGGAGGAGATCCGGGGGGGAACGATCTGGGAAGGGCAAACCGGCGCCGACGGTCTCGTCCGGACGCCGGGGCGCGCCGCCGCCACGGACAGGTACCGCGGCCTTCGGGTGCGGGTGGAGAGCCGGTTCGGCGCCGCCGCGACCCTTCCCCGGCGATTCCGGGAACACGGCACCCGGGAGCCGCGGTTCCCGCTCCAGCATCCCCGTGCCACGCGGAACACCCGCGACGTGGCGTTCCTGTTCGGGGACCGTCCCCTCTACCGACCCGGAGAAACCGTGCATCTGGCCGGGCTCGTGCGCCGCCTCGACGCCCGAGGCATCGTCGCGAGCCCCCTGGACTCGGTGTGGGTCCGGATCGCATCCTGGGAAGAGAGGTTCTCCGCCGACACCTCGCTGGCCCTGGACGCGCGCGGCGGATTCCACCTGGACCTCTTCGAGGGAGCGGCGCCCGGACTCGGTTCCTATTCCGTCCGCGCCTTCGGCGAACCTCCCGACGAGTACGCCCGGACCATCGGGGACCTCCGGTTCAAGGTGGCCGCGTACCGGGTGGACCCGGCGAGCGTGCGCGTCGCCGGCCTCCCCGCCAACCTGGCCGCCGGCGATACCCTGACCGCCCGGATCATCGGAAGCTACACCTTCGGGGCGCCGATCGCCGACGGGTACTTCTCCTGGAGCCTGAAGACCAAGCCTCTCTTCCACCCACTTCCGGTCTCCGGCTTCCACCTGACCCCCGAAACCCGGGACGGAGACCGGCGGCGGGAGGAGCTTCAAGGCCGGCGTCGGGAAGGTGAGGGGTTCCTGAACGGGGATGGGACCGCGACCGTGACCGTTCCGCTCCCCCCGGGGACGTCCGCGCTCCCCGCGCGGGTCGAATTCGAGGCCTCGGTGCGGTCCGGCGACCGGGGCATGGTGGCCGCGCGGGCGACGGTGAACGTCCACCCCGCCGATCTCTACGCCGGAGTCGCCATCGACCGGACGTTCCTCGACCGGGACGAGCCGGCCTCGGTCCGGATCGCGGTCTTCGACGCCCGGACCGCCGCACCGGTCCCGGGAGTGCCGGTCCGGGTCGCCTTCCTCCGGCACCGGCGGCACAGCGTCCCCTACCTGGTCATGGGGGGTGGGGTTCGGCTCAATTCGGAGGACGCCGATTCGGTCCTGGAGGAGGTCGAGATCAGAAGCAGCTCAGAACCCGACACCCTCGCGTGGACGCCTCCCGCTCCCGGCACGTAC
>CAYRIJ010000417.1:0-2913 GCA_964424285.1 uncultured bacterium
CGGCGTCGGCGCTCCCCTCCCGTCGCATGGCGTTGTAGAGGCTGTCGGTGAAGTCGATGGAGCGCAGGTCGTCGCCGAAGCGGTAGTCCCGGCGCTCGGGCAACGGCTCGCCGGCGCTGCCGCCGTCGTAAGGGGTGCGGTGGTCCCCCGTCCCTCCCCCGGAGCGAAGGTCGCGGAAGACCCGCTCGAGGGAGGAGCGCCGCATCCCCCTCACCCCGCGGTCGGTCAGCACCGCCCCTCCGGTCGCCTGGTCGGTCCTCACGATCTCCCGCTCCTCGAGGTGCCGGCGGAACTCGTCGAGATCGACATCCTCGTCGATGAGCCCGCGGCCCTGGAGGTGCTTCATCAAGTCGAGGGCCGCCTCGGCGTCGCCGTTGGTCTTGAGCAGGAGGAAATTGAACAGATCGAGGAGCTGGTCGAAGCGGAGCAGCTTCTCCAGGGCGTCGGGGTCCCAGTCCTTGTACAGGAATCGGAACATGGCGGGCTCAGAAGTCCTGCATCATCCGGCTCAGCATGTCACCGTAGGTGACCGCACCGAGGTTCCCTTCGCGGGAAAGGACCGAATGCTGATGAAGCGCCTCGAGGACCAGTTCCATCGCCCCGGCCTCCTCCGCGGGAGGCAGGCCTTGCAGGTACTTGCGGACCAGGTCCCGAAGACCGTCTACCTTGCGCAACGCCCGGACCTCCTGGGCCGTGGGCCGGGTATCGGTCAGCTCCAAGGTATGGCCGGAACTGAACCAGGCCTGGATCCGCCCGTAGAGCGGCTCGGCCGCCGCCGTTTCCTTGCGTCCGCGGTGGACCGGAGGGAAGTGCCGCAGAAAGACCGCCTTGACCGCGGCGCCGATGAGCCTTCCCGCCACGATGCTCGGTCCCTCCTGCTCCCCTTCGTAGACCAGCTCGCACTTTCCGGTCACGGCCGGGAGGGTGGCGAAGAGGTCACAGAGGCGGGGAACCGCGTCGGTGTCGCCCACGGTCAGAACCCGGCGCTCCACATTGCTCGCCACCAGTTCGAGGGCGCTGATCGGCAAGCGGGCGCTCACGCCGGAGGACTGGTCGACATGCTCGCTCCGGCGCGCCTGGACCGCGATCTCCTCCACCAGCTCCCGGAAGAGATCCGGTACGCGGACCTCCACGCTGGGGGCGATCCGGGCTTCCTGGGCGGTGATCGCCTGGGCCTCCTCGAGACTGCGCGGGTAGTGGGTGAGGATCTGGCTCCCGATCCGGTCTTTCAGTGGCGTGATGATATTTCCCCGGTTGGTGTAGTCCTCAGGGTTCGCCGTGAAGAGCATCAGGAGGTCGAGTTCGAGGCGCAGGGGGAAGCCGCGGATCTGGACATCCCTTTCTTCGAGGATGTTGAGGAGCCCGACCTGGATGCGGGCCTGGAGGTCCGGCAGCTCGTTGATCAGGAAGAGCCCCCGGTGGGTGCGGGGCAGGATGCCGAAGTGGATCACGCGCTCGTCGGAGAGATCGAGGCGCTCCCGGGAGGCGCGGATCGGGTCGATGTCCCCGATCAGGTCGGCCATGCTCACATCGGGGGTGGCCAGCTTCTCCTGGAACCTCTCGCTCCGGTGGATCCAGACGATCGGGGTGGCATCCCCCCGCTCCGCCACGATGGACCGGGTCGGTCCCAGAACCGGAGCGAAGGGGTCCTCGTTCAGCAGTGAACCGGCCACCGCCGGCATCCACTCATCGAGAAAGCGCACCAGGGATCGGAGAATCCGCGTCTTCGCCTGGCCACGCAGGCCGAGGAGAAGGATGTCGTGGCGGGACAGAAGGGCATTGACGAGCTGCGGCACGACCGTCTGGTCGTAGCCGACGATTCCCGGGAAGAGCGGCTCCCGGTGGCCGAGGGCCTCGAGGAGATTCTCCCGGACCTCCTCCCGCACACCGCGGGAACGCCACCCGGAGGCACGAAGGTCTCCCAGGGTCCGGATCGACGGGGCTTCCGCATTCGGTCTCGACATCGGCTCTCGACCACCTCCATGAGACGGGCAGAGGCCCGTCGGTCCTGCCGAGCATGGGCGGGCCGCTCCGTTTCGGGAGGGCCTGCCCCCGGAGCCGCCAGGGAATTCCGGCGGACCAAGCCCGGGAGAACTGAAACCCGGGGTGGCGAGAGACGGTTCCCGGGCGCGCCGCCCTCCGGAGGTCCCGGACACGACGGTGCGGCCGCAGGTCGCCGGCCCGGCGATGCCGCGCCACCTGGGAGCATAGGAATCCGGTCCGACGAGGGTCAAGGAGACGGAAGGTTTCGGAGAAGATGACCGTGGTCCCGCGGTGCCTCAGTGAGGCCCGGTGGCCGCGAAGGGACGGGTGGCGCGGGAGGTCCTGATCGGTTCAGGCGGCGCGGTCGCCCGCCTGGTCGACGATCTTGCGCAGGATCGTCTCGGCGATATGGTCGAGGGGAGTAATCTCCTCGGCCGCGCCGAGTTTGATCGCCTCACGGGGCATCCCGAAGACGACGCACGACTTCTCGTCCTGAGCGATGGTTCTGGCGCCGTGCTCCTTCATCTGGAGGAGGCCCCGGGCGCCATCCGCGCCCATCCCGGTGAGGATCACGCCGACCGCGTTCCGGCCGGCGGCATCTGCCACCGACTCGAAGAGGGGGTCGACGGCGGGACGCTGGTGGTGGACCATCGGGCCGTCCTTCAGCCGGGCGACATAGCGGGCGCCGCTTCGCTGCAGAATCATGTGGCGGTTCCCCGGAGCGATCAGGGCCACGCCGTTCACCACCGCATCGCCGTCCCGGGCTTCCCGGACCTCCATCTCGCAGACCGAATCGAGCCTTTGGGCGAAGGCCTGGGTGAAGTGCTCCGGCATGTGCTGCACCACCACCGTGCCGGGAGCGGTCCGCGGCAGGCGGCTCAGGACCACCTCGAGGGCGTTCAGGCGCGGCTCGCGGTCGCGGTACGACAC
>CAYRIJ010000418.1:0-2909 GCA_964424285.1 uncultured bacterium
TCCCTCCACCTCCTCCTTGTAGGTCCGGACCGCGGCCGCCATGGAGGACCCGGTGGCCCCCATGGGATCCGGGAAGAGGACGAACCTGCCGTCCACCGCCCCCCCGATCTTGGACGCCCCGATCGCGGCCCCGGTCACCCGGTCGTCCGCGTCGGTGGTCCGGGCGACCGCGAAATGGTCCTGGCGCACCCCCTCCGGGTCGAGGATCTCGTTCAGGGCGTCGAAGCAGACCTGGCTGGGCAGGGTCCCCGCCCGGGCGATGTTCACGGTCACCGCGGTGGACCGGGGATCGATGACCTCCCCTTCGTAGACGCCTTCGGGAGTGCCGGGGAACATCCGGGTCTCGACCCGGGTGGCCAGCCGCGGAAACTCCACGTTCACCACCGCCTGGATGAGCTCCTGGTAGAGGATGGTCACCAGGCGGTTCACCGCGGGCTGGGTGGTGGAGCGGTTGCTCAGGGTGACCAGGTGCGAGAGCAGGAACGGGTTGGCCAGGATGTGGACCCGGTCGCCGTACCGGTGCGCCGATTCGCTGAGCTGGAACCTGAGGGATTCGAACTGCATGTCCGGCATGGCGACCCTCCCCTCGAAACGATGTTTGCGGCGGCGAGGCCCGGATCCCGACCCGCGGCGGCCCGAGGCTCAGAGCCTGACATCGCGGACCCGGGGAGCGCAAGCGCCCGGGGTCTCCAATTTGTTGACGGGAGATTCGATGTGCTACCTTAGGGCGGTCTTTCGGAGGATCCGCACGTCGTTTCGAAACCGGAGGTCTTCGGATGCATCGTCGCGCTTTCCGTTTCTTTCTCCTTGTGACCCTGGCCGCCGCGGCGGCGAACTGCGGGGATGACAACGGGACCGCTCCGAAGGTCGACGAGGTCCAGGCCCTGATCCAGCAGTTCGACCTCTCGCCGGTGCCCTCGATCCCCTATCCCCAGCACAACCGGTTCAACGCCGAGCGGGTGGCCCTGGGCCGGCTCCTGTTCTTCGATCCCATCCTGGGGGGGGAGTCCGCCCCGTGGATCAAGCGGGCGGCGGGGAAGGACCCGTACCGCTACCGGGCCAACGACGTGGCCTGCGCCACCTGCCACCTCCCGGCCTTCGGGTTCGCGGACGGCCGGCGGTTGGGAGCCGGCGTCGGCGGGGCGCATCTTCGGGACACCGATCTGGGACCCGACCGCGTGGTGCCGGGCACCTCGCTGGTGACCGGGCTCCCGGTGGGAACCGAACCCCGCAACTCCATGAGCGTGCTCGACGCCGCCTGCAACGGCAAGGACTCCAACGTCCCGGTGGTCGAGAGCTTCCAGTTCATGGACGGGCGGGTGACCAAGGGGCTCGAGCAGCAGGCGGGGCTCCCCATCACCTCGCGGGACGAGATGCGCGGCGACGCCTACGGGGCCCCCGAGCTGGGTGACGCCCTCACCCAGGCGGACATCCAGGACAGCGTGGCCGCCCGGGTGAGCCGGATCCCCGAGTACGTGGCCCGGTTCGAGCAGGCGTTCGCGGGGGAGGTGACCAAGCCCTCGGACATCACCATCGACCACGTCACCCGGGCCATCGCCGCCTACGAACGCGAGCTGGTCACCCCCAACTCGCGCTACGACCAGTTCCTGCTCGGAAACCGCGACGCCCTGAACGAGGTCGAACAGGAGGGGTTCAAGCTCTTCTTCACCAAGGGCAAGTGCGGCGCCTGTCACAACGGCCCCATGCTCTCCGACTACACCTTCCGGGTCCAGGGAGTGGGCGACGACTACAACTCCATCATCCCCGGCTTCGGGGGAAAGAACGGCCAGGGGCAGGACTGGGGCCGCTACCACGCCCCCGGTTTCGATCAGGACCGGTACAAGTACCAGTTCCGGGTGGCCACCATCCGAAACGTGGAGCTCACCGCCCCCTATTTCCACAGCGGGAGCGCGGGCACGTTGCGGGAGGTGGTCGAGTTCTACAACCGGGGCGGGCGGGGAACCCAGGACGTTTCCCAGACCGCCCTGGACGCGGTGGGAGCGGTCCGCGATTCCGCCATCACCCCGCTCGGGCTCACCGGCGCGGAGATGGACGCCATCGCCGCCTTCATGAAGAGCACCACCGCCCCGGTCCAGACGGGGCCCCTGGGGCTGGACCTCACCCGGGTGCCGGAGCGGGTCCCCAGCGGGTTGTTGCCCCCGGGCATTCCCACGCCTCCGGGCCCGGGACCCTTCTATCCGCCCTCGCACAGGATCGACCTGGAGTAGCCGGCCGGCGGCCCGAAGACCCCCGGGTCTTCCGCGGGAGCTACTCCCCGGAGATCCCCATCTCCTCCTGCCCGATGACCTCGCGCCGGAAGCAGGCCCGGCAGCGGGGTTCGTAGGCGTCGCCCGCCCCCACCTGGATCGTGTCGCGACTCCCGCGCAGGCGCTGGGAGCGGTTGGCCGGGTTGCCGCACCGCACGCAGATGGCGAGGTTCTTGGTCACGTATTCCGCCACGCAGAGGAGGCTCGGGATGACCCCGAAGGGGTTCCCCAGGTAGTCCTGGTCCAGGGCGGCGACGATCACCCGGTGGTTCCGGTCGGCGAGGTCTTCGCAGACCGGGACCAGCTTCTCGTCGAAGAACTGGGCCTCGTCGATCCCCACCACCTGGGTGTCCGATTCGAGATGGCGGTAGATGTCCCCGATCTTCTCCAGCGGCACCGCCTCCAGGGTACGCCGGTCGTGGGAGGCGATGCGCCGTTCCGAGTACCGGTTGTCCAGCCGCGGTTTGAAGAGCTGGACCTTCTGGCGGGCGTACTGGGCGCGGCGCGCGCGACGGATGAGTTCCTCGGTCTTCCCCGAGAACATGCTCCCGCAGATGACCTCGATCCAGCCGATGTCCTTGGGCACGTGATGCACGGCGCGATCTCCGGGCGAGTTCGTGGCCCGTCCGCCCGGAGCCCGGG
>CAYRIJ010000419.1:0-2870 GCA_964424285.1 uncultured bacterium
TTCCCATGCTCAATCCATTGGTCGAGGTCTGTGGACGGCGAACCCCGAGCGGAGTTCGCTCAGAGACAAAGTGCGAAGGAGTCTAACCGGTTCCGGACCCCGGGGCAAGGCCCGAGTTCCCGGGGCCCCGGGCGGCTGAGGATCCCCGCGGGCGGCGGAGGTGCCGGCGGCGGGACCGCATCGCGGGGATCGGTCAGGACCCGATCCCGTCCAGGGCGCCCGCAGGGGGCGGGTTCGTGATCTTGATCTTGGCTTCGGCCTTCAGCGAGTCCACCAACGCCCGGAACTGCTCCTGGGACTTCTGCTGGGAGAGGAACTGCTGGATCTGCGGCTTGACCGCCTCCAGCTTCTGGGGCTCTCCCATGCGCTTGTCCTGCAGTTTGATGACGTGATAGCCGTAGTTGGTGGTGACCACGTCGCTCAACTGCCCGGGCTCGAGGGCGAACGCGGCGGAATCGAAGGGCGCCACCATCTGCCCCTGGTTGAACCAGCCCAGATCACCGCCCTTGGTGGCGGAGCCGGGGTCCTCGGAGTACTCCTTGGCCAACGCGCCGAAGTCCTCGCCCTTCTTCGCCTTGGCCAGGACTTCCTCGGCCTTCTGCCGGGCCGCGGCCTTGTCCGCGTCGGTCATCTCGGGCTTGGTGCGGATGAGGATGTGGCTGGCCTCGACCTGGGGCTTCGAGGCGAAGTTCTCGGGGTGATTGTCGTAGTAGTCCTGGATCTCCTGGTCGGTCACCGCCTGATCCCGCTTCACCTTCTTGTCGAAGTAGTGCTTCAGGAGGAGGTTGGTCTTCATGTCCTTGACCACGTCTTCCTCGTTGGCTCCGTTGTCGGCGAGGAGCTTCTGAAAGGCCTCGTCCCCTCCGGCCATGGTCTTGAGCTGGGAGACGTTTCCCTGCACCTCTTCATCGGTGACGGTGATGGAGTCCTTCACCGCGGCCTCCCGGAGGAGCTCCTGTTCGATCAGCCGGTCCACCGCGGTGTAGTAGAGACGCTCGGCCGGCGTGTCCCCCTGGGCGGTGGAGTCGGGCTGAATGCCCTGTCGTGTAAAATTCTTGGCGACCTTCTGAACCTCCGAGACCTGGATGGGATTCCCGTTGACCATGGCGGCCGCGTTTCCGGCGTCACCCTCGCCCGAACCCGATTTGGAGCCGCAGCCGACGGCAAGGACGGCAAGTCCGGTCGTGATCCACAAGAAACGTCGTTTCATTCCGGCATCCTTTCAGCCGCGGAACGGCGGCATGCGTTCTACCGCCCACCGGGGCGGTTTGCTTCGGCCGTCGGCGAGCGGCGGCTTGCTTGGAGCCGCCGCGGGGCGGCCGCTGCGTGTCTATGGGGGTCGGGATGGGCGTCGGGCCCGATCGAAGGGCCGGAGTTCAAAGCGCCAGCATCCGGAAACCGTCGTCAACAGGGAGGCGGAGCGTATCAGGACGCTCCGGGCTCGGCAAGAACGGAAACCGCGGCCGGGGGCGTCCATGGCCCCCGCGCCGCTTCTCTCGGCCCGTCGGGGATCCCTCCGTCCTTGACCCGATTTCCGCTCCTCATACCGCGGGACGGCGGGTCGGCTTCCCCCGACGGGTCGCTTCCGTCCCGCCGGTCGGGCGCGTAAGCCGATCGGACCGGTCAGGAGGCGGGGGAGGGTGACGCTCCCGCCACCCGGGCCTCCTGATCCTTGTACTGCAAAAGATACAGCTTGTAGTAGAGCCCCCGGGTCTTGAGGAGTTCCTGGTGGGTGCCCTCCTCCCGGATCTGGCCCTTGTGCATGACGATGATCCGGTCCACGTGCCGCACGGTGGAGAGCCGGTGGGCCACGATCAGCGAGGTGCGGCCCTTCATGAGCCGGGTGAGGGCGTCCTGGATCAGGATCTCGGTCTCGGTGTCCACGTTGCTCGTCGCCTCGTCCAGGATGAGGATCTCCGGCTGATGGGCCAGGGCCCGGGCGAAGGAGAGCAGTTGCTTCTGCCCGGTGCTGAGGGAGGCCCCCCGCTCCCCCAGGAGGGTGTCGAACCCCTCGGGGAGCCGGTCCACGAAGGACTCGGCGTTGACGGTGCGGGCGGCGGTCCGCACCTCCTCGTCGGGAATCTCCTCGTCGCCCATGCGGATGTTCTCGTTGACCGATCCGCTGAACAGGAACACGTCCTGGAGCACCAGGCTCATCCGCCGGCGAAGGTCGGTCTGGGGCCAGTGCCGGATGTCGATGCCGTCGAGCAGGATCGCCCCCTTCTGCACGTCGTAGAAGCGCATGAGAAGGCTCATGAGGCTGGTCTTGCCCGCCCCGGTGGCTCCCACGAAGGCGAGCGACTCCCCGCGGCCGACCTTGAAGGAGACGTCCCGGAGGACCCAGTCCTCCGGGTTGTAGGCGAACCACACGTTCCGGAACTCGATCATCGGGAGCGCGCCGTTCCCCCCGGTCGCGGCCCCCGGCTTCTCGGGATCCATGATGGCGGGCGGAGTGTCGAGGAGGTTGAAGATGCGCTCGCTGGCCGCCATCGCGGCCTGGAGGATGTTGTATTTCTCCGAGAGATCCTGGATGGGGCGGTAGAACCGCCGGACGTACTGGATGAAGGCCACGAGCCCGCCCAGGGTGAAGGCGCTGCGGAGGATCTGCTCGCCGCCCATCCAGATCACCAGGGCCAGGGCCAGGGAGGAAATGAGCTCGACCGCGGGGTAGAACGTGGCGTAGTAGAACACCGAGCGCAGGTGGGCCTCGGTGTGGTCCCGGTTCAGGGCGTGAAACTCCCGGCGGCTCTGCTTCTCGTGGTTCATCACCTGGAGGACGGACATCCCGGTGATGGACTCCTGGAGGAAGGAGTTGATGCGGGCGAGCCGCACGCGGACCTGGCGGTAGCTGTCCCGGACGTTGCTCCGGA
>CAYRIJ010000420.1:0-2860 GCA_964424285.1 uncultured bacterium
CGGGCCACCGCCTCCCGCGGGTTGTCGTTCTGGCGGCGGATCGAGGACCGCACCTCCTCCTTCCGGAAGGCGATCCGGTCCTCGGGGAAGGCGGGCTCCCGGATCATCTCCGCCACCAGGGCGAGTCCGGGGGCCAGGTTCTTCCGGAGGACGTTCAGGGTGATGCCCGCGGCCTCGTCGCCGGGGGAAACCCCCACCCGGGCGGCCAGCTCGTCGAGACCCTGATCGATCTCCTGGTAGCCGTGCTTCGCCGTCCCCCCGGTGCGGATCAGGTTCAGGACCATGTTGGCCAGGCCCGCCTGCTCCACCGGCTCCTCGAAGGATCCCGCCCGGAACTGGAAGAGCACGTTCACCAGCGGAACCCGGTGGTCGGGGTAGACGTAGAGGATGCTCCCCCCCGAGAGCGTCTCCCGGGTCACCTCGCGGCCGACCTCGGGCACCGACCAGGTCAGGGGAGGAATGGGGAGCGCCTCCATCGCCTTCTCGCCGATCGAGATCCGGGGTCCTTCGGTCTGGGCGAGCGCGGGGGCTTGGGGGGTTGCGGTCGCCCAGAGGAGAGCGACCAGAGCCGCGGGCTTCAGGGAACGCTTGAGGGGGTTCATCGGGCCTCCTCGGCCGGCGCGCCGGCGGGATGGAGTTCCGCGACGGTCCGGTTCCGCGGATCGAAGAGCGCGCGCGCCACCCGCCGGACGTCTTCCGGGGTGACCGCCATCCGGGCCCGGTAGGCCCTCTCCAGGTTCTCCCAGGATCCGGTCAGGACCTCGTAGCTGGCCAGGTTCAGGGCCAGCCGGGTGGGGTTCTGGAGGGAGCGCATGAGATCGGCCTCGAGCTGGAGCTTGACCTTGTCCAGCTCCCGGTCGGTGGGGGGGTCGGCGACCAGGCGCGCGAGCTCGGCATCGAGGGCGGTCCGGAGGCTGTCGAGCTTCCCCGGATCGAGCGGAGCGGTGTCCACCATGAAGAGCCCGGGGTACTTGTCCCCGCGGATCGCGGAACTCACCCCGGCGGCGAGCTTTCGGTCGAGGACCAGGGAGCGGTAGAGCCGCGAGGTGCGCCCGCCGGTCAGCAGCGCGTCGATCACCTCCACCACCACCCGGTCGGAGTCGGTGAGGGCGCCGGTGTGGAAGCCCTCCGAGAGCCGCGGGGTGGCGTCGAACTCCACCTCCACCCGCTTGGGGCCGGTCTGGGCCGGCTCGACCGTGGTCACGACGTGGGCCGGCCCGGAGGGGGGGATCGGCCCGAAGTAGCGTTCGGCCAGATCCATGACCCGGACGGGATCGAGGTTCCCCACCACCACCATGGTGAGATGGTTGGGCGCGTAGTGCTCCTCGAAGTACCGCCGGACTTCCTTCCGCTCCAGCCGCTCCAGATCGCTCTGCCAGCCGATGGCCGACCAGCGGTAGGGATGGGCGGCGTAGGCGGTGGCGATGAGCGAGGCATAGAGGGCGCCGTCGGGATCGGTGTCGTAGGAGCGCCGCCGCTCCTCCATGACCACGTCCCGCTCCGAGTAGAACTCGCGGAAGACCGGGTGGGCGATCCGGGCCGACTCGAACCAGGCCCAGACCTCGAACAGGTTGGGGGGAAAGCTCTCGAAATAGACGGTCTGGTCCTCGGAGGTGAAGGCGTTGAGGCCGGAGAACCCGAGCTTGCTGGTGACCACGTCCAGATCGTTCTGGACGGTGACCCGGCGGGCGGCCAGCTCCAGCGAGTCGGCCCGGGCGCGAAGCGCGGCCAGCGCCGCGGAGTCCGCCCCGCCGAGGCCTCGGAGGTCGCGATCGCGGAGCCGGAAGGCGGCCGCCATGGTCGAGTCCACCCCGGCCATGAGGCGGGTTTCGGCGGCCAGGTCGGTGGTCCCGATCTCGGTCGTCCCCTTGAACATCATGTGCTCGAGCACGTGGGAGGTGCCGGTGATCCCCGGCTCCTCGTCCACCGAGCCCACGTCCACGTACAGGAAGGAGTAGACGATGGGGGTGGCGGGCTCGGGGACCAGGAGGAAGGTCATGCCGTTGGCCAGCCGGTGTCGCTCCACCTGGATCCGGAACGGCGTGTCCGCCTTCGGGGCCCCGAGGACCGGGGTCGCGAGGAGGACGGCGACGAGCGCGGCGAGGAGCGGCGCGTCCGCGGCCCGGGGAGAGGCGATTTGTCTCATGTCGAACTCCATCTGGAAGGCGGGGGTCGGTGGACTATGGCAAACCGGGCGGGGAGCGTCAACGAACCGAGCGCGCGAACCGCCGGCGAGCGTCGACCGGAAGCGAGCGTCGTTGACAACGCTTCGAGCCCGTCGATACATTGGTGCCGGCGCCGGGGGCGCCGCCAGCCCGCCCGACCCCCGGAAGCCGGACGATCCGGAGGGGATCGGCCGGCGTCCGATTCCGCGATACGGCTTCACCTTCACCGCGACAGGACCATGGCCAAGAAGAAGACGACCCGGAAGAGCCCCGCCCCGAGCCGGGGGTCGAAGCGGAGCGGCTCGGGCCGGGCCGCGTCCGGCGCGGGGACGAAAACGACGAAGCGGGGAAAGGCGACGAAGCCGACGAAGGCGCCCGGGATGAAGGCCCCCAAGCAGAAGGGCAGGCAGAGCGTGAGCACCACCGACACCCAGGTGAAGGGCGTCCGCCGCCGGAAGCGCGGCAAGGCCGCGGATCAGGAAGAGCTTCTCTTCGATCCCGCCGCCGAGGCCGCGGCGGGGACGCCGGACGCGGTTCCGATCGACGAGGGCCCGGCCCCGGCGCCGGCGGAGCCGGAGAACGGGGGAACCCCGTCCCGCCGGGGACGCGGTCGGCGAAGCGCGCCGGCCACCGCCGCGTCCATGGCCAAGAAGCAGCGCGAGATCTCGGTGAGCGAGTTCTTCTCCAAGAACCGG
>CAYRIJ010000421.1:0-2769 GCA_964424285.1 uncultured bacterium
GAAGCCGACCCGGGCCCCGTAGGGGGGGTCGGCTTCCAGGGTGCGTTTCACCGTCTCCGCAGCCCGCACCGAATCCACCCCCGGGGGAATCCGAAGCGAGAGCTTGAGCGCGGTGGACGTGCGAATCACGTTCCCCCCGGCGGCCAGGGACGGGAACCCCTCCGCCCCCACCACGGCCAGGGCGGGGCGCCAGGAGTTGTTGAGCACCAGCTCGGCCAGGTCGCCGGTCAAGGGGCGCATGCCGGGGATCATCCCCATGTCCTCGTGAATCTTCTCCCCCAGCACCTGCGCCACGGTCCGGGCCTGGGCCCGGCGGTCGGGGGGAATCTCGACCTGGAAGTCCCGGATCCGGATCTCCCCGGTCGTCTCGTCCTCGATCCGGCTCAACAGGGCGCGGGCGATCCGAAAGCTGGAGGGGACGATGCCGCCGGCCGTCCCGGAGTGGACCGCCTCCTTCAGGACCTCCACCCGGAGGTTCCCCACCACGATCCCCCGCAGGGACGCGGTAAGCCAGAGCCGGTCGTAGTCGCCCGCCCCGGAGTCGAGACAGACGATCAGGTCCACCTGGCCGATCCGGGAGGCCAGGTGATCGACGTAGGGAGGCAGATCGGGGCTTCCGCTCTCCTCGGTGGCCTCGATCAGGACCACGCAACGCGCGTGGGAAACCGCCTGTTCCCGGAGCGCCCTGATCGCGGTGATCGAGGCGAATGCGGCGTAGCCGTCGTCCGCACCTCCCCGCCCGTAGAGCTTCCCGTCCTCCGCCACCGGAGACCAGGGGCCGAGGCCCTCGCGCCAGCCGTCCATCGGCGGCTGCTTGTCCATGTGTCCGTAGAGGAGGACCGTACCCTCCCCGGCGCCCGGCGCCTCCATGTAGAGGAGGGGTGACCGCCCGGGGAGCCGCACGATCTCGGTGGTGAGGCCTTCGATCCCCTGCTCCCGGCACCAGCCCTCGATCAGCCGCATGGCCTTCTCGAGGTGGCCGTTCTTCTCCCAGTTCCGATCGAACATGGGGGAGAGGGCGGGAATCGCGATGTAGGTCCCGAGGGTCGGGATGATGCTCTCATCCCAGATGCGGTCCACGAATGCCTTGGTCTTGGCGGAGTCCATGATGCGGCCGTTCCTCCTTCTGTTCCTGGCCCCATGCTCGGGGCGGCCGGGGCGGGCTGCGGGACGTCCGGGGCGCCGCGCCGACCGGACAACTCTTCCAGAAGTCGGGGGCGGTGTCCACGCCCGGTTCACCGGCGGGGGCCGCTCCCGGCGGCCGCAACGTCCTCGTTGCTTCCCCTCCCCCGCGCGCGTATGCCAGAATGCCGTGCGTCGAATCCGCGTCCCACCGCCCGAGCCCCCGGCCTTCCGACAACTCTTCACGATGGGGACTTCGTGACCACGGAACGAGAGCGCTGGGAGAAACTGGATCCCGGGGATCGATTCCCCGACCGGAGCGATTACGCGCGACCGCTGGCCCTTCTCCTGGTGCGCGCCCTCCGCCCCACCCGGGTCCGGAGCGTGCACGTGACCTGGGCCTTCATCGCCGCGGGACTCGCGGCCGGATGGATGATCGGGGCGGGGACGTCCGGGTCGTGGGCGGCGGCGGCGGTGTTGCTCCAGCTCAAGAACCTGCTGGACGCGGTCGACGGCTCCCTGGCCCGCGCCCAGAATCGCCTCTCCCGGACCGGCCGATTCCTGGATTCCGTGGGTGACGCTCTCGTCCACGCCGCGGTGTTCGCGGGCATCGCCTGGGCCGCCGCCCCGCGGTTCGGGCACTCCGTGGTCTGGCCGCTGGCCCTGGTCGCCCTCGTCTCCGCCCTGCTCCAGTGCTCGTACTACAGCTTTCACACCGTGGCGTGGCGAACCCTGCGCCGCGGGGATCTCGTGAGCCGACTCGACGAACGGTCCCCCCCGCCGGACGGCGGCCGCTTCCTCGCGATTCTCCACGGACTCTACGTCGCGATCTACGGGTGGCAGGACCGGTGGGTCCAGGCCTGGGTGGGCCGGGCGGTGGGAGATCCCGGAGCGGTCCGCACCGCCTCCGGCCTGGCCCGTCTGGCCGACGGGCCGCTCTTCGCGCGGTCCCACCTGACCCGGGTCTCCGTGCTGGGACTGGGCACCCAGCTTTTGGCCCTCACCCTGGCCGCCGTCGCCGCCGCGGTTGCCGGTTCGTCCGTCCCCCTGGCGGCCGCGCTGGGGTTGTTCCCGGTGGCGGGTAACGCCTATCTGGCTCTCGACCTTCTCTCCATCCAGCGGAGCATGCTCCGGGCCCGGAGATCCGGCCCGGCCCGGGAAGGGTGATTCCCGCGCTCCGAGCCGTTCGATTCCTATACAATGAGGAGTTGGCCGGGCCTGGAAACCCCACCGTTTCACCGGCCGCCCGCACCATGGATTCGCACCAGAACGAGGGGGAAAACCTCATGAGATCCGCATCGATCCTCGTATGGGCCGCCTGCCTGCTTCCGGTTCTCGGTCTCGCCGCCGCGGAGGGAGCGGCCGCCCCGGCCCCGGCCGCCCGGACTTCCCCGGCGCCGAGTCCGCCGGTCGCCGGACCCGCCGGGGCCTCGGGGATGGTCCTCCAACCCGTCCTGCCCGGCCTCTACGTCCCGATCCGCCGCTGCAACGACTGCCAGGCGGTCCGCACCGCCCGCTGGATCCGGTCGCTTTCCGGCGACCGGGCCCGGGTGTACGGCGAGGCGGGGTTTCCGGTCTATCGCTATCGCGACGACGCGTTCGGACAGGTGGTCGAGTACTGGACCTACCCGGAGCGCCACCGGACCT
>CAYRIJ010000422.1:0-2768 GCA_964424285.1 uncultured bacterium
GGCCAGGAGAAGCGCCGGGGTCTCGGGGCCGTGGATCTCCAGCGCCGCCCAATCGCGGCTCAGGTCGGTGAAGCTCGCCCGCTCGCGAAATCGATGCTCCTCCAGCCGGGCCAGGATTCCGGCGAGAAGATCGGCACGGGTGAGAAGAAGCATCGTTTCGCCGAGGTTCAGGAGCTGGAGATCGGCGGTGATCCGTCCCTTGCGATCGAGGTAGGCGGTGAAGACCCCGTTCCCGGCTTCCAGGGCTTCCACGTCCACGGGGAGCTGGGCCTGGAGAAAGCTCGCGCGATCGGGCCCCGCGATCTCCGCCACCGCCGCCAGCTCGATCCGGCCGAGGGCGGCCCGGGCGCGCGCGGCCCGGGCCTCGGCGGCGGGATCCGTTCCGCCCGTGGGCGCGGGGGGACCGGCGAAGCCGCCGGGCGCCGAGGGACCGGGGGCATCCGGGGAAGCGGGAGAACCGACGCGGTCCGGGGTCACACCGAGAAGGATTCCCCGCAGCCGCAGGAATTCTCGGCGTTGGGATTCGAGAAGACGAACCCCTTGCCCGAGAGCCCGCCCTGGTGATCCACGGTGATCCCCTTCAGGTAGAGGAGGCTCTTGGGATCGATGAACACCCGGGTTCCGTCATCGAGTTCCATCACCGCGTCTCCGGGCTCCTGGAGGGTGAACTCGAGCTTGTAGGAAAGGCCGGAGCACCCGCCGCCGGCCACGCCCAGGCGGAGGCCGACGCCCTCCCGGCTGTCCTCGGCCAGGAGCCGGGCCACTTCCCGGTGGGCGGATTCGGTGAGGTGGGCGATCGCGGTCTGGATTTCAGCCATGGGGAAGGTGCTCCTCGGGTTGACGGGGTCGCCCCGGCGGAGACCCGCCGGGAATCACGACAAAGATTATACACATTCCCGCCAAGCCCCCATCCCCACAGCCGCAATTCATTATTCGACAACCGATTGCGGCTTGCGGGGGCCTGGAGGAACGGAACGAGGGCTATTTGTAGCGGTAGGTGATCCGGCCTCGGGTGAGATCGTACGGGGAGAGTTCGACCGTCACTTTATCCCCGTTCAGGATGCGGATGAAGTGTTTCCGCATCTTTCCGGAGATATGGGCCAGGATTTCGTGACCGTTCTCCATCTTGACCTTGAACCGGGCGTTGGGAAGGCTGTCCACGACGATTCCCTCGACCACCACCGCGTCCGGTTTCTGGGCCGGCCCCGTGGGCGTGGTGGTCTGATCCCCCTTCTTCTTCTTCTTGCTGAGCTGGCGCTTCTTCCCCCGGCTTATCCTTCGTTTCCTTGCGATGGCAACCTCCTTCGGGCGGGGAACCTTCGAGACTCCCTCGACCCATTCCTTCCTTCACGGGGCTTCGGCAAGCCGCGCGGAGACCCGGTCGAGCAATAACCGATGCAGTGTAGCGCATCCGGGGGATTTGCGGCAGTGGCGCCGTCCCCGGCACCTGCGGCATAGTGGAGGCGGTTGCCCGAACGGACCCGGGCCCCCTCCCGGGCGCCCGGCCTTCCCGCTGGATGCCCATCTTACCGACTTTCAAGTAGTTACGCCTCGTCGATCCCGAAGGAGCCTGTGATGAAACTGCCCTCCTCACGATGCCGCCGCGCCGGAACTCTCCCCGCCCTCGTGGCCGGCCTGGCCGTGGCCGGGCTCGCCGCCCGCGCGGCCCCGGCCGGAGCCGCCGCGGCCCTGCCCACCGACTTCGCCGACCAGCTCGTGGTGTCCGGCCTCGACCAGCCCACGAGCTTCGTCTTTCTCCCCGACGGACGGGTGGTGATCACGGAACAGAACGCCGCCGACGTGGAGCTCCTGGTGAACGGAAGCCTGGCCCCTTCCCCCATCCTCCACGTCCCCGACGTCAACACCTCGGGGGGCGAGCGGGGGCTCCTGGGGGTCGCCGTGGATCCGGGATGGCCCGCCCGCCCCTACCTCTATTTCTACTTCGACCGCACGCCGGGGAACGTCAACTACGTGGCCCGCTGGACGGCGGGCGGCGACCTGAGCGACGGCTCCAGCACCAACCTGACCCTCGCCGATCGCTACGACATCCTCACCGACATCCCGGACAACGCGTCGAACCACAACGGGGGAACGTTGCGCTTCGGGCCGGACGGCTTCCTCTACGTGAGCGTGGGCGACGACGCCGACCAGTGCGAAGCCCAGGACCTGACCACGCTACAGGGCGCGATCCTCCGGCTCGACGTCTCGGGGCTCCCCGCCGGCGCGGGCGGTCCCCCGGCCAAGTCCGCCGTCACCCCCGGGACCAACCCCTTCACCGGAGGAAACGCCAACGCCGGCCTCATCTATTGCTACGGTCTCCGGAACCCGTTCCGCTTTCACGTGGACCGCTGGCCGGGACGCATCTACATCGGGGACGTGGGGCTCAGCACCTACGAGGAGATGGACGAGGCCCGCTCCGGCGACGACCTGGGCTGGCCCTGGCGCGAGGGCCCGCTGGTGCGCGCGATCCCGGCCTGCCCCGAGCCCGGCGGCTCCGGGACCCAGACCTTCACCGATCCCATCGCCTACTTCCTCCGGACCTCGGGGTCGTGGGCGATCATCGGCGGCCCGATCTACCGGCCGGTCTCGGGGGGCGCCTACACCTTCCCCGCCCTCTACGACGGGGTGGCGTTCTACGCGGAGTACTACCACGGGTTCATCCGCGCCATGAAGCGGGTGAACGGAGCCTGGGGGCCGCTGGCCCCGGTTCCCGGCCAGCCCAACGCCACCGACTGGGCCACCGGAATCAACAACATCGGCGACTTCGG
>CAYRIJ010000423.1:0-2713 GCA_964424285.1 uncultured bacterium
ACCGGCCCGCCGAGGAGGTGCTCCTGACCCGGGGCGGCGCCGGGCTGGTGGGCGACGTCCCCGGCGAGGCGGAAGGCGAGGTCGACCTGAAGCTCCATGACGGCCGCCTGGTCACCGTGGAGGCGCGGGTGAGCCGCCACCACGGAAAGCGCGGCGAGGAGGAGGGGTTGGTGGTCATCCTCACCGACCGCACCGACGTGAAGCGCGCCGAGGAGGAATCGCGGCGGAAGGACCGGCTGGCCTCGTTGGGCGAGCTCTCGGCCGGGGTGGCCCACGAGATCCGAAACCCCCTGGCCGGGATCGCGGCCGGGGCGCAGCTCCTCCGGTCGCGCCTGGAAGACGGGGACGATCGAGTGCGCCTGGCCGACATGATCCTGGAGGAGGCGGCCCGGCTGGACCGCATCGTGGACAGCCTGCTCCATTTCGCCCGGCCACCCCAGCCGCGTCTCCGGGAATCGAGCCTGGAGACGTGCGTGGAGCGGTCGCTCCGGCTGGTGCGCGAGGAAGCTTCCCGGATCCGGGTGGAGATGGCGTTCGAGGTCTCCGGCGAGCTCCCGCGGCTCTGGATCGACCCGGACCAGATGGAACAGGTCGCCCTGAACCTGGTCAAGAACGCGCTCCAGGCCATGGAGGACGGCGGGGGAACGCTCCGGGCGGAGGTCCGGAGGGTCTCACGGCGCCCCTACGTCCGCCGGCGGGCGGGACGGCGGGACGAGGATCCCGACCGGCTCCCCGGGCCCCAGGGGCCGCTCCAGGATTGGGTGGAGATGGAGATCACCGACACCGGCCAGGGCATTCCTCCCGAAGAGGTGGAGCGCATCTTCAACCCCTTCTATACCACCCGGCGGCAGGGCACCGGTCTGGGGCTCTCGATCACCCAGGCCATCATCCACGAGCACGGCGGGATGATCTCCATCTCCAGCGAGCCGGGACGGGGCACCACGGTGCTGGTGGACCTTCCGGTGGAGAAGCGGCGGCGGAGGCGGCGGGATGAGGCGTAGGGCGCCCTCCGCGCCCGCCGGACCGGGCGCCCCGCGAACCGGAACCAACGGAACGGAACCCAGAGCATGACATCCGAGGGACCACAGACCGAAGGCCGGAGCGCGGGGGTGCTCGTGGTGGACGACGAGCGCACGCTCCGTTTCACCCTGGCCGAGAGCCTGCGCGACGAGGGCTACCGGGCCTACGAGGCGGCCGACGGCTCCGAGGCCTTCGCCGCCCTTCGCGAGAACAACGTGGACGTGGTGCTCCTCGACATGCGCCTGAAGGAGTCGGGGGAGGACGGCCTCACCATCCTCAAGAGCATCAAGAAGGACTACCCCGAGGTCGAGGTGGTGATGATGACCGCCTACGGACGCTTCGACCACGCGGTGGAGGCCACCAAGAGCGGCTGCTTCCAGTTCGTGGGAAAGCCCTTCCAGCTCGACCAGATCAAGCTGGTGGTGCGGGGGGCGATGGAGAACGCGTCGCTCCGGAAGGAAGTGGAGGTGCTCCGGCGGGGGATCCCGGGGAGATTCCCCACCGACCGGATCGTGGGAGAGAGCGAGGGCTTCCGCGAGGTTCTGGACACGGTGGAGAAGGTGGCGCGGAGCCGGACCACCGTGCTCCTGACCGGGGAGACCGGAACCGGCAAGGAAGTGGTGGCCCGCGCCCTCCATCGGTCGTCGGACGTGGCCGGGGGGCCGTTCGTGGCGGTCAACTGCAGCGCGGTGCCCGAGAACCTCCTGGAGTCCGAGCTCTTCGGCTACGAGAAGGGGGCGTTCACCGACGCCAAGACCCGGAAGAAGGGCATGTTCGAGCTCGCCGACCGGGGGACGTTGTTCCTGGACGAGATCGGGGACATGGCGGGAGGGATCCAGTCCAAGCTCCTCAGGGTGCTGGAGTCCGGGACCTTCAAGCGTCTGGGCGGCACCGGGGACATCACCGCGGACGTCCGGGTGGTGGCCGCCACCAACAAGGACCTGAAGAAGGAGGTGGCGGAGGGACGCTTCCGCGAGGACCTCTACTATCGCCTGGCGGTGATTCCGATCGCCATCCCTCCCCTTCGTGAACGCACCGAGGCCATCCTCCCCCTGGCCCGGTTCTTCCTCGACCACCTGAACAAGGAGATGGGGCGGAGCGTCGAGGGCTTCACCCCCGAGGCGGAACGGGCGATGCTGGGCTACCGCTGGCCGGGCAACGTGCGCGAGCTCAGAAACCTGGTGGAGCGGGCGGTGTTGTTGAGCGGGGGGGCGATGATCGAGGTTTCGGAGCTTCCCCGCGACGTTCTCTCCCCCGGGGGTGGCGCGCCTCCGGCGGACGCCCCTCCGGGCAAGGGAGGGATCTGGACCCTGGTCGATGCCGAGCGCTACGCCATCCAGCTCGCCCTGAAGCGGTTCGAGGGGAACAAGACCCGGGCCGCGGAGGCGCTCGGGGTCTCCCGTCAGACGCTCCGGGCCAAGGTGAAGGACTACGGGTTGGCCGAGGGGGGAGCGGAGGAGTAGGTCCCGGCGGGTCGGTCCGGCCGGTCCGGGGCGTCCCGCGTCCCCCGTTTCCCCCCCCCGGACAGTCCCTTCCCGCCCCGGGCGGAAATTTGCCGGTCCGGGGTCGTCCGCCGGGTCCCCTCGAGCGCTCCGCCTCCCCCGGCCCGCGAATTCGGGCCGGATCCCCCACCGGGCCTCTATCTTCCATCCTCACCGGAGACTAGGCGTCCAAATCGCCCGCCGGGGCCTCG
>CAYRIJ010000424.1:0-2712 GCA_964424285.1 uncultured bacterium
CCCCCACCGCCGAACATTGTCGCCCCCACGCCACACTTCTGCCATGACTCCCGGGTACCTTCCCTCACAAGAAGCGAGACCCAGTGGCTTGGACGCCGCGGGCGCGGGTCGCGAAGATCCGGATCCCCGGCGAAGAGGAGTCAGATCATGAGAACCCAAGACTTGAAGCACAGTCGGGCGGGGCGATTCCGGTGGCCGATGATCGCCGCCTCCGGACTCCTGGCATTGGCGGTTGCGGGCTGGGGGTGCGGAGACTCTCAGGGCGTGTCCTCCGACCTCCCCCCCAGTGCCTCCGACGTGAGCGCCGGAGGTTCCGCGGGGGAGACGGGCAACGCGCCGGCGGTGCCGACCCTGGACGAGCTGCGCGGGCTGTTGAACCTGACCGAAGCTCAGGCCCAGCTCATGCAGACCGCGCTGGACGAGTGGAGGGCCGAGATGGCGGCCCACGGCGGCCGCGATCGGCGGCGTGGACCCGGGGACGGCCCTCCCGACGGCAACCGGCGGCTCGGCGACGGCCCTCCCGACACCACCGGCCATCCTGGTGGCGGCATGGGTCCCGGCGGGCCCCCCGCCGGCGCCGGCGCCGGCCCGACCGCCGATCGCCCCATGGGGCCCCCGATCCTGGGGTTCCTGGCCAAGGTCTCTTCGTTCCTGGACACCACCCAGTTCACGACCCTGGCCGGCTACTTCGTGGAACAGCGCGCCCAGCATGAGCCGGCCGACCCCGCCACCGCTCCGCCCGGAGCCGCCGACCGGATGGCCGCGCACTGGGCTCAGGAGCTGGGGATCGACCGGGGAAGCGCCACCGATCTGGCCGCCGCGCTCGGCGACGCCCGGACGGCGCTTCGGGACCTCGGAAAGGCGTACGCCGACGGCACGGTGACCCTGGACGGGGTGAGAAGCGGCGCCGGCGACATCCGCGTCCAGGCGGCCGGCCGCGCCCAGGAGATCCTGGGGAGCGAGAACTACGCCAAGCTGGTCCGGCAACTGGCCGACCGGCGGGTGAAGATGGCCGAGGGGATCCTCGCCCACCTGGCCGAGGGCTCGACGCGGGAAGCCGACGGCCTCGGCGGGCTCCTGAACCTGGACGACGCCGGGAAGCAGGCGGTGGCGAACGCCCTCGACGCCTTCACCTCCCAGCGACAGACCCTCTGGGAGGGGATCCGGGACGGGCAGGTGGTCTTCGAGGAGGCCCTGTACCGGAGCCTTCAGATCGATGCGGCGGCGCGGAGCGCGGTGCGGGCGACCCTCACCGGCGATCCGACGGCGAGGTTGGGCGCCGTGGAGCCGCTGCTCCCCCGCCCCCGCCTCCTGCCCCTGTACCTCTGATCGGTCGGAGCCCGGCCGGAGCACCAACCCGCCGCCCGCGCGGGACCGGCCGGGCTCCCCCTTTCCCCCGGGGCAACCCGACGGAGTTTGGGAAACGCTCCGACCCGGGGTATCATCGACGCGGACCCCCCCGGAGGACCCGCGTGCCGCGTTCACGACCGCTCCTTGGATTCTTGCCGGCCCTTCTCGCCTTCGGCGGGACGATCTCCACCGGAACGGCCGCCCCCCCGCCTTCACGCCCGTCGATCCATCAAGTCCAGCTCGAAACCCACGACGCCATGGAGGCGCAAGGGGTTCGCTTCCCCGGGGACCGGCCGGCGTTCCCCGGGGACCGGCCGGCATCGGCCCCGCGCGGCCGCGACCAATACAACCCCGCCTCGACCGGCGCGTACCAGGTCCACGGCTGGCACCCCTACTGGATGGGGACCTCCTACCTGGACTACGACTGGTCCCTGGTCTCCACCGTGGCCTTCTTCTCCCTGGAGCTGGATGGGAACGGCTCGATCGTGAACGATCACGCCTGGCCGTGGACGGGGCTGGTTTCCGCCGCCCACGCCGGCGGCGCCCGGGTGATCGTGACCGCCACGCTGTTCTCGTCCTCGTCGATCACCGCTCTCCTCTCCGACCCCGGCCGTCGAGCCGCCGCGGCGGCCAACCTGGTGGCCGCGACCCTCGCGGGAGACGCGGACGGGGTGGACATCGACTTCGAAGGGGTGGCGGGGAGCCAGCGAGCCAACCTCGTGACCTTCATGCAGGAGCTTCGAAGCGCCCTCGACGCCGCCATCCCCGGCGCCTATCTCTCCATGGCCACCCCGGCGGTGGACTGGTCGAACGCCTTCGACTACCCGGCCCTGGCCGTCCCCTGCGATCACCTGGTGCTCATGGGCTACGACTACCACTGGAGCACGAGCCCCGACACCGGCCCGGTGGCGCCGCTCTCCGGCTGGGGCACCTACAACGTGACCTGGTCGGTGAACGATTACCTGGGGAAGGGAGTGCCCCCGGGGAAGCTCCTTCTCGGGGTCCCCTACTACGGCTATCGCTGGCCGGCGGTGTCGGGGGACCCGGGGGCGGCCACCACCGGGAGCGCGACCGCCCGCACCTTCGCCCAGGCGGTACCCGAATCCGAGGCCTACGGGCTCCTCAGGGACCCGGCCTCCGGGACCCCGTGGTACCGCTTCCAGAGTCCGGGCTGGTTCCAGGCCTGGTTCGACGACGCGGCCAGCCTGACCATGAAGTACGACCTGGTGAAGGAGGACGGGCTGGGGGGCGTGGGGATCTGGGCGCTGGGCTACGACGGAAGCCGGCCGGAGCTATGGGACGCGCTCGCCGCGGCCTTCGCCGATCCGGCCACCGGCGTGCCCTCCGAGGACCCGGCGCCCG
>CAYRIJ010000425.1:0-2698 GCA_964424285.1 uncultured bacterium
TGGCCACCGCCCTCGGCGCGTGCCCCTGGTAAGGGCAAGGGCGATGCCACCCGCGGCGAGGCCTCTCCCAGAGCCTTCTAACTGACAGGATTGCAGGGGGTTAATGCCTTCGTCCCGCCGGAGGATGGCGAGGCGGCGCCGGGATCGGGGTGGGGGAAATCCCACGCGGCACGGTCGGAGGGGTCCGGGAGAGGCGGCGCTGATCCTTCCGGAGCGATCCAAGCGTCAGTCGCTCAACCGGTTGGACCCCGGTGGCTGACCTCAGCCCAAGATGGGGGAAGGGACCCAGGGAGAGTCGTCGGCTCCTCGCGACCGACGCCCGAACCAGGGCCCAGGCCTACTACGGGAATCTGAGGCCGGTTGAATTCGGGTGCCGTGCCGGAACCTCGGAGGATAGACTCATCCGATCGGGGCTCGTCTCCGGGTCACCGCCGTACCCGCGCCGAGGGGCATGTTGCGTAACACCTTTTTCAACAACTGCTTGGCGGGGGGTCTCCTCCTGATTGGGCTCCTCGTCCCGGCCGTCACCCCTTCGGGGGCTCTCGGCTCGCCGCCGCCGACCGGGCGCCCGTCTCCGCCGGGGCCTCGGACGCTGCCGGCACTGATCCCCTTCCTGGAGCAGGGCCTCATCCCCCCCGGCGAACTCCACGACCTGCTGCGGCTCGACGCCCGGGAGCTGGCCGGAGTCGTCCGGACGCTCTCGCCGTCCGTCGCTCCGTGCAATCCCCCGGAGTTCGGTCCACCCGCCCGGGCCGACAGCGTGGACGTGCTCCACTACGACATCCATATCCAGGAGATCAACCGGGCCATGCGCACCGTCCGCGCCGAGGCCACGGTGACCCTCACCGCCCTCCGGGCGTTGACCGGCCTCGACCTGGACTTCGACGGTATGGGGGTGTCCCGGGTGGAGATGCGGGGGAGCGGCGACACCGCCTTCGTCGAGGTCCCCTACCTCCAGTCCGCCGCCCTCCTTCGGGTCGGCCCCGTCTCCCCGGTCCCCGCCGGAGGGCGGGTCGAGATCCGGGTCGCCTACGCGGGTACCGACCCCGAGTGCCAGGGCATCAGCACCCCTCCCGGAGGACTGGTGTTCTCCGACCGCGGATCCCACACCTTCGCCGAGCCCACCTATGCCCGGAACTGGTTTCCGTGCCACGACGTTCCCCGGGACAAGGCCACCCTCACCCTGACCGTGGACGCTCCCGCCGGCCTGGTCGCCTCGGGGACCGGCACCCTGGTCTCGGAGACCCCGATCGGGGACCGGACACGATACGTCTGGAGCCTGGATGAGCCCGCCGCCACCTACCTCATGGCCTTCTACCTGGGTGACTACGTGAAGCTGGAGGCAACCGGACCCGACGGGCTTCCCCTGGAGTTCTTCACCTATCCGGAGCTCGCCGGCGACACCCGCGAAGCGTTCGCCACCGTGCCGGACATGGTCTCGTTCTTCTCCCGGATCCGGCCCTTCCCCTTCTCCCGCTACGCCATGACGGTGGAGGACTTCGGGGGCGGGATGGAGCATCAGACCAACACCCTGATCGGCTGGTACTTCATCGGCGGGCGCTCGACCGAGCGGGAGCTGGAGGATCTCTACGCCCACGAACTGGCCCACCAGTGGTGGGGCGACATGATCACCCCTTCGAACTGGCGGGACATCTGGCTCAACGAAGGGTTCGCCACCTATTTCGACCTGCTCTTCACCGAGCACCGATACGGGTGGGGACCGATGCGCGAGCGCCTGGCGGTCATGGACAGCGTCTACCTGGCCAACCCGCAGCTGGACCAGCCGCTCACCGAACCGCTTCCCGGCCGGCTCCTCTCGTTCGTGGAGTACAACAAGGGGGCGCGGGTTCTCGACATGCTGCGCTCGGTGTGCCGCCTGAGGCTGGCCGGGGGACCTCCGGTGGATACCGGCGCCTTCGACGACCGGACCGCTCCCGGGGACGAGCGCTTCTTCGACATCTTTCGCCGCTATGCCGCGGCGCACGCCTACGGAAACGCGACCTCCGCCGACTTCCAGGCCGCGGCGGAGGACGTGCTCGGCGAGGACCTCACCTGGTTCTTCGGCCCGTGGCTGGGGCAGACGGGGTATCCGAGGTACCAGGTCGACTGGCGGAACGACCCCGTCGGCTCCGGAACCCGGCTCCGGGTGCGGATCCGCCAGGTTCCCTCGGCCGCCCCCTCCTACCGGATGCCGATCCAGATCGGGTACCTGAGCCCGGGCGGGGAGCTGGACGAGGTGCGCCGGGTGGAGGGCGAGATCACTTCGTGGACGGTCGACCTGCCGGGGGGGGATTGGGAGGTGGAACCCGACCCCGAGGGATGGCTCCTGGCCGCCTTCGAGCGCGCCGATCTCTTTCCCGCCCTCGAGAATCTGAGCGTCGGCCCGATGCCCTCCGCCACCGGCTTCGATTTCACCGGGACGCTGTCCGGGGACGTGGGGGGGCGCGGAGACCTGGCGGTGTACGACGTCCGGGGGCGTCGCGTCGCCGAGCGGGACCTGGGCCCCCTGGGCCCGGGGGAGTTCGGGGCCCGGTGGGACGCGGTGGGGGACGACGGGCGCGCGGTGGCCGGCGGGGTTTACTTCGCCCGGTTCCGGGTCGCCGGATCGGAGGTGACCCGGAAGTTGGTGGTCCTGCCGTAGCCGTCGGGGGGGATGGCGGCCCGGTTGGACCGAGCCGCCCCGCGCGACCCGGCGGCA
>CAYRIJ010000426.1:0-2686 GCA_964424285.1 uncultured bacterium
CCGCCCCTGGGCGCGGTGACCCGCGACTACGAGTCCGGCATCATGGGGGAGATGGGCCCTTCGCCCAGCATGATTCCGGTGGACGTGAACCTGGAGCTGGAGGGGCGGTCCGAGACCCTCCGCTTCCAGATCCTCGACGCGGAGGGGCTCACTCCGGCCCTGGCCGGCATGGTGGCGGCGAGCGGGATGGAATCGGTGAACCGCTCCCAGGGAGCGGTGACCGTGGCCACCACCATCGCCCTCACCCTGGGCGACGGCCGCCGGGTGGAGACCCGGAGCGTGGGGGCGGGGTTCAGCCCTCCCACCGAGATCGCCGGGGACGTGGGACGCCTGGTGGGGCTGGTCTACGGGAACCCCTTCGAGCCGGTGACCCTGGCCCGGGTCGAGGTGACCGGTTCGGTTGCGGACAGCATCGAGGCCGCGTTCCTGGAGGAGGTCTCCATCGGCCCGGGGCCCTACCATCCCGGCTCCCGGGTGCCGGTCGACGTCCGATTCCGCGATTACCGGGGACGCACCTGGACCCACCGCGCCGGGATCTCCATCCCGGCGGACCTCCCTCCCGGAACCTACCGACTCGCCGCCTGCGACGGACAGTCCGACTTCCGCCAGGAGTCCGTGCGGGCCCCCGACCGCTACCAGCCCCGCACCCTGGACCGTCTCCTGGCCATCCTCGGCGAGGAGACCCCCTACGACGTCCTGGTCCTCAGGCTCTTCGCCGCCGAGGGGAACCCGGTGGTCGCGGGGAGGGAGTTGCCGAGGCTCCCGGCCTCGCTCCGGGCCGCGGTGGCTTCGCCGCCGGCGGGCGGGCGGATGAGCCGGACCGCGGCGTCGGTGGTGGCGACCGAACGCGAGAAGATGGGCAAGATGATCCTGGGTTGCGAGTCCGTGTCCGTCGCGGTGGAACCGCGCCGATGAATTCCGAACCGCGGGGAGAAGGCATGCCATCGAGATTCCGCCTCCTTGTTTTCGTCCTGGCCGCCCTCACCGTGACCGCGGCGGACCGCGCCGGCGCGGTGTCTCCGGAGACCTGGCGCGTCACCGGGGTGGACGGCTGGAGCGGCACCCGGCGCGATTCGGTCGGGGTGACCAGCGAGGGCTCGATCGGGCTCTCCCTGGCCTCGATCCGGGTCGACGGCCTGGACGCGACCACGGTGTGGGACCTCCTCCCCGACGGAGACGGGGTCCTGGCCGCCACCGGGGACGGGGGGATGCTCTACCGCATCGACGCCTCGGGGAAGGCGAGCGAGGTCGCTCACGTGGTCCAGCCGGAGATCACGAGCCTGGGCCGGGACGGCAAGGGCAACGTGCTCCTGGGGACCTCCCCCGACGGCGTGGTGTATCGCCTGGAAGGCGGGAAGGCGGTTCCCCTGGCCGACACCCCCGAGACCTACATCTGGCGCATTCTTCCCCTCTCCGGGGAGGCCGCCCTGGTGGCCACCGGCGACGCGGGGAAGATCTACCGCATTCGGGGCCGGAACCAGGTGGAACTCTTCGCCGATCTCGGCGCCGCCCACGTCACCGGGCTGGAGGCGGCCGCCGACGGGTACCTGGCCACCACCGAGTCCCCCGGGCGCCTGGTGCGCCTCGACCGGGACGGGAAGAGCACCGTGCTCTACGAGGCCGACGAGCCCGAGCTTCGCTCGCCCCTGGTCCGCCCCGACGGGACGGTGTATTTCCTGGCCAACCCCGCCGACACCAAGGGGGCGGGAAAGCTCTACCGGCGAAACCCCTCCGGCGGCGTGGAGACGGTGTGGACCACCCTCTCCGGCTTCGCCTACCGGCTGGGGGAGGGCGAGGACGGAAGCCTGTGGGTGACCACCGGCTCGGACAGCGGAAAGGGCTCGGTGGTCCAGGTCATGCCCGGCCCTCCCTCCACCTGGCGGGAGCTGGTGGCGGTGGCCGAGCCCCAGGTGCTGTGCGCGAAGCTCGACGGCCCGGGCCGGCGCTGGCTGGGCACCGGAGGACAGGGCGCGGTCTACCGGCTCCCCGGAGCGGGGGCGGACCACGGCTCGGTGACCAGCGATCCCGAGGACGCCGGGGGCGTCGCGCGTTGGGGCGCGCTGTCCCTGGAGCCGGGACGGAACCTTGGGAAGGTGAAGCCGGAGACCCGAAGCGGCAACACCTCCACCCCCGACGACACCTGGAGTCCGTGGACCGCGGTCGAGCTGACCGACCTTCGCGGACCGGTCCAGAGTCCCGCCGCCCGGTTTCTCCAGTGGCGGCTCACCCTCGACGATCCGGCCACCCGGGTGGACGGGGTGCGGGTGATCTACCTCCCGGCCAACCTGGCTCCCCGGGTGAACGAGGTCCAGGTGGCGGAGCTCGGCAGCGACTACAACCTGAGCTGGGACCGGGGCCAGCCCGCCTCGTTGACCCAGGACCTCCCCGGCGGGGTCCACGTGGAGTTCCAGGTCCCCGGCGCGCGGTCCTCGAGCCCGACCGCCGCCGACGATCAGGCGGCCTGGGCCCGCCGCTATCGCGCGGTGACCTGGAAGGCCGACGACCCCAACCACGACGACCTCCGCTTTCGCCTGGAGATCCGGACCCCCGACGAGGACGGCTGGAAGCCGCTGGCCGGGAACCTGACCGCGTCCCCCTGGATCTGGGACAGCTCCACCGTTCCCGACGGCTGGTACGTTCTCCGGCTCACCGCCTCGGACCGGGCGGTGAATCCGCCCGCGGCCGC
>CAYRIJ010000427.1:0-2677 GCA_964424285.1 uncultured bacterium
GGGGGTGCCGAAGCCGGTGGCCCACCGGCGGCGGAGCCGGGAGCGGATGGCGTGGATCGCGGCCGCGGTGTTCGCGGTGGTGGCGTTGGGGGCGCTGGGGTACATGTTCACTCATCGAAGCCGCCCCGACGTTCAGACCCTGCGGTACAAGCTCGGCACGCCTCCCGAGCTCACCTTCATGGACTCGCCCAAGCTCTCGCCGAACGGGCGCTACCTGGCCTACAACGGCACCGACTCCACCGGAACGACGCGGATCTGGGTTCAACCCCTGGACGCCTTCACCGCCCATCCCCTGGACGGCACCGACGGCGCCCGCCGGCCCTTCTGGTCGCCGGATTCCCGATCCCTGGCCTTCTTCGCCGAGGGGCGCCTGAAACGGGTGGATGTGGGCGGCGGGCCGGTGCAGACCCTGACCGACGTCGTGAACGGATCGGACGGTTCCTGGAGCTCGGAAGGGGTGATCCTGTTCGACGCCCAGGCCGGCGACTCCCTGCGGCGCGTTCCCGCCGGCGGTGGCGTGCCCGCTCCCGCCACCCGGCTCGACCGCTCGCAGAAGGAGGTGACCGACGGATGGCCGTACTTCCTCCCCGACGGCAAGCACTTCGTGTTCCAGGTGGATTATGCCGACGCCAAGGTGGGCTCGCTCAAGGTCGGTGAGTTGGGAAATTTCGAGACCAAGGTGATCGGGCCGGGAAACTCCCGGATCGAGTTTGCGGATCCGGGGTACCTGCTCTACGTCCAGGACGGAACGCTGCTGGCGCGCCGGTTCGACCCGGGGGCCGCGACGTTCAAGGGCGATCCCTTTCCGGTGACCGAGGCGGTGACCACGACCTCCTACGGGCTGGCGGACTTCTCGCTCTCCCGGAACGGCATCCTGGCCTACCGGCGAGGGGAGGTGCAGAACCAGCGCCTGGTCTGGGTGGATCCGGCGGGCAAACCCCAGGGGAGCGTGGGAAAGCCCGCCGCCTACATGGCCCCGGTGATCGATCCTTCCGGCACCCGGATCGCGGTCTCGATCCTGGACGACAAACTCGCGTCCTTTGATACCTGGGTTGTGGAGACCACCCGGGGTACGGCGTCCCGACTCACCTTCAGCCCCAAACAGGATTTCTTCCCGGTGTGGTCGCCGGACGGCCGACGGATCGCCTTCACCTCGGACCGTGACGGCCCGAGGGATCTCTTCGTGAAGGATGCGAGCGGAACCGGCGATGCCGCCTCGCTCTGGCATGACGACATGTCCAAGTATCCCAGTTCGTGGTCGCCCGACGGCAAGTTCATCCTGGCTCAACGTACGGATCCGAAGTCCGGCAACGACCTCTGGGTGGTTCCGGTTGACGGGGATGCGAAACCGTACCCGTTCGTCCAGACCCCCCTCTACGAGGGCCGGGGGATGTTCTCCCCGGACGGGAAGTGGGTCGCCTACGTCAGCGCGGAGAGCCAGATCAACCAGGTCTACGTGCAGCCTTTCCCGGGACCCGGGGGCAAGTGGCAGGTCTCGACCGACGGCGGGGACGAACCCCAGTGGAGCAACGACGGAAAGACCATCTACTACATGGATCCCAACCGGAACCTCATGGCCGTGGCCGTCCGGACCGAAGCGGGATTCCAGGCCGGGACACCCCGGCGCCTCTTTCCCGCCAACGTGATCCAATCCACGACCGGAAGGAATCGCTACGCCGTGTTCGGTGACGGCAGCCGGTTCCTTCTCCTATCGCCCAACTCCGCCGAGACCCTCGAGCCCACCACGCTGATCGTGAACTGGGCGGCGGAGATCGCCCGGCGGTGACCCGATCCGACAGGAGACCCCGATGCCCTTGAACCCCGGCCTGCGACTGGGCCCCTACGAGATCCTGGAACCCCTCGGCGCCGGCGGCATGGGCGAGGTGTATCGCGCCAAGGACACGCGTCTCGACCGCCTGGTGGCGATCAAGGTGCTGCCCGGCCACCTCTCGGCCAACCCGGAGCTCCGGGAGCGCTTCGAGCGCGAGGCCCGGGCGATCTCGTCGCTGTCGCACCCCCACATCTGCTCCCTCTACGACGTGGGCCACCAGGACGGGGTGGACTTTCTGGTGATGGAGTTCCTGGAGGGGCAGAGCCTGGCGGACCGGCTCGGCGGGGAGCCCCTCTCGTCCGACGAGGTTCTCCGGCTCGGGGTCCAGATCGCCGAGGCCCTGTCCGCCGCCCACCGGAGCGGGGTGGTGCACCGGGATCTGAAGCCCGGGAACATCATGCTGACCCGGAGCGGGGCCAAGCTCCTGGACTTCGGGCTGGCCAAGATGGGGGTGGAGGCGGCGACCCCCACGTCGTCCTTGACCATGAAGGCGGAGTCGCGGAACCCGAGGACGCCCCTCACCGCGGAGGGGACGATCCTCGGGACCTTCCAGTACATGGCCCCGGAGCAGCTGGAAGGGAAGGAGGCGGACAACCGGACCGACATCTTCGCCCTGGGCGCGGTGCTCTACGAGATGGCCACGGGGAAGCCGGCGTTTCAGGGGAACAGCCAGGCGTCGTTGATCGCGTCGATTCTCAAGGACCAGCCGGCCCCGATCTCCACCTTCCAGGCCATGGCGCCGCCGGCGCTCGACCGGGTGGTGCGGGTGTGCCTGGACAAGGACCCGGAGAAGCGGTGGCAGACCGCGCACGACGTCGCGTTGCAGCTTCAGTGGATCGCCGAGGG
>CAYRIJ010000428.1:0-2673 GCA_964424285.1 uncultured bacterium
CGCTCTCCCCCCCGGTGAGCACGAAGACGTGCCGGACGTTCTCGTCCACCGAGATTCCCTTCCGGTCCACCGCGGCCGGAATCTCCCCCACCCGGACCCGGCCCAGGCTCCGGCCCTGGTAGAGATCCACGATGCGGACCACACCGCTCCCGTCGCCGGTATCCTCGAGCAGGAACCCGCGCTGGGTGTAGGAATCGATGGTGAAGCCGCGGGCGATCGCGTCCCGGTCGAGGGGAAAGCTGTTCAGGAGAAGCCGGCTCTTGAGATCCACCTGGAGGAGCGCCCGGGTCACCACCGCGCGACCCTGATGGGGAGAGCCCAGCGCGGCCACCAGGAAGAGGTTCCCCCCGTCCCGGGTGAAGGCGAGGTTCTCCACCAGGGCGCCCGCGCCGAGATCCAGGAACGAGAGCCGGTGGCCGTTCGCGAAGGGCACCCGCACCAGGTAGCGCGGGTTCACGGCCTCGGTGTAGGCCGCATCGCCCGCGGGGTCGGCGGCGATCCATCCACCGCGAAAGAGGGCCTGCCCCTGGAGCTCGGCGGGGGGCCGGTCGGGAAAGGCCACTCCCGGATAGGGCCAGGGGGGAGCGCCTCCCGTGGGGCCCCCCGCGGGCGCGGCGGCGCAGCCCATCGCGAGGAGGGCCAGGACGAATCCGGCGGCCCGGGGGGCGAACGCCGGTCGGTGGAAGATCATCCGAGGAGTATAGGAAACCGGGGCTCCCTTTCGGGAGCCCCGTTCTCCGTTCGCTCGGCCAATCCTGAGGGGGATGCGGTCGCGCGTGTCCGATTCGTCCGGTCGGTTCCCCGGGATCAGGACCCCGGCCGGAGGGCCACGAAGAAGGTGTTTCCGCCCCGGTTCAGGAGGAAGAGGTCGGGCGTGTCCTTGGCCGCGCTCGAGAGCGCGTCCTGGAAGTCCTTCAACGTGCTCACCTTCTGCCGGTTCACCTTGACCACCACGTCCCCGGGCTGGATGCCCGCATCCTCGGCCGGGCTGCCCGAGCCGACGTCGGTGACCACCAGGCCCTCGGTATTGCTGTCCAGGTTGTACTTCTGGACCAGGTCGGGGGTGATCGGGGCCACGGTGAGCCCCAGGTGGTTCTCCCCGGACGACTCCTGGTTCTGGGTGAGGGACTGATCGTTCTCCGGGAACTCGCCGAGCTTGACGGTGACCGTCTTCTCCTTGCCGTTCCGCAGCACCTTCAGGGTCGCCTGGTCCCCCGGGTTGGCCCCGGCCACCGCGAACCGGAGCTCCGAGGAATCCTTCACGTCCTTGCCGTCGAAGCCCACGATGACGTCGCCTTCCTGGAGACCGGAATCCTTGGCCGGTCCGTTGTCGAGGATGGAGTTCACCAGCACGCCCTGGGTGTTGGGGAGCCCCATGGCGGCGGCGAGATCCGGGGTCACGTTCTGGATGCTGACGCCGAGCCAGCCCCGGGTCACCTTGCCCTTGGTGATGAGATCGTTCATCACGTCCATGGCCAGGTTCGACGGAATGGCGAAGCCGATCCCGTTGGAACCGCCGTTCCGCGAGGCGATGGCGGTGTTGATCCCGATCAGCTCACCGTCGAGGTTCACCAGGGCGCCCCCGGAGTTCCCGGGATTGATGGCGGCGTCGGTCTGGATGAAGTCCTCGTAGTCGTTGAGGTTCATGCCCGACCGGCCGGTGGCGCTGATGATCCCCGAGGTCACGGTGTGCTGGAGGTTCTCGCTGAACGGAGACCCCACCGCCAGCACCCACTCCCCGACCTTGGCCTGGTCGGAATCGCCGAAGGGCATGGCCGGAAGCCCCTTGTCGTCGACCCTCACCACCGCGAGATCGCTCCGCGGGTCGGTGCCCACCACCTTCCCCTTGAGGTGCTTCCCGTCGGAGAGGATCACCGTGAGCTCGTCCGCCCCCTGAACCACGTGATTGTTGGTGAGGATGTAGCCGTCGGAGTTCACGATGACGCCCGAGCCCATGGCGCGTTCCTTGAACGATTGCTGCCGCTGGTTGGGCATGCCGAAGAAGTGCTGGAAGAAGGGATCGTTGCCGAACATCTGAGCCGGCCCGTTGGCCGGCTTCACCAGCTTCTCGCTGGTGATGGTCACCACCGAGGGGGTCACCGCGTGGGCCACGGCCTCGAATCCCTCGGAAAGGGTTTTCAGGCTCTGCACCGCCGGAAGCTGGGCGGCGGGAATGCGATCGATCGGCTTCGGGCCGTCCGCGGACCAGATCCTGGGAACCGCATAGCCCCCGGCCACGAAGGCCACCACCAGAGCGGCCGAAACAAGGACCCAAAATTTCCTTCTCATTGAAGTCGTACCTCCACAAAAGCAACCGATTCGCGCGGGACGGGTCGTCACGCGTTGATTCCCCGCCCGGTCCCGAACGCCGATCCGGATGGTGATCCGGATGGGGGTGCGGGACCTGTCCCGCACGATCCACTAGCTAAATACAGGAGCGGGGCCGGGCTTAGTCCGACGGGCGTAGAAGAAAAACGATCCCTGCGCGCCGCTCCGGGGGAGAGCCCGCGGCGGGGCCTCGGGAGGGACGAGCGGCGGGGACGGAAGAGAGCGCCGAGCCCCAACTGTTTGGGGGAATTTCGTTTACAGGTCGTGGTCCCGGAACACCGCCTCCAGCGTCCGACGCACGAACTCCCCCTCCCCGCGATGAACGGCGGTGGTGAGGATGAGGAC
>CAYRIJ010000429.1:0-2648 GCA_964424285.1 uncultured bacterium
GCTGACGCCCCGCGTTGCCAACCTATGGCGGAGAGGGAGGGATTCGAACCCTCGGTACAGTTTCCCGTACACACGCTTTCCAAGCGTGCTCCTTAAGCCAACTCGGACACCTCTCCGCGAAGCCGAAAAGCCGGGGGGACGCTCGTGGCCGGCCCGCATCCCCAAAACAAGCCCGGTCGGGTCACCCCGGCCGGGCGCAGGATTATACCGGATCGGTCCGGCTCCGGCGAGAGTGGATCCGCGCTCCGAGCCGCCCGGATTCACCCGGGTGAACCCGGACGCCCCCCCTCGGGACTGAAGCCCGGCGGCCGGACCCTACTTGGCCTGGGCGTCCCGGCGGAGCCTCTCGAAGAACGCCTTGAGCAGAAGCCCGCACTCCTCGGCCATCGGTCCGGGGACCACCTCGGTGTGATGGTTCAGGGGTTCGTGGATCGAGACGTCGGTCACCGACCCGAGCACCCCCCGCTTGGGATCGGCGCTCGCGAACACCACCCTCCGGAGCCGGGCCAGGAAGATCGCCCCGGCGCACATGAGGCAGGGTTCGAGGGTCACGTAGAGGTCCGCCCCCTCCAGGCGCCAGGATCCCAGGGTATTGGCGCCCGCGGTGATGGCGAGCATCTCCGCGTGGGCGGTGGGATCCTGGAGGGCCTCGTTCCGGTTGTGCCCCCGCCCCAGGATCCTCCCCCCCTGCACCACGATCGCCCCCACCGGGACCTCGTTCTCCTCCGCGGCCTGACGAGCCTCCTGGTAGGCCATCTGCATCCAGCGAAGATCCTGGTCCGGGGTGACCGGGGGGAACTCCTCTTCAGGACCCATTTCAGCGGCCTCCGTCGTCTCCGCGATTGTCGCCCATCCCCGAGGAGGGCGCCTTCTTGATGAGGGGCAGGGTGTCGGCGATCTCGGTGGACACCGTCGCCGCCACCTTCTCGATGGCCGGCGGATCCGGCACCGCCTTCTCGCTGGTGACCGCCGCGCGGTGGCTGTCGGTCGCCCGGATGTTGTACTCGGGGTTGTACGGCTGGGACTTCTCGGTCTTGAGATCGCTGGCCGACCAGAGGAGCGTTCCGTCCGGAGCGTACATCTCCACGCGCGCTCCCACCGAGGTATCCGAGGTGCCCTCCTGACTGGGGGCGAGCTTGACCTCCTGCCACTTGTTCACCTCGATCGAGATCGCCGCATCGTAGCCGGTGGCATCCAGGACCGCGGCCAGCGCCTTCTCGTCCAGCTTGCGGACCTTCTGCCAACTGCTCACCAGACGGTCGAAGTCCTCGCGCGTCCCGGTCCGGTCGGCGTCCCTCATGAAGGTCTCACGGTCGGCTATGTAGTACTTGTTGGTGACGCCGAGGGCCCGGGTCAGGTAATCGGCCATCGCGTCCGCGTCCGGATTCCCGGTCGTGTTGGCCACGGCCAGGACCGCCACCTTGCTCACGTTGTAGCTGTCGATGTTCGCCGCCAGCTCCGTCTTCACCTTCACCTCGCCCCGCCCCCCACTCGCGGCCTGGCATCCGGCCACCGCCGTCGCGCCCATCAGGGCCACCATCCCGATCCAACCGATTCGTCGCATTTCGCCACCTCCTCCATCGCCCGGCGGGCGGGGTGTCTGAGGAACCCCGACCCACCATACGCTCCGCCCAAAGCCCCATCAAGAACCAGACTGGGGAACCCCGGGATAGGTCTTCTTGTACTCGAGATAGTTCCGCACCCCGAACATGATGAGGCTCTCCACCTCCTCGTCGGTCACCCCCCGAACCACCCGGCCCGGCCGACCCGCCACCAGGCTCCGCGGGGGTACCTCGGTGCCGGGGGTGAGCAGGGTGCCCGCCCCCACCACCGACTCCTCGCCCACCACCACCCCGTCCATGAGGGTCGATCCCATCCCGACCAGGACCCGGTCCTTCACCGTGCAGCCGTGAAGGAGCACGTTGTGTCCGGCCACGACGTCGTTTCCGATCACCGTGGGCCAGGTATCGATGCTCACGTGGATGGTGGAGTTGTCCTGGATGTTGGTCCGGTCGCCGATGCGGATGAAGTTGACGTCGCCCCGGACCACGACGTTGAACCAGAGGCTGGCTTCCTCGCCCAGCACCACGTCGCCGATGACGGTGGCGGTGGGGGCCAGGTACACCGAGGCGGGGACGATCGGGGTGATGCCGTGGTGCGGGATGATGAGCGGCATGTTGGCCCTTTCGCCGCGGCCGGGTCGGGACGCGGCGTCCGCGCCGGCCCGCCGGAGAAAACCCCGGGCCGTCCTCGACCCGGGGAAGGGAATGACTGAGTGGTGGGCCCAGCAGGAGTCGAACCCGCAACCTTTTGATCCGTAGTCAAACGCTCTATCCAATTGAGCTATGGGCCCAAGCTCTTTGACCGCCAAGGACTTAGCGGAGGACAAAACCCTCCCGCCCGCGGCGCCGGGACATTATACGGGGGTGTTCATCGCCTTTCAATCCTGGACTTCGGCGACGGCGGGCCATCCCCGCCCAATATCCGGTCCACCGCCCCGGCCAGGTCCGCCGCCACCCGGTCGGCCTTCCGGGGGGAGGCGGCGTACCGCTCGTCGCGGTACTTCCCCGTCCGCACCTGGATCCCGACCAGACCGGCATCCATGGCCGGGACGACGTCGCCCCACAGATCGTCCCCCACCATGGCGA
>CAYRIJ010000430.1:0-2644 GCA_964424285.1 uncultured bacterium
CGGCGAGAAGCGCGAGGGTCGTACGGGAGACGGTCACGGGGCGGATCCTTTCCGACCGGGGGTGCTGGAACTCTAGCACACCGCCGGGTCAGGGCCTAGTCGGCCATCCCTCCACCACCGCCGACACCCGCCAGTAGCCGAAGTCGTGGTGATCGTTCGCCGGGCGGACGTCCTCCACCCGGAACCCGATCACGTGCTCTCCGGCGGTGAGGGGCCGGCCGAGGACCACGGTCACCGGAGACACCACGTCCCCCGGGCACCAGCCGCTTCGCGAGTAGTCGCTGGACCAGGTGCCGTCGGGCCAGTGGTGGGTGTACGGGTTCACGCCGCGGAAGCGGCGGCAGTCGTCCCGCCAGGGGTTGAAGCGGTAGACGTCCGCGCCGTCCACCGAGATCGCGTTGGTCTTGCTCACGAACTCGTCGGCGTCGACGCCGTCGGTGCAGTGGCCGGAGACCAGATAGCGGAGGGTGACCCGGCCGAGACCCGGGGGCACCTCCACCGGCACGGAGATCGGCCCCCCGGCCATGCTCTCGGCGGTGACCGACTCCTCGTAGAGGACCGGCTGCACCCAGACCGGCGTCCGCGCCCCGGGGTCGGGAACGAAGCGCAGCGTGAAGTCCATCCGCCACCCCGGCGACGCCCAGGTGTCGACGAACCCCTTGAACGTGCACGGACCGCGAAGGAGCGGGGCGAGGTCGGTGACGTCCACCTCGTGGACGGTGGGCCCGCCGTAGGCGGTCACGAACTTCACGATCTCCACGTCGGGGGCGCCGGGCACGGCCAAGCGAACGTCTCCGGCCCGGTCCCAGCGGTCGGTGACCCCGGCCGAGTCGGCGGGGATGGGGCGGCTCTCCACCCGGGCCAGGATCCGGTACGGGCCCTCGGGGGGACGGACATCGAGGCTCCGGATGAGCACCCGCCCGTCCTCCGCGCTTCGGATCCCGGGATCGTCATAGCGACCCGGATCGTCGGGGGTGAAGTGGATGACGTTGTCGTGGAAGACCTGGATCGCGCGGGTCCCGGAGTCCTCGGCGCGCGCGGGACCGGGGAACAGGGCGCCCAGGAGGACGAGCGGCAGCGCCGCCGCGGCCGGGAGGGCTGCGGTCCGGCGGTGAAAGGAGCGCGCGCGTGTGGCGTGACTTCGGGGCTCGGGATCGATGGAGATGCGTGGTTTCGGTTGCACCCGCCGCACGATACCGGGTTTTCCCGACCCGGCCAAGAAGCCCCCACCGGCCGGGGCGGGCGGGGATCCGGCGGTCCCGTGGCCCCAGGAACTCCTTCCACCGCAAGGGGTAGTAGGGCATGGTGGAGTGCGCTCCGGCGGATCGATCCCTTCTCCGCGGGATCGAACATCGAAACCGGTTCCGATCGAAGGAGTTACGGCCGTTCCCTTGAGCGCTTCCGCATGGGTGTCGTAGAGTTCCTGCTCGCCAACCCGAGAGGCCCCCTGGTGCTGAACCGCGTCCCGAAAGCCCCATCCCCCGCCGCTTCGCCGGGTCCCCCCCGGCGGGCCGGTGGCGTGGGGCGTGGAGGCCTCGGATGGGGTCGCGGGACCCGGGGAGGATTCTGGGCCGTCCTGCTCGCCGTGTTCGCGCTCACCGGCGGGTGCGCCTACTTCAACACCTTCTACCACGCCAAGCAGTTCTACGCGAGCGCCGAGAGCGCCCGCGAGACCGAGATCAAGCAGGCCCAGGGACTCTCCGGCGGGAGCCAGACTGCCGGGGCCACGAATACCATCGGCGGGATCAACCCCGCCGACCCCCGCTACGCGAACCGGCCGAACGCGGCCGCCGGCCGTTCCGCCGATCTGTATTCGAAGTGCATCGACAAGTGCAAGAAGGTGATCGACGACTATCCGGGAAGCAAGTGGCAGGACGACGCCCGCCTTCTCATGGCCAAGGCGTACTACGGGAAGGGCGACTACATCAGCGCCCGGAGCGAGCTGGATCATTTCGCGGAGCGCTTTCCCAAGAGCAACAAGCTCGCCGAGGCCGCCTACTGGCGCGGCCTCACCGCCTTCGCCCAGGAGGACTACCCGGGGGCTCAGGCGATCTGGGCCGACCTGCTCCAGCGCTACCCCAAGTACGATGATCGGGAGAGCGTGGAGTTCTATGTGGCCGAGGCCCTCCGGGAGGAGGAACTCCCCGACCGGGCGGAGGCCGCCTATCAGGAATTCCTGTCCCGCTACTCCAAGGGCGAGCTGGCGGTGCAGGCGCGGCTGGCCCTGGGACGGCTCCTCCTCGAGGACAAGTCCTACGATCGGGCGACCGAACTCTTCACCCACGTGGCCACCAAGGCCCCGAAGGAGGAGGCGCGCCTGGAGGCCAAGCTCGACCTGGGGGAGGTGCTCGAGAGCCAGGACGAGCACGAGCAGGCCCTGAAGCTGTACCAGGACGTCGAGCTGTGGCTCGATCCCAGCGTGTTCAGCGGGCGGCTCAGCGCCGAGGAGAGGGAGGCGATCCGGAACGAGCGGTTGAAGGCCCAGGAACAGGCGCGTCAGGACTCCCTCCTGAACGCGCAGCTCAACCCGAACGCCAAGCCCGGGGGGGTGAACCCGGCCACCGGGCAGTACGATCCCAACTACGTTCCCCCGAACGGCCAGACCGGGGGGGTGAACCCGGCCACCGGGCAGTACGATCCCAAC
>CAYRIJ010000431.1:0-2634 GCA_964424285.1 uncultured bacterium
TCCGCCTGGCAGGACGAGGTGAAGAAGAGCCTGGCGGTGTCCGGGCTCGCGTTGACTGCGTAGACCTGGATCTGGACGGCCTCTCCGGGGGCGTAGACCGGCTTGTCGGTGGTCACGCGGGCGAAGACGCCGAAGGTGCGGTCCGGCGGGACCTGGGCCGAGGCTGCACCGGCCCCCATGACGGCCGCAACGAGGATGGCGAGCAGAAGCTTGAACGAGGGTCGGTCGAATCTCATGACGGCTCCCCCTGCATCGTCGGGCGTCGGTTGGCGGGTGGGCATGGGTCACCCGAAGGGGATATTTTCCAGCATCGACGATGACTGTGAAGCATTCTACCGCAGATTGGCCGGAGGGTTCCAAGTCAGAGCTAACGTGTTCCATGACATAGTCTTGTGATCCCGGGACCGCGCGGCCGGACCGGCCCGGGGGGTCCGCGGCGGGGCCTCGGAGAGGCGGGCGGCGGGACGCGGGACGATCCCGGCGCCGATGGCGCCCCGCCCGCCGCGGCGATCCTAATCATCTCCTAACAATTCCCGCGTATACCTTTCCGGCCGAGTCCCGGCCCCCCCGGCCGGGTCAGGGAGAGTCATGGCCAGCATCGCCCGAAACCCCGTCCCCGCCCGCGCCCGGAGCACCGGACGCCACCGGCGGGCCGATGCCCTGTTCCAGGGGGCGGCCCGGGTCTCCGCCGCCCTGGTGCTGGTGATCATGCTGGGGGTCTTCTACGAGCTGGTCCGGGATTCCATGCCGTCGCTTCAGGCCTTCGGGTTGAAGTTCCTGGTCTCGGCCAAGTGGAACCCGGTGACCGGGGAGTTCGGCGCGCTCTCCAGCATCTACGGCACCCTGGTCTCCACCGCCATCGCCCTGGTGATCGCCCTACCCTTGAGCCTGGTGAGCGCGATCTTCCTGGTGGAGCTGGCCCCTCCGGCGGTGAGCCGCTACGTCGGCTACGGGATCGAGCTTCTGGCCGCGGTTCCCAGCATCATCTACGGCATGTGGGGACTCTTCGTCTTCGCCCCCTACCTCTCCGACCACGTCCAGCCCTTCCTCCAGAGCGCCTTCGGCTTCCTGCCGTTCTTCAAAGGGCCGCCGATGGGGATCGGCATGCTCCCGGCGGGGATCATCCTCGCCCTCATGGTTCTTCCCTTCACCACCTCGGTGATGCGGGACGTGCTCCGCATGGTCCCCCCCATGGTGAACGAGGCGGCCTACGGCATGGGCGCCACCACCCTGGAGGTGACCCGGAAGGTGACCGTGCCCTACGCGATCCAGGGGGTGCTGGGGGCGGCCTTCCTGGGTCTGGGGCGGGCCATCGGCGAGACCATGGCGGTGACCTTCGTGATCGGGAACGACCACGGGATCTCCGCCTCGCTCTACGCGGCGGGAAACAGCATCGCCTCCACCCTGGCCAACGAGTTCACCGAGGCCTCGGATCCGCTCTACCGGAGTTCCCTGATCGAGCTGGGCCTGGTGCTCCTGCTCATGACCCTGGTGGTCCAGGTGATCGCGCACTTCTGGCTCGCCCGGGTGAAGCGGGGCATGGGGAGGGGCCAGTGAGGCGGCGCTCGCTCCGCCGGCGGAAGGCCGCGGACCTCGCCCTCAAGGTGACCGCCACCCTCTCGTCCATGGTCGGGATCTTCTTCCTGGGCTGGATCCTCATCGTGGTGGTCCGCCGCGGGGCCGCGGCCATCAACTGGACCTTCTTCACCCACCTTCCCGCTCCCCCCGGGGTCGCGGGCGGGGGGCTCGGAAACTCCATCCTCGGGACCGCCGCCATGACCCTCATGGCCGCGGTCATCGGGGTGCCGGTGGGTATCATGGGCGGGGTGTACCTGAGCGAGTACGGGCACCGGGGCCGGTTCGCCGGCTCGGTCCGGTTCCTGATCAACATCATGATGGGGATCCCCTCGATCATCATGGGGCTCTTCATCTACGCGCTCCTGGTGGTGCCCTTCGGCCACTTCTCGGGGTACGCGGGGGGAGTGGCCCTGGCCCTCCTCATCCTCCCCATCGTGGCCCGGACCACCGAGGACATGCTGACCCTGGTTCCCAACGCCCTCCGGGAGTCGGCCCTGGCCCTGGGGACCCCGCGCTGGCGGGTGACGGTGGAGATCCTCTTCCGGGCCGCCCGGACCGGGCTCATCACCGGGGTCCTCCTGGCGGTGGCCCGGGTGAGCGGGGAGACCGCCCCGCTCCTCTTCACCTCGCTCAACAGCCCCTACTGGCCCACCAACCTGAGCCAGCCCACCGGAAACCTCACCGTGACCATCTTCAACTACGCCATGTCCCCCTACCCGGACTGGCAGCGTGACGCCTGGGGAGCCTCGCTCCTCATCATGGCCGGCGTGCTTTCGCTCACCATCCTGGCCCGCCTGACCGTCCGGGAGAGACGCACATGAGGATCTTGCCCTTGGAAACGCCGCGAACCGCCTCTTCACCTCCCGTTCCGGAAATCCCGGCCCGCGGTTCCGCTCCGGCATCCGCCGGGATCGAGGCCAAGGTCTCGGTGCGCGGGCTCTCCTTCTTCTACGGCGACCAGCAGGCGCTCTTCGACAACGATCTGGAGATCGCCGGGAACCGGGTCACCGCGATCATCGGGCCCTCGGGGTGCGGGAAGTCCACCCACATCCGGGT
>CAYRIJ010000432.1:0-2615 GCA_964424285.1 uncultured bacterium
GTCCATCAGCATATCCGACAAGGGGTTGCCATTCGCGGGGACCGCCGCCCGCCCTCCGAGGTCCCGCCGGAGGCCGGGCGGGGGCGGCGGACGGCCGCCCATCGAGCAAAAGGAATTGCGTTATCCACCGCATTTCGCCCATCCGTGGGTGCTTAATCAAGGGGTCGCGCCGCGATGGGATGGCGCGCGGAGGCGGGAGGGCGGCCGGTCGTTCGTGAATGGCGGAGGCGGGGAGATCGATGGGCGAGGCTCACGGGCGGGAAGATCGACCTTCCCCGGAGTCCTCCTCCGGGGCGGTGAGGGATGACGGCGCCCGGGCGCGGGCGATCGCCGACCAGTTCGAGGTCGCCCTGGGCCGCCCGGAGGCGGTGACCGCGGCCCTGGCCGGGATCCTGGAGGGGACCGGCGCCCCGGGCCCCGAACGCGAGGAGACGCTCCTCGGTCTGGCTCCCCTGCTCCGGCGGCGCGCCGGGGCGGTGCCCGCCGCGCTCTTCGACGGCCTGGCCTCCGCCCTGGACCGCCTCCGCGATCCGCGGCCGCTCCTTCTGGAACTCCTCCGCGCCCGGGACCCCGAACTCCTTTCCCGGGCGCTCGCCCACACCGAGCGCCTGATCGCGGCGAAGACCCTTCATCCCGACCGCCGCCTGGTGGCCTTCTTCGCCGAACGGCTCGAAGAACGCGGCGGATTCTGGGAACTCTCCGAAACCCTGAACCGGGTGGCCGAACTGGTGGAATCCTCCGGCTCGTCTCCGCCCTGGATCGATCTGCTGCTCGACCCCGCCGACCCCCCGTGCGCCCGCCTGGCCGCGCGGGCCCTCGACCGGCGCGGGGAACCCGCTCCCGCGGAAGTCGCCCGGCGGGTCCTCGGGGAGGAGGCTCACGCGTTTCTGGCCCCCTACCTGGCGTACACCCGGGCCGGCCATGCCGACCTCCTTGCCCTGGCCCCCCACCCCGGCGCCCCGCCGCCGGCGCTGGCCGCGCTGCGCCGGGCGGCGGAGCGATGCGGTGAAAGCGCCTTCCGGGACATCGTGGCCCGGTTCGGCTGGCCGGCGGTGAACCTGGGGCTCGAGGCGGAGCCGGTCTGGGAGGTCTCGGTGGCCGGCACGTTCCCTTATCTGGTGGCCCCCGCGGAAGCGCCGTTCCTCGACGCGGTGGGCGAGACCCGGAGATACGGTGAGGCGATCCTCGCCGTGGCCCACGGGGGAACGCCCGACTCCGGGAGGGGAGAGCCGGGAGCCGAGGATCCGGTGGCCCGCTTCCGGGCCATGAACCTGGTCCACGCCGAGCTCCTGGCCGAGATCCTCGACGTCTCCCCCCTCACCCCGGAGAAGGTGCGTCGGATCCTCAACGGGATGGACCGGGTGGTCGCGGACTTCGTCGGGGTCTTCGCCCGCCACGCCGGGGACGAGGCGGCGATTCTCCCCGGCCTCTACGCCGAACTCAAGGGCCGGGTCGAGGCCGAACTCACCGCCGAGTCCCGCCCCGCCCAGCTCTCCGCCGAGCTCACCCGCCTGGTTCAGGCCTTCGAGGATCCCCGGAATCTCGCCGAGGTCCGCACCCTTCACGGCCTCAAGCGCTACCTCCACCAGCGGGGCCTGCGCCTGGGATTCCGTCTGGTCGAGGCCGGACGCGCCACCAACCGGAGCGTCCGGATTCTGGCGCTCCGGCCCCGGCGCGAGTCCCCGCCCCCGGTCGTCCTTCGCTACGTGGACTTCGAGCCCGGGGACGCCGCGCCGGATCCCGCCCCTCCGGTCCCCTACCCGGTTCGCGCCCTGGCCGAGGGCATCTCCCGCCAGCTTCTGTCCGGCAAATCGGACTTTCCGGACATGAAAATCTTCTGCTATGGCAATGAGGTCCACTATTACCTGGCCTTCGGCACCCATCCCGCCTTCCTCCGGGTCGACTACGCCCCGCCGCTCCGGGGAGGGATGATCGACCTCGAGTACTACGGGGTGAGCAAGATGGACCTGGGGGCGCATCCCGACCCCAGCCTGTCCGGGATCCGCCGCTTTCTCGAACGACTCGATTTCGACGTCACCATCGAAGCCACCCGCGTCCACGCCCGCTTCGACAAGGAGCGGGCGCTGGATCTCGGAGAGCTGTGCGAGCACGCCGAGGCCCTCCTCCGTCTCCTCCCTCACGCGATGGACGTGGACTGGACGATCGGGTCGCTCCGTCTTTCGCCGGCGGCGCGGCGCGCGACCGCCGAGGCCTGGGCGGAGTTCTTCCTGCGCTGGGGGGTCCTGCCGGTGGACCGCTTCCTCACCCGCGACCGGGTGGGGATCTCGACCGGGCGCGGGGCGGGTCCCGCCGGGGAGCGCGAAACGGCGTGGGACGGCCGGGGGCCCTACTGCGACCGGTACCGTCCCGCCCCCACCGCTCGCGACTTCCTGCCTCTGGCGGAGAGCCTGGGGGCCGAGGGCCGGACCATCGCCGCGGAACTGGAGTCGGCGGGGGGCGAACCGATGGGGCAGATCGCGTTGGAGCGGCTCGTGCTCGGCCCGCTCCGGGAGAGGGCACGGGAATCCGCCGGCCGGGTCGCGCGCCCCGGCGAACCGCCTCTCCACGAGGCCGAGCGCTTCGCGAACATCCTGGGGGGAGGCGTGGAGCCGGTC
>CAYRIJ010000433.1:0-2614 GCA_964424285.1 uncultured bacterium
ACTAGCAACCTCGCGCTACCCGTGCCCCCCCTCGGGGTGCTAGCGTTCCCTTCCGGTGAGGTGTCCGCGACGACGGGAAGGAGGGGGCGCCATGACCTCGCTCAGGCTGACCGCCGAGGTACGGGATTCGCTCTGGAAGGCACTCATCGCCCGGATCGAGGGTTACCTGGCGACGGTGGACCAGGTGCGCGTGGCGCCCGATCTGGATCCGGCGCAGATTCGCTCGCTCCTGGCCCCCTTCGACTTCTCGGTGCCCCTGGATCCGGTGGAGGCGGTGGCCTTCGCCGCCGACGAGCTGACCCGCCACCAGACCCACGCCCCGAATCCTCGCTATTTCGGACTCTTCAACCCCGCCTCGACGACCATGGGCATCGCCGCCGACGCCCTCGTCGCCGCCTTCAACCCCCAGCTCGCGGCGTGGAGCCACAGCCCGCTGGCCATCGAGATCGAGGCGCACCTGGTGCGGGCGTTCGCCGCCCGTTTCGGCTACGATCCGGCGGAAGCCGAGGGCGCCTTCACCTCGGGCGGGGCGGAGGCCAACCACACCGGCGTCCTCACCGCGCTGGTCCACGCGTTCCCCGAATACCGCGATCGCGGGGCGCGCGCCCTGGCCGGCGAGCCCGTGATCTACGTTTCCGCGGAGAGTCATCACTCGCTCCTCAAGGCGGCGCGACTCTGCGGTCTGGGCACCGAGGCGGTGAGGGAGCTTCCGGTGGACGGCTCGCTCCGCATGCGGACGGACGCCCTGCGCCGGCAGGTGGATCACGATCGGGCGTCGGGCGACCTGCCGTTCCTGGTGGTGGGAACCGCGGGCACGACCGGTGCCGGGGTCGTCGATCCCCTGAACGAGATCGCGGACGTGGCCGAGCGCGAGGACCTCTGGTTCCATGCCGATGCGGCCTGGGGGGGTGCGGCCATGTTGGTCCCCGAGCTCGGGCCGGCGCTGGCCGGGATCGAGCGCGCGGATTCCATCACCTTCGACGCCCACAAGTGGCTTTCGGTTCCGATGGGGGCCGGCCTTTACCTGACCCGGCGGCCCGGAGTGCTGGACCGGACGTTTCGGGTGGCCGCCCACTACATGCCGCGCGAGGCGGCCGGCCTCCCCGTGGTCGATCCCTATACGGCCACCATGCAATGGTCCCGCCGGTTCACCGGACTCAAGGTGTTCCTCTCGCTGGCGGTGGCGGGGTGGGACGGCTACGCGGAGGCGATCCGCCACCAGACCCGGATGGGGGATCTCCTGAGGGAAAAGCTCGCCGAGGCGGGCTGGAAGGTGGTCAACGACACGCCGCTTCCCACCGTATGCTTCGTGGACGGGACCCTTCCCGAAGGCGGGACCTTCGAGTATCTGGATGCGGTGCTCCGAAGCGTCCTGGCGTCGGGCGAGGCCTGGATCTCGGTGGCGCGGCTCGCGGGGATCGGCCCCGCGCTCCGGGCCACGATCACCCATTTCCTGACCGCGCGGGAAGATCTGGATCGCCTGGTGACCGCACTCGATGCGGGGCGCCGGGCCGCCCGGGCCGGTTGAGGAGAACGCGCGGATGCACATGAACCCACCCCCGGCTCTCTTCGTGATCGGACTCCTCCTGGGCGGTCTCTCCTTCGGGAGGGCGACGGCGCTTGAATCCGCGGTCGAGCCCGGGGCTCCCGCCTCCCCCATGGACGCCGCCGCCCTCATCGCCATGGCCGATTCGGTCGAAGCCGAGGTGGCGACGATCGACGGCCGCCCGTTCAAACACCCGGTGAAGAAGGATTTCTACGACGAGGATCAACTCCGGAGCTACCTCCGGAAGGAGATCGCCAAGGAGTACCCTCCGGAGCGCTCGAGCCGGACCGGGGCCATCCTTCACATGACCGGACTCCTCCCGGATTCGGTCGACTTCGAGACCACCCTGGAAGCCGTGCTCATGAACCAGGTCGGCGGGTTCTACGATCCCGAGTCCGAGGCCTTCTACATGGTGCGGAGAGGGGGGGTTCAATTCGGGCCGCAGGTCGAGGAGATCATGGTGGCCCACGAACTCACCCACGCCCTCGACGACCAGTACGTGAGCCTGGACTCGCTGATCGCGAACCACCCCCGGAGCCAGGACGCGGACTTCGCCCTGGGGGGCGCGGTGGAGGGGTCGGCCACCGCGATCATGTCGATCTACACCACCAGGCTCCAGCTCTCCGGAAAGCTCCGGATGTCCGACCTCACCCAGATCATGGAGTCCGAGGCCGAGCGGAGCCGGCCATTCCTCGAGGCCCCGCCCTACTTCCAGACGTTCCTGGCCCAGTACACGTGCGGCATGCTCTTCCTCTCCCCCGGCGGGCTTCTGGGGCTGGCATTGCCCGAGGCGGGGGCCAAGGTGGGGGCGCGCTTCCTCACCGCCGCGCGCGATCTCCCCCGTTCCTCCGAGCAGATCCTTCACCCCGGCAAGTACTGGAACGCGGCGGAGCGCGATGACCCGGTAACCGTGGATGAGGAAACAGCCCCGGCGGCGATCCGCTCGGCGGGATTCGAGATCCTGGGAGAGGACACCCTGGGGGAGATCCTCGTGGCCATCCTCACCACGCCCCCCGGGAAATACGTGAACGCCCTCACCGCGGCCGGCGCTTCGGCCTGGACGAACGC
>CAYRIJ010000434.1:0-2592 GCA_964424285.1 uncultured bacterium
ATCCGGCCCCCCTCGCGAATCCGGGGGCCCGCGGCGTCGTCCGGGGCGCCGCCACGCGCGCTCCCCGCTTCCGGGGACGACCGGTCGCCGGCCTTGGGTGGGCGGGCCCCTGGAGCGTGGGCTATGATCGCTCGTCCTCGAACCACCGGCTGTGGAGGCCCCTCGCTTGAACCGCTCGTCGCGCTCCCTGCTCGCCCTCGCCCTGACCGCGCTGGTGCTGGCCGGCCCGGCGCGGGCGGCGGCGCCCGCGTCCCCCGACACCGCCCGCTCCCTGGTGGAGCGCCGGGACCGGGTGCTGGTCGGCCTCGGAGGGGCGGCCGCGGTGACCGGGGAGTTTCTGCTTTCCCCGCGGCTGAAGGACGTTCCCCCCCAGGGTCTCGCCCGGTCCGACATCGGGATCGGCTGGGACCGCCGGGCCCTGGGGCGTCCCTCCACCGGCGCGGTCACCGGCGCCGACGCGTTTCTCGCCGGGTCCCTGGTCTACCCCGAGGCCGCCGTCCTGGCCCTGAACGGCGGCCGCGGGTTCTGGGCGAACGAGTCCGAGGTGGCGCGAAACCATCTGGAGGCGGGGCTTCTGGCCGGGGGGGCGACCTTGATCCTCAAGAACGCGGTGTCCCGGCCGCGGCCCTACACCTACCTTCCGGCCGGCGAGCGCCCCCCCGGGGCCGCCTACCAGGTCGGGGCCGAGGACGCCTTCCGCTCCTTCCCCTCCGGGCACGCCGCCGCGGCCTGGGCCTCGACCATGACCGGGGTGGGGTTCCTGGCCACCCGGCGGCCGGAGTTGCCCTGGCCGCTCCACTTCGCCGCGGGAGCGGTGGGGGGCGGCCTCGCCACCGCCACCTCGATCCTCCGGGTGGATTCCGAGGTCCACTTCCCCACCGACGTGGCGGCGGGGACGGCGATCGGGGGCGCTTCGGGGGTGGCGGTCGCGCTCCTTCACCAGGGCCCGGCTCCGGTGGGCGCCCGCCGAGGCCTCGCCTGGCGGGCGGAGCTGGCCGGGGTGGCGTTCGGCGCGGTGCTGGCGTGGCTCCTCACCCCCCCGACCTCACCCTGGGTGGACTGAACCTCCCGGTTCCGGTATTCTCGTTCGCTCCTCTTCAACCCACACGGAGCTTCAACCATGGCGCATCAATTCATCTTCACCATGCAGGGGGTCGGGAAGGTCCACCCCCCGGACAAGGTGGTCCTCCGGGACATCTGGCTCTCCTTCTACCCGGGGGCCAAGATCGGCGTGCTCGGGGCCAACGGGGCCGGGAAGTCGTCGCTGCTCCGGATCATGGCCGGGATCGACCCCGACCATCTCGGCGAGGCCCGTCCCGCGCCGGGGATCCGGATCGGCTACCTCCCCCAGGAGCCGGAGCTGGACCCGGCCAAGGACGTGCGGGGGAACATCGAGGAGGGCGTGGCCGAGGTGCGGGGGCTCATGACCCGCTTCGAGGAGATCAGCGCCGCCTTTGCCGAGCCCATGGACGACGACGCGATGAACGCGCTCCTGGCCGAGCAGGCCGAGGTCCAGGAGAAGATCGATCACGCCGAGGGGTGGGAGCTGGACCGCCGGATCGAGATCGCCATGGACGCGCTCCGGTGTCCGCCCCCCGAGGCCGACGTGACCAGGCTCTCCGGGGGCGAGCGGCGGCGGGTGGCGCTCTGCCGCACGCTCCTGCGCCAGCCCGACATGCTGCTCCTGGACGAACCCACCAACCATCTCGACGCCGAATCGGTGGCCTGGCTGGAGCGCTACCTCCAGGACTTTCCGGGCACCGTGGTGGCGGTCACCCACGACCGCTACTTCCTGGACAACGTGGCCGGGTGGATCCTGGAGCTGGATCGCGGCCACGGGATCCCCTGGGAGGGGAACTACTCGTCCTGGCTCGAGCAGAAGGACGAGCGGCTCCGCCAGGAGGGGAAGTCCGACTCCAAGCGCCAGCGGACCCTGGAACGGGAGCTGGAGTGGATCCGGATGGCCCCGCGGGCGCGCCAGGCCAAGGGCAAGGCCCGCATCAAGGCCTACGAGGACCTCCTGAACCAGGACATGCAGAAGCGGGTGGAGACCTCGGAGATCGTGATTCCGCCGGGACCGCGGCTGGGGGACATCGTGGTGGAGGCGCGGCACGTGGTGAAGGGGTTCGGGGAGCAGCTGCTCACCGAGGACCTCAACTTCGCCCTCCCCCGAGGCGGCATCGTGGGGGTGATCGGCCCCAACGGCGCCGGCAAGACCACCCTCTTCCGGATGATCATGGGCGAGGAGCGTCCCGACGGCGGCGAGCTTCAGGTGGGCGACACCGTGGTCCCCGCCTACGTGGACCAGTCGCGAAGCGCCCTGGACCCGTCGAAATCGATCTGGGAGGAGATCTCCGAGGGCCGCGACGCCCTGAACGTGGGCGGACGCGAGATCAACTCGCGGACCTACGTGGCGTCCTTCGGGTTCAAGGGGGGCGAGCAGCAGAAGAAGGTCGGGGGGCTCTCCGGCGGCGAGCGGAACCGGGTCCACCTGGCCAAGCTCCTCCGCTCGGGCGGGAACCTGCTGCTCTTGGACGAACCCAGCAACGACCTCGACGTGGACACCCTTCGCGCGCTGGAGGAGGCGCTCCT
>CAYRIJ010000435.1:0-2574 GCA_964424285.1 uncultured bacterium
GCTGCCGTTGGTCCACTGGACGTCCACGTTTCCGTCCCAGTGGTCGTCGGGCGGGCAGAGCGAACTGGCGGCGCCGGTCACTCCCGGCGCGGTGGACGGTCCGCCCCCGGGCAGGACTTCCTCCGCCGATGGCGGAAGGTCGGCGAGCGCCACGTCGTAGACGATGTCGAAGAAGCTGTCCGGAGCCAGGGAAGGCACGTCGAAGGAGCCGATTTCCTTGTAGTTCGACTGGAAGACCCCGAACTGCTGGGAAGACATGGTCCCGGCGATCGGGTGCGACGAGGAGGTCGGGTCCGGGTTGGACCAGTGGAGCTGGAAGTGAACCGTTCCCGTCGCGAGGTCGGTGGTCCAGTCGGAGACCGTGATCACCGGATCGGGGCCCGGAGGCGCCCAGTCACAGGTGTGGGCGCAGAGGGTGATCTCGGCGGGCTCGCCGCCGCAGTCGAATTTGATCCGCGGGCAGCACTCCTGTCCCACCGGCACCGCGGCGCTCGCTTTCACGCAGATCCACCCGGACCAACCCGAGGGCAGGGCCGCCGGGGCCGGGGTGTAGTCCTCGTTCACCAGGGTGGCGCTGAATCCCGGGCAGAGGTCGGTGATTTGCCAGATCACTCCGCCCGCGGCCTCGCAGATCAGGGGCCGTACGTGGATATAGGACGCGCCCGCCCCGGGGCAGAGAAGGATCGAGCCGAAGTGGACGCCGACCTGGCCGGCGGTTCCCTGGCCGGTCCAGCTCACGTCCACGTTTCCGTCCCAGTGGTCGTCGGGCGGGCAGGGGAGGGTGTCGGCCGCCGCCGTCACTCCTGGAGCCGCCACCGGACCGCCGCCGGGGAGCCGCTTCTCCGGTGCGGGAGGAAGGTCGGCGAGGGCCACGTCAAAGAACACGTCGAAGAAGCTGTCCGGCGCCAGCGACGGGACGCTGAAGTCCCCGATGGGGCCGTAGTTCTGCTGGTACACGCCGAACGGCTGGGACGACATCGAGCCCGAGACCGGGCTCGAATCGACCTGACCGGTATTTCGCCAGCGCACCTGGAAGTGCACCGTCCCCGCGGCCGGGTCGGTGACCCAGTCCATGATCTGCGGCACCGGATCGGTCTGCGCCGCCGCCGGGGAGGGGAGGATGAGGATGGAGAGGAGAACCAGGGTCGATACGGTCAGGATGCAGGCAGCGAATCTGCGAATCATGGGCACCTCCTCGACCCGGATCGGAGCGACGGCGGTCGCGAAGCCGGGGCGACTGAAGATTCTGGAGAACGGGGGAACGAGAGGGAGAACGCCGGGAGCGTCGGGCGCGGAGAACTCGATCCGCGGGGCAACGTCAACGGAGATATGTGATCGTATGAATCACGTTTCAGCACAAGGCGCGTCCGTCCCTGTAGCTTTCCGGGGGTGGAGAGATCGGGGCCGGGGGAATTCCCAGTCCGACCCGATATTCGGATTCAACACCAACGGATCGATTTGATCAAGAAAATTATGATTTGGATAGATTGAGCTGATACTAGCCTTAACTCACAGTGCGGAAATCAATTAGAGAATCGGGAAGTCCGCCGTCGCTAGGAGGATCGGAGAGGCCGGCGGAGTCGGGCTCCTCCGCCGGCCTCCCAAGGATTCCAGGATTGCGGGGGGCCGGACCACGGTCTTCGGGACCGATGGGTCTAGCGCGGTTTCCGGGCCGAGACCTCGGCGTTGACCCACGGACCTTCATGGCCGTTCGACGGCACCTCGACCCGCGCCTCGACGAACCCCGCGGAGTGAAGGAGCGCTTCGAACTCCCCGACCGTGAGCGCCCCGGAGACACACCCGGGCCACGATCCGGCCCCCCGGCGCTCCCCGGGATCGGGGGCCTTGGTCCAGACGATGTCCGTCACGCGGAAGCGGCCGCCGGGCCGGAGCACCCGGTAGGCCTCGGCGAGAACGGTCGACTTCTCCGGGGAGAGGTTGAGCACGCAGTTCGAGATCACCACGTCGACCGTCTCCGATTCCACCGGCATCTCCTCCAGACGCCCGTGGCGCACCTCGATGTTCCGGGCCCCCGCCCGTTCGATGTTTCGCCGGGCCAGCTCGATCATCTCCGGCGTCATGTCGACGCCGATGACCTTGCCCCGGGGCCCGGTGCGCCGGGAGGCGAGGAGGCAGTCGAGCCCGGCCCCCGAACCCAGGTCCAGCACCGTCTCCCCGGGCTGGATATCGGCCAGGGCGATGGGGTCTCCGCTCCCCAGGCTCATCGCGGCCACCGACGGGTCCACCTCGGCCAGCTCCTCGCCCGGGTAGATGCCGTCCGGGACCACCCAACCCGTCTCGGTCAGGGAGTGAACCGGGCCGCACCCGCACCCGGTGGCCTCGGCGGTTTCGGTCAGCGGTCCCCCGCAGCACGCACCGGCGGTGGTGTTCCCGGTGTTCTCGGTCGGCGCCTCGGCGACTCCGGGTTCCCCGGCCGCGGGAGCGCAGCAAGCGGATCCGGTTCCAGACGCGTTCCCCCGGAGATGTTCCCGGGCCAGCGCCCCGTACCGGTCAGCGACAGCATCCTGGATCTTCCGGGGATTCGATTCCTTCATGGCGATCTCCTTGGGCGGG
>CAYRIJ010000436.1:0-2511 GCA_964424285.1 uncultured bacterium
GCCGGTCTTGCGATCGACGGCTGAATGTCCGTGGGACCGTTTGCGCCGCCCTTATTGCGAACATTGCTTCCCCGGGTGCACATCCCCAGGGGCAACGGGAGCGCGGTCGGAGGGGCGGCCCTGCCCCTGAGCGGGGCGCGAGTCCGAGGGCGCGATGGGAGCGAAGCGGGTCCCATCGCGCCGGAAGAGCGAGCGAAGGATCGTCCGGTGGGCGATCCGAGCGAGCGCTGAGCGCCGAGACGAACGGGGCACCGCCCCGAGGATCGCGCCCACGTCAACCCGCCCCCGTCAACCCATCCCCACCCGCGGCCGACCGCCCCCGCCCGCGGCCAACCCGACCGCGACCGCGAGCGGACGCCCGGGTACACTCTACCCGAGGACCGCGATCCGACCGCGAACCGCAACCGAATCGAGGACGCCGCCATGACTTCATCCCCCGTCGGGAACCCCGCGCACCGCGCCGCCGGCCGCCCCGACCCCACCGTCTTCGTCCCCGGCCCGGACACGAAGGAGAAGGCGCTCGAGCTGGAATGGCTGGAAACCGACGGCCTCGGCGGGTTCTCCTCCTCCACCGTGGCCCTGGCCAACACCCGCTGCTACCACGCCATCCTGAACCCGGCGGTCCACCCTCCCCTCGGGCGGATGGTGCTGTGGGCCTCGATCGACGAGCGGGTGGCCCGGCCGGACGGAGACCTCTGGTTGAGCACCCACCGCTACCCCGGCGCGATCCAACCCGAGGGCTACCGCCACCTGGCCCGCTTCGAGGCCCGCCCCTTCCCCCGGTGGACCTACGAGATCCCCGGCGGCCGGCTGGTGCGCGAGCTCTTCCTGGTTCACGGCGCGGGGAACGTGATCCTCTCCTACACCTGGCAGGGGCCCGGGCCGTTGGAGCTGGGGGTTCGCCCCCTGCTCGCCTTCCGGGATCACCACGCGGTGGTCCGACGCACCGCCGACGGACGGGTGGAGCGGACCGGCGAGGACCGGGTGGCCATCCGCTTTCGCGGCCAGGACCCGGCGCTCCACATCCACGCCCCGGGCGCGCGGTTCACCCCGGACTCGATCTGGGTGCTGGACGAAGCGCTCCCGGTGGAGACTTCCCGCGGCCTTCCCGACCGCGAGGACCTCTGGGTCCCGGGGGAGTTCGCGCTCCGGCTCACGCCCGGCCGCCCGGCCTGGATCCGCGCCGGTCTCACCCCCGATGTCGGCGCCACCCCAAACACCGGCATCACCCCCGGTGCCCACGCCACCGCCAACGCCGGCCCCACCGCCAACGCCGACCCCACCCCTGATCCCGCCGTCACCCCCGATCCCGACGCCACCTCCGACACGCCGGCGGCCTACGACGCGCTCCGCGCGCAGGAGCTCGCGCGCCGCGAAGCCCTCCGGCTGGGCTTCCTCGAAGAAACGCCGGGGCTTCAATCCCTGGCCCTCGCCGCCGACCAGTTCCTGGTCCGCCGCGGCGGGAAGAACACGGTGATCGCGGGCTACCCCTGGTTCACCGACTGGGGCCGGGACACCATGATCTCGCTCCCCGGTCTCACCCTGGCCACCGGGCGCACCGGGCTCGCCCGCGAGCTGATCCTCACCTTCGTCGAGAACATGCGGGACGGCCTCATCCCCAACCGCTTCCCCGACGCGGGGGAGGAGCCCGAGTACAACACCGTGGACGCCACCCTGTGGCTGGCGGTGGCCGTCCGGCGCACCTGGCGCGCCACCGGCGACCTGGACTTCGTGGCCGGCCTCCTCCCCGCCCTCCGCGAGGCCCTCCGCCGCCACCGGACCGGCACCCGCCACGGGATCCACGTCACCGAGGACGGCCTTCTCGCCGCCGGTGAGCCCGGGGTCCAGCTCACCTGGATGGACGCCAAGGTGGACGACTGGGTGGTGACCCCCCGTCACGGTCGGCCGGTGGAGATCCAGGCCCTGTGGTTCAACTTCCTGAAGATCGGGGAGGAGATCGAGGCCGCCCTCGGGAAGAGCCCCGAACCCTGGCGGAAGGGGGCGGACCGCGTCGAGGCCGCGTTCCCGGGATTCTGGAACGCGGAGCGCGGGTACCTGGCCGACGTGCTCCGCGGCGACGGGAGCCTCGACTGGAGCTTCCGCCCCAACCAGCTCCTGGCCCTATCCCTCCCCCACCCCCTGGCCACCCCCGAGCAGGCGCGAAGCATCCTCGCCCTCACCCGGGAGAGGCTCCTCACCCCGCGGGGGCTTCGATCCCTCGATCCGGCGGACCCGGCGTACCGGGGGCACTACGGCGGCGACCGGCGGACCCGGGACGCGGCCTACCACCAGGGAACGGTGTGGGGATGGCTTCACGGGCCGTACCTGGACGCGGTGCTCCGGTTCGAGGGGGAGGCGGGGCGCGCCGAGGCGCGACGGGTGCTCGCCGGGTGGGTGGAGCACCTGGGGGAGGCGTGCCTCGGCCAGGCGTCGGAGGTCTTCGACGGCGACCCTCCCCACGCCCCCAAGGGCTGCCCCGCCCAGGCCTGGACGGTGGCGGAGCTGATCCGG
>CAYRIJ010000437.1:0-2501 GCA_964424285.1 uncultured bacterium
GCGGCGTTCCCGTCCTGGGAGGATGAAATGGTGAGCGATCGCGCCATGAAGACGGCGCCCTTCCTGGCCAAGGACGCCGAGGGCGAGCAGGCGGTCAACGTGCTGGTGAAGCTCGCCTACGTCCTCGAACCCGGGGGCGGGCTGGTCCCGGCCCCGGACCCGGTGGACTTCGCCGCCGAGGACGTCCTCGAGGCCAAGGGGGACGAGCCGGGGACGTTCCCCACCGAGGAGTGCGAGATCATTCCGTTCAAGCTCCGGACCGACGTGGTGGTGACGGGAACGATCCGCACCCCCGACGCCTACCCCCGGCGCGACATGCTGGCCGGCGTCCGGATCGGCCCCTACGGCAAGGCCATCCAGGTGTTCGGTGACCGGCGGATCGAGGCCGGGAAGGACGGCGCCCTCACCTTCACCCCCCCCGAGCCCTTCACCGAGATGCCCCTCGCCTACACCCGGGCCTACGGCGGCGTGGATCCCTCGGTCCCCCGGGTCAACGACGACCCCCGCACCGCCGAGGAGTGGCTGGAGTACCTGACCCTGGAGCGCCATCCCGGGGTGTACCCGCGAAACCCGGTGGGCTCGGCCTACGTGGTGAACCCCCACCCGTGGCTCCTCTTCGGCCGCCCCCTCCCCAACTTCGAGGACCCCGAGGATCTCCTCACCCCGGAACGGATCGTGGTCAAGGACCCCGCGCTCTGGTGGCGGCAGCCGATCCCCGCCGGGCTGGGATGGTTCGGGCGCAGCTGGTATCCCCGCTCGGCGCTGGGCGGCTTCGGCCCGCCCTTCTCCGCCCCCGAGCCCGCGCGGCTCCGGGAGGTGGAGCTGGGGGTCGTGCCCGCGGACCACGCCGACCGGATCGCCGATCCGGATCTCGACCGGCGGATGCGGCGGGAGTTCTTCAATGGGGCGTCGCCCGGCCTGGCCGTGCCGCTCCTGCGCGGGGACGAGCCGGTTTCCCTGGTCGGGCTCGACGTGGCCGGCGAACGGCGGTTCCGCCTCCCCGGAGAGGTCCCGAGGGTGACCATGGCCTTCCGGGGCGAGGCCATGGAGGTGCGCGTCCACCTCCACACCGTCTGGATCCGGAAGGACGAGGATCTGGTGACCCTGGTCTGGAGCGCCCTGGCCCGCCCCCCCCGGATGCTTCCGGTCACCCTCCCCACCCGGGAAGCCCCCGAGGTGGACGAGCTGGAAGGCATGGAGATCCGGGTGGAGGGACGCGAGGTCCCCCACGAGCCGGTGAACCTCGGCAAATCGCCGCTCTGACCGCGCCGGGGCCGGGGATCCCCGCCGGCTTCAGTTCGCCTTGACCGGGGTGCCGCTCAGGGTGAGTGGGCCGGTGGCGGTCACCGTGGTGGGTTTCCCGGCCACGCTACAGGGACCGGTGGCGCTCACCTGGACCGTGGCTCCCCCCACCTTGCACAGGGCGTCGGCGGCGACCTCCACCGAGGCCCCGCCCAGCTTGGCCTCGCCGGTGGCCTGGACGGTGATCTTGGGCGCCGAGATCTCGATCCCGGCCGGGGTCATGGTGATGGTGCTCCCCCCCACCTTGAGCTCGATCTTCCCGGAGTCCAGGGTGATGGTGTTGGCGGTGGCCTTGATCTCGATCTTTCCCTGGTCCACCGTGGTCCAGTTGTCCTTCACCCGGCTCTCGCTCTTCTCGGTATCCTCCTGGTAGGAGGTCTTGGACAACCGGTAGTACTGCTTGTCGACGATCACCACCCGGTTGTCGCCGTCCACGAACAGCTCGGCCGGGCCCTCGGAGACCTTGATCGTCTGCTTGTTCTTCACGGTGATGGTCTGGTCGTGGCCGACGTTCCGGTTCTCGTCGTTTCCGATGCTCTGGGACTCGTCGTGCTCCACCCGGGCCACCCAGTCCTTCTGGGCGTGCAGGAACACCTCCTCGTTCCCGGCCGCGTCCTCGAACCGGAGCTCGTTGAACCCGTTGCTTCCCGGGGAGGTCGCGGACCGGATGGTGCTCTTGGTCTTCTCGTCGGGAAGCGGATAGGGGGGCGGGTTGTCCCCGTTGTAGACGCAGCCGGTGACCAGGGGGTGGTCCGGGTCGCCCTCCAGGAAGCTCACCACCACCTCCATCCCGATCCGGGGTATGAACATCGAGCCCCAGCCCGGGCCGGCCCAGGTCTGCCCCACCCGGACCCAGCAGGAGCTCCGCTCGTCGTCCTGACCCTCCCGGTCCCAGTGGAACTGGACCTTGATGCGACCGAAGTTGTCCGGGTAGATCTCCTCCCCCGCCGGGCCGACCACCAGCGCGGTCTGGGGCCCCTCCAGGCGGGGAGGCGGGGTGATCCGGCGGGGGCTCAGCGGATCGTCGGCGGGGATGCAGTCGAAGGTGTTGGAGTAGACCGGCTCCCCTTCGGCCTGGCCCGACTCCTCGGCCAGGACCTGGGGCTGGTTCCCCCAGTGGTTCACCCGGAGGAGCAGGTACTCCCGGTTGAAGTCCATCCGGGGATGATCCTCCAGGGTGAAGCGGGAGCCGGGGACGA